>JBFXBK010000090.1:0-26426 GCA_050183255.1 Polyangiaceae bacterium | reverse complement strand
TGATTTCTGCGCGGAAAAACTAAATCGGGTCCGCGCAGCGCATGGCCCGGCCAGCGTGTTTCACTATCGCAGTGGCGGCAGCCTCGGTCTCCTGCTCGGCCTCACCGACTACTTCTGGGAACACTGGGGTCCCGTCACGACCAAGCGCGGCGATATCTGCGGTGGCGCCGGGAGCGCCGCACAGAAGCTGGACTTTGGAGTCTCCGACAGCTCCCCGCCGGAGTTGCTCGAACAGAGCAAGCACATCCTCCTGTGGGGAAAGAACGTCATCACTTCGGGCCCCCACCTGGTCCCCATCCTGAAGCGCGCCAAGCAGAACGGCTGCAAGCTCACGCTGATCGACCCGGTGAGCCACGCGAGCGCCAAGCTGTGTGATGTCCTCATCAGCCCGCGCCCCGGTGGAGACTTCGCCCTCTGCATGGCTGCCGCACGGATTCTATTTGAGCGGGGCTCAGTACCCGCCGACGCAGCGGACTACATCAACCAGATCGAGGCGTTTCGCGCGCTCTGCGAGAGTAGGAGCATCGCGGAGTGGTGCGCCGAAGCGGACGTCCCCACACAGCACGCGGAGCACGTGGCGGCGGCGCTCGCCGCGGGGCCCACCGCGTCGCTCATCGGCTGGGGCTTGGGACGCCGCACAGCCGGAGGTGCCGCGGTGCGCGCGATCGACGCGCTCTGCGCCTTGAGCGGAAACCTGGGCGTGGCTGGTGGTGGCGCCTCCTTCTACTACCGCCGGCGCGCCGCTTTCGCGGACGACTTCATCAGCGGCGCGAACGCGCGGACGATCCCGGAGCCGCTCTTCGGCCCCATGCTCCTAGAGGCTTCCGATCCTCCAATCCGGGCCGTGTGGGTCACGGCAGGCAACCCCGTGGCGATGTTGCCAGACAGCGAGACCACGAGCCGCGCTCTCCAGGCGCTTGACCTGCTGGTGGTGTGCGATTCATTCCTCACGGATACGGCTGCCTTGGCCGACGTGGTGCTCCCTACCCCCACGTTGCTCGAAGCGGACGACCTAGTTGGATCCTATGGTCACCAGTACGTCTCGAGCGCGGTGCCTGTTGTTGCTCCGCCTGGCGACGTGAAGAGCGATCTCGAGATCATGCAGCTGCTCGCGACACGCTTCAGCGCGACTCACCCCCAAATCCAAGCGCAAATGGCGGGGACCCCGCGACAGTGGAAGGAGCGACTCCTTGGGCCTGGCTTGCGCAACGCGGGTGTGACGGTAGACACCTTGGATCATTCGGCCGTGGCCAATCCCGAGGCACAGGGCGTCTTGTTCGCGGACCGACGCTTCGCCACATCGAGCGGAAAGGTCGAGTTGCTCACCACGCTGCCGGCCGCGCCGCCGGCGTTGAGCACGCGCTTCCCACTGCGGCTCATGGCCTTGTCGACTCCTCGCGCCCAGTCTTCCCAATGGGCGAGCGAGCCCGAGCTACCGCTTGAAGCCCGTATCCACCCGGAAGCGGCTTCTGACTTCACCGATGGCGCGATCGTGGACCTCGAGTCGGCGCACGGCGCGATGCCCGTACGCCTCGTGTTCGACGCCGAACAGCGACGAGACGTTGCGTTGCTCCCGAAAGGCGGACACCTCGCTTGGAACGCCTCGGCGAACGCGTTGATCAGCGCGCGCCTGACAGACCTCGGCGAAGGCGGTGTGCTGTACGACGAGCCGGTCGGGCTACGAGCGCGCAGCTCGGTCTAGCGCAGTTCGCTGCGCGGCTGCACGCCAGCGCTCGTCGTCGTTCGGCTACGAAATCGAGGGGCTTTTCGCGCCTGTTTTCTCCAGCGCGGAAGTCTCCAGACAGCTGCGCAACGGACCCCAAAAAGAAACTTGGAACGTGCGCTGAAGCCGCTGAAATCACAGCACTTTTAATGCTTCGTCGGGATTGCTACCGGGGCCCTTCTGGGGTACCTCGGAGTGTCCCTGAGTCGAGGCGCGCGTTCGCAGCATTTGTAGCGACGAACGCGCGCTGATCGCTCCAAAGGGCGACCCAGAATCATGTCAGACGAGACCCCCACCACTCCCTCCTCCGACCAGCCAATCAGCATTCGCGACGAGATGCGCACCTCGTATCTCGACTACGCGATGAGCGTCATCATCGGCCGCGCGATCCCCGACGCGCGCGATGGTTTGAAGCCCGTCCACCGCCGCATCCTCTACGCGATGCGGGAGATGAACCTGACTCCCGGTAGCGGCTACCGCAAATGCGCGAAGGTCGTCGGCGAGGTGCTCGGTAACTACCACCCTCACGGCGACGCGAGCGTCTACGACGCCCTGGTGCGCATGGCCCAAGACTTTTCCATGCGGTATCCGCTGGTGGACGGTCAGGGCAACTTCGGCTCAGTCGACGGCGACCCGCCCGCTGCGTACCGCTACACCGAGTCGCGCCTAGCGCGCGTCGCGATGGAGCTCTTGACGGACATCGACAAGGACACTGTCGACTACACGTCTACCTTCGACGACCAAGGCACCGAGCCGACGGTGCTCCCGGCGCGCTACCCGAACCTGCTGGTCAACGGCTCCGGCGGCATCGCGGTGGGCATGGCGACGAACATCCCGCCCCACAACATGAACGAGGTGATCGAAGGCTGCATCCAGCTGATCGCCAATCCGGATCTGACCATCGAGCAGCTGTTCGAGATCATCCCCGGCCCTGACTTCCCCACCGCCGGCATCATCTGCGGCCGCAGCGGCGCCTACCAGGCCTACAAGACGGGCCGCGGCAGCGTGGTCATGCGGGCGCGCAGCAACGTGGAGAAGGTGCAGGGCAGCGAGCGCGAGCAGATCGTCATCACCGAGCTGCCCTACCAGGTCAACAAGGCCCGCCTGCACGCGAAGATCGGCAGCCTGATCCGTGAGAAGCGCATCGAGGGGATCCGCGAGGCAAGAGACGAGAGCGATCGCGACGGCATGCGCCTGGTGATCGAGCTCAAGAAGGACGTCTTCCCCGACGTGGTGCTGAATCAGCTCTACAAGCTGACGGACATCCAGACCTCCTTCGGCATCATCAACCTCGCGATCGTCGAGAACCAGCCGGAAGTCCTCGACCTCAAGACCACGCTAAAGCTGTTCGTAGATCACCGCCGCGAGGTGGTCACCCGCCGCACCCGCTACGACCTCACCAAAGCCCAAGCCCAGCGCGAGCTGGTGGAAGGCCTCGGCATGGTCACGACCGACACCGACCTGGTGATCGAGACGATTCGCTCATCAGCGGATCCAGACGTCGCGCGGGAACGCTTGATGAAGCTGCCGCTGCAGGGGCTCGAGGCCTTCGTGCTGCGCGCCGGTCGTCCTGAGAGTGAAGTCGCGGCGGCCAAGGCACGCGGCGACTACTTCCTCAGTGAGCGTCAGGCCAAGGCCATCCTGGACATGCGCCTCGCTCGCCTCACGGGCCTCGAAGCCGAGAAGCTCGCGAAGGAGTACGCCGAGCTCAGCGATCTGATCGCCGAGCTCGAAGCCATCCTCGCAAGCGAGACGCGCTTGATGGAGGTCATCGTTGGCGAGCTGAACGAGGTCCGAGAGAAGCATGGCCAGCCTCGCCGCACGGAAATCATCGACGACGAGGCGGAGATCCAGATCGAGGATCTGATCCAGGAAGAAGAGATGGTCGTGACCATCTCCCACACCGGCTACATCAAGCGCACCGCGCTCAGCGTGTATCGCGCGCAAAAGCGCGGCGGCAAGGGCAACCGCGGCATGGAAGCGGCGACTGACGACTTCGTGAGCCAGCTCTTCATCAGCTCGACCCACAGCTACGTCCTGTTCTTCAGCGAGCGCGGCAAGGTCTACGTCAAGAAGGTGTATGAGATCCCCCAGGCCGCGCGCAACGCGAAGGGCCGCGCGATCGTCAACTTCATCGGCATCGAGCCCGGTGAGCGCGTGATGGCGATCACCATCGCGGAGAACTTCGACGACGGCCACTTCGTCACGACCTTGACCAAGAAGGGTCAAATCAAGAAGACCGCGCTCAGCGACTATCAGAACTACCGCGAGAAGGGCATCATCGGCGTGAAGATCGCCGAGGACGATGAGCTGCTCGCTGCGGTGTTGACCGATGGCACCGCGGAGTTCTTGATCGCCACCAAGACCGGCAAATCGATCCGCTTCGACGAGTCCCAGGTGCGCACCATGGGGCGAGGCGCCGGAGGTGTGAAGGCCATCGAGTTGGTGGAAGACGATGTCGTCGTGGGCTTCGCGACCACGGGCCAACCGGGACGAGACTCGGTGCTCGCAGTGTGCGAACGCGGCTACGGCAAGCGCACGCGCCTGGAAGAGTTCCGCCAGCAGAACCGCGGCGGCAAGGGCATCATCCTGATCGACGCGAGTGACCGCAATGGTCCGGTGGTCGGCATCGCGCTCGTCGGTCCGAAGGAAGAGGTCCTGCTGATGACCGATCGCGGGCAGACCATTCGCACGCGCTGCGAAGAGATCCGCGAAACGGGCCGTAACGCTCAGGGCGTGCGCGTGATGAACGTGGACGAGGAAGAGCGCGTCGTCGCACTCGAAGTCGTGGCCGAGAACGAAGACGACGAAGAGGGCTTGGACGGGGTTGGGGGTGAGGACAACCCGGCGAGCGCCGATGCTGACTCCACCGACGGCGAAGCGAGCTCCGAGAGCGACGCGGGCGACAGCGGAGAATCCGACGACGCACCCGAGAGCACTGACGACGAACCCGCTGAGCCGGAGTCGGAATGAGCCGTAAGCCGGCGCGCATCGCGCAAGCACAACGTATCTGCAAGGAAACGTTTGCGGCGTTGCGCGCCAAGCACCCCGACGCTCACTGCGAGCTCGACCATGCGTCTCCGTTTCAGCTCATCGTCGCCACGGTGCTGTCTGCGCAGACGACGGACGTGCTGGTCAATCAAGTCACGCCGGAGCTCTTCCGACGCTGGCCCACTCCCAAAGCCCTCGCCACAGCGGATCGCGCTGAAGTGGAGCAGGTGCTTAGCCGCATGGGCATGTTTCGCCAGAAGGCGAAGAACATCACCTCACTCGCTGGCCAGTTGCTCGAGCGCCACGGAGGCGAGGTGCCGCGCAAGTTGGAGGAGCTGGTGGCGCTGTCGGGAGTTGGCCGGAAGACGGCAAACGTGGTCCTGGGTGTCGCGTTTGGTGCACCTGAGGGTGTTGTTGTTGACACCCACGTGCAGCGCATCTCTCAGCGCCTCGGCTGGACTCAAGAGACCACCCCGGAGAAGATCGAGGCGGAGCTCATGGAACTCTTCCCTCGGGAAGACTGGGACATGCTCTCGCACACGCTCATCTTCCACGGTCGGCGGATCTGTGCGGCGCGTTCACCTGCGTGCGCTGCATGCCCCGTAACCGATGCTTGCCCCAACGCGTTTGCTGCAGAGAACGTCGGTCGCAAACCACCTCGAGCACGGCGCACGGACACCGAAAAGTCTGCAAAGGCAAAAGCTCCCAAGGCAAAAGCTCCCAAGGCAAAAGCTCCCAAGGCAAAAGCTCCCAAGGCAAAAGCTCCCAAGGCACAGCCTCCTAAGCCGAAGGCAGCCACGCCAGCGTCAAGCGGGACCAAAGCACCCACGCCGAAGGCAGTGAAGGCGAAGTCGTCGCCCCGCGCGCGGGGTTGACGCACAACGCCGTTCACTCCCTCGCCACCGAGATTTCCGGTTGCGAGTCGGTTGAGACCGCTGCCCTCCGCGGATAAGGTGCCGCTTGAATCCGCGCTCCGCGCGTCGATTCCTTGGAGGCGAGATGGAGCTGAGCGTTGGAAGCAAGCTGTCGGACGACTTCACCCTGACCGACGAACTGGCACCGCACCCGCTCGCGCAGCGCTTCCTTGCCGACTCAGTTCAGTATCAAGAAGCCGTCGAGCTCAGGGTGCTGCGGGCACAATACGCCTCGCACAAAGAAGCCATCGAGCGCTTCAAACGCGAAGCTGAACTCAGCCAGCGGTTGGTCGCGCCGCACCTCATCCGCGGACTCTCGAGCGGAGAACTCGAGGACGGGCGACCGTACATGGTCATCGAACATATCCCCGGGGAACCGCTCGATCAGTACCTCGAACGCCACGGCCAGCTCGCGCTCAGCAACGCCGCTGAGCTGGTGCTGCAGGCGGCTGAGGCCTTGGGGTACGCCCATCGCGCAGGGGTCGTGCATCGTGACGTCGCACCCCGAAACATGGTGGTAAGCGAAGACCCGCTCAGGCTTCACGTTGCAAACTTTGACGTAGCCCGAGTCGCGATGTCCGCGCTGACCTCTCAAGAGCAAGCGCTGGGCACTCCGACCTATATGGCGCCGGAGCAAATCCAAGCCTCCCGCAGCGTGGACGAACGCGCTGACGTCTGGGGGCTCGGAATCATGCTTCATGAGCTCCTGACGGGGCGCATCCCATTCGAAGCGAGCAACCTCACCGGGCTGGTGCTCTCGGTGCTGAACGATCCACCCGAGCTCTCGAGCGACCTGCCAAGCGAAGTCGCAGCAGTGATTCGCCGCTGCTTGGAGAAGCAACCTTCTCGACGCTTCGCCAACATGGCTCAGCTGTCGGCAGCATTGCGGGCTGCCGTGCCCAGCGCTCCGGGCGCGAGGGCAGCAGCACCTCAGGGGTATGCAGCGCCTCCGGCGCGTGACGCGGCAGCCTTCTTCGTCTCGCCTCAGAACCAGACTTCTCAGAACCGGGCACCGTCACAGCACCCAGCGTCGCCGCAGGCCGCGCCGCACATTCCACCCATGCCGACGAGTCCGGTGCCGATTGTGCCCGCTCCACGCCCCGTCGCCTCACCGGTGCCCCACTCCCCCGCGCCGCCGATGCCGGTCGTGTCCCCCGTCCCGTTTCCGAGTCAGGCACAAGTGCCAGTGCCAGAACCAGCACTGGTTCAACCCGCACGCGTGGGCTCCGCTCCCATTCCACAGCCGGTCCAAGCAAGCACCGGTTGGCCTAGCTCCGCTCCGCCAGCTCCAGCGCAGGTTCAGAGCCAGCGCACGGAGCGCACGCTGCCGATTGGAAAAGACAGCGAGGAGCTCCAGCGCCAGCTGGAAGCCGCGACCCGGGGCAACCTCAAGCAGACAGCGATGCTCGGTGACGTGGCGCCAGGTTTCGCGGCTCCCGCGGAGCCACCAGCACCCGCTCCTTCAGCCGTCGAGCCAGCGGCCGCCGAGGGCGCGGCGCCCCAACTCACCCTGTTCGAGTTCGCGATGCTATGCGCCGAGATCGCAGTCGCACCTCGGGAAGCCAAGAACCACGTCCTCCAAAAATATAACCTCACGGAAATGCAACGGCATAACCTGATGAGTGACTATCGAGAGCGGCTCGCCACGAATCCGGAGGAATACGCCCAGTGGAAACAGCAGTACGAGAGCGCCACGCGCCACTGGCGCAAGATCTACGGCGGTGAAGCGTGAGCGAAAACCCGGCCAATGCCCCAGCCTCGGGTTCATCCGCGATCCAGACTCAGGCAGAGCTGTTGGCTGCGGCGGCTAGTCGTCAGCTATTGGGGCGTGAACTCCGGGGCGTGGTCGCCAACGGAGTCGACCTGAGCGGACAAGATCTACGTCAGACGCGCTTCGTTGCTTGCGAGCTGAGTGACGCCTTCTTCGACAGCGCGAAGCTGTCCGGGTCGCGCTTCGAAAACTGCAATCTGCGAGGCGCTCGCTTCCGCAGCGCTGACCTGGCCGACTCCGATCTGAGCGGACATGCGTTCGCCACCGCCGACTTCACAGACGCGAACCTCACCCTGACCAACCTCGGCTCGAGCGACCTGACCGGGGCGCGCTTCGACAATGCGCAGCTGATTGGGGTCGTACTCAACTCAGCTTGGCTCTCCGGACTCGACCTGAGGGCGGCGCGAGTCGTCTGCGACCAACTCGAGGGAGCCGACTTGCGGGGCGTGCGCTTTCGCCTCGCGGACTTCTCGGGAGCCAACCTGCAGACAACCAAGCTGGATGCAAGCACCAGCTTCGATCAGTGTCTGTTCGAGGAGAGCGATCTGAGCCACCTCGACCTGCGCAGACTCAACCTCCACAACTCGAATTTCGCAAAGGCCAAGCTCGTCGGCTGCGACCTCAGCGATGCTCGCGGCGTGCAGGTCGGATTTGGAGAGGCCGACCTTAGCCTGGCTCGTCTGATCGGCTTCAAGGGCGAGCGAGCGGATTTCTCCGGCGCCAACCTGAGCGGCGCAGACCTCGGACAAGGCGAGTTCCGTGATGCCGAGTTCGGGGGCTGCGTCGCCCACCGCGCGAGCTTCAAGCAAGCCAAGCTCGACCATGCACGGTTCGAGAAGGCGGACCTCAGTGAGTGCTCCTTTCGCTCGGCCAGTCTGGTCTGGGCGATCCTCGACCATGCGAAGCTCGATAGGAGTGTGTTCATGGACGCCAACCTGAGCCACGCGAGCCTGCATCGCGCGAGCGTCGGCGGCTGCCACATGAGTCGCGCTCGCCTCGACGACATTCGGTACACGGACCCAGAGCGTGAACGCGCGGAGGATTATTAGGCCATGACGGATCCTGCAGTTACTCCCTTACTCGAAGCTCCGCGAACCCAGGAAGCCCTGGTGCTGCACGTGACGGGACAGCGTATGGAGCTGAGACTGCGCCCGGGCAGTCACGGCGACGCGAACGTCATTTCCGCACGGTTAGCAATCCCGAACTACACAGCCCATGCGGGTGACCGCGTCCTCGTGCACTCGACCCCACGCGAACCAAGCGGCGGAGCCGAGCACTTCGTGATTGGCGTACTACACACCGCGGCGCACGAAGACGCGCCCCGCGTCACGTCGGAGGCGGGCGCATACGCGGAGCGCACTGGGGGCACACTCGCCCTGTACGACAACGCAGGGCGATTACTGGTCAACTACGACACGCAGAGCGGAACGCTGGAACTGAGAGCCACCGCCGACCTTCACCTCGCTGCGCCCGCGGGCTGCGTACGAGTTTCAGCGGGACAGCGCATCGAGTTCAGCGCTCCTGCAGCGGAGCTGGCGAGCCAGCAGCTCTCAATAAGGGGAGACGCGACCCGATTCGATTTTGGTCGCCTCGAACTCAGCGGCGAGCGTCTGCTTACCCGAGTCGCAGAGGCCTTCGTCGACGTGGAGCGGGTCGCAGAGACGCGCGCCAAACGCCTACGCACCCTCGTCGACTCAACGCTGGAGCTTTTCGCACAGCGTACAAGTATCCGCTCGGAAAAAGATACTCGCATCGACGGCAAGCGCGTCTTGCTCGGCTGAGGAGAGAGCATGTTTCCTGCATCCAGCAAAGCAAGTGGAACTTGCATGGCCGTTCCCGACGTGTGCCAGGTCCCGGCGCCCCCGGCTCCGCCGGTGCCCACACCATTTCCCAACACGGCGATGGTTTCCAACGCAACCAAGGTGAGCACCAAGGTGCTGATCGAGAACAAGCAGACTGTCATCGAGACCTCGGAGATCCCAAGCAGCATGGGCGACCAAGCTGGCTCCGCCGGAGGCGTCGTGTCAGGCACTGTCGGGCAAAAGGTGGTGTTCAAGAAGGGCAGCTCGAAGGTGATCGCTGAGGGTAAAGGCATGGTGCATCAGGTCGCCATGTCCGCTCACAACGGCTCGAATCCCAATGCGCCCGGCGGCTTCCAGATGGCCCCGAGCCAGGCCAAGGTCACGATTTTTCCCTGACCCTTCCGCGCAGCACACCCGAGCAGACCAGTGTTTGACCTACCTCAGCGTCCCAAGGAGACCGTGCCCGTCTATACAGACGGCGCGTTCTCAGTCGCGAGCATCCCTTGGCGCTTCAAGCCTGAGCTGCCCGCGCTCGTAGTCATCGCCAAGAGCACCCTCGAGCTACGCCCCGGCAAGACCGCCGCTCCGCTCGTAGAAAGCGATCCCCTCTCGGCCGATGTGTACTGGGACGACGACGCTGAAGCCAGCTTGCGCTACGCGAATGATTTCTCGCCACTCAAGCTGGGTGTCGACGTCTGGGTTCAGGGCCATGCTTATCCCCACGGCAATGATACTTCGAGCTTCATCAGTCTTGAGTTCGGTGGCCTGAAGCGTCGTATCGCGTGGATTGGTGACCGTTACTGGGAAGCCCTCGGGATGACTCGCCCGTCGAGGCTCAAGCGGCTGCCGCTTCGGTATGAGTACGCCTTCGGCGGCGCGAGCTATGGGGCAAACCCCGTCGGGCGCGGCGTCATCGAAGGTGGCGGCGCGCGCCTGTTGCCAAACTTCGAAGACCCGGACCGACTGATAAAGACGCAGCGTGATCGCCCGTCCCCGGCTTGCCTTGGGCCACTTCCCCAGAGCTGGGGCGACCGGCAGGCCTACCTCGGGACGTACGACGACCGCTGGCTAGAGCAGCACTGGCCATATTTCCCTCCGGATTTTGACTACAAGTACTTCAACGCGGCCCCCCCGGCGCAACAGCTGGCAGAGGCTCACGGGAACGAGCGCTTCTGCCTCGAGGGACTCCATCCTGAACTAGCCCGCATCGAAGGCAGGCTGCCTGGTAGGCGCGCGCGCGCATTCACCCAGACCACCCGACAGCACGGATTCCAGTTCAGCGAAGTCCCGCTGAAGCTCGATACGGTCGTCTTCGATGCAGACGCGATGCGCGCCCACCTGGTGTGGCGCGGCTTCACTGAAGTCTCCTCCGCGATCGCGCCAGAGCTCGCGTTGGTGTATGTCACCTGGGACGACGTGATGCGCCCTGCGGACGTCGAGCAGTGTCGCAGGCGCTTCAGCGCATGGGTGAGCGGTGGCCAAGAACCTGCCGCTGACGCCATCGGTTTCCGCTTTGGCATCTCCGACCCCAAGGTGGAGGCTGAGCAACGCAAGCGGCGGGAACGGCTGAGGGAGCGCCTACCGCTACCCGACGAGAAACCTCGCGCGTCTGCGCCGACCGCCGCACCGACACGCACGCGAGAAGAAGTTGAAGCGCTCGTCGCTTCCGGGGAGTCGCTCTCGGGCCTCGACCTGGCAGGCTGTGATCTGTCTCGTCTCGATCTGAGGGGCCGCGACTTGAGCGCGAGCAAGCTAGGCGGCGCAGCGCTCAGCGGGGCGTACCTGAGCGGGGCCAACCTCAGGCACGCGTCGATGGTTGGAGCGAACCTTACGGGTGCGAGCCTGGACGGCGCCGACTTGGAAATGGCAAATCTTGCGGACGCTCAGCTCTCCGCGGCAACCTTCGAACGCGCCAAGCTCCCCAGCGCGAATCTCAGTGGTAGCCGCGGAAACGGCACCAACTTCTACGCTGCCGACCTGACCGGCGCCAACCTGGCGGACTCAGAGATCGACAACGCCAACTTCAGTGAGGCGAACCTGAGGACAGCCGACCTGGGCGCATCCAAGTTCCTCAGCGCGAACTTCATGCGGGCAACCCTGGAAGACACGTCTGCCTACGAAGCCCAATTCGCAGGCGCGTGCTTCGATGGCGCCAACATGCAGCGTTTCCGTGGAGATCAAGCTGACTTGAGCGGCGCTTCCATGCGCGAAGTCGACGCCCGCAGCGCGAGCTTCGCCGAAGGCGTGCTGCAGGCAGCGCGGCTCGACGGCGCGCAACTTGACGAGGCCGTGCTGAACCACGCGAACCTCACTCAGGTGAGCCTCATGCGCGCCAAGCTTCCCAAAGCTCGCCTGCGCTACGCGCTGTTGACGGACGCCCATGCCGGCTTTGCGAACCTCATGGAAGCCAACCTGGAGTCCGCGGATCTCACCCGCGCCGACCTCAGAGGCTCAAACCTGCACGGCGCTGAGACGCTGGAAGCGACGTTGATCGACGCGCGCCTCGACCAGGCGATCCTCACCCAAACCAAGCTCACCCACCCGATCCTGAAGCGCAGGCGGTAGCACTACGGCGAAGAGCGCAGCCAAACGCATTTGAGGGGCCATGGAAGACGAAAGAATCCGCATCCGACTGATCTCGAACGCATTCTCCGGCATGCTCGAAGTCTCGAGCCTGCGAGGTACCGAAGCGATCGGGCAGCTGTTTGACTTCTCGATCCGCTGCGAGATCGAGGTCGCCAACAACGTCGAGACGGGACGCCTGGTGGATCCCCGAGCTCGAGTTGGCTTATTGTTTCTCCGCGGCAATGAGCTGCTGCGCGTGATCTGGGGACGCATCGTCGAGATCAAGCAACTACTCTCTGTCCAGGAGGACCAGCGGGACATCAGCGTCCGCTTCGTACCCCGAGCCTGGAGCACCACGATTCACGAGCGCACCGAGGCCTACGTGGGCTCGGCTCCGCAGATCATCGCGCGGGTGATGAAGCGCGCTCTGCTCGTGCCAGAAGCAGACTTTCAGCTACGACTCACAGGCGACTATCCAGAGCGTGAGTTCGTGTTGCAGTACCACGAGACGGATCTCGCGTTCTTGCAGCGCCTGTGTGAGCACTGGGGGATCTACTTCTTCTTCGAGCACGGCAAGCGAGACAAATGGGTCTTCTGTGACGACAACGAGGGCATCATGGACGTGGCGGTGAGCCCGCCTGAGCCCGAAGGTGAAGAGCCAGCGGACGACGACACGGATCAGCCCGCGAATCCGCAGTCCGAGCACACCCGCATCGTCTACGCCCCGTTTCATGAAGACGACCTAGGGCGCCGCTTGGGTGTGCAACATTTCTCTCGCATCGAGCGCGCGTTGCCCAGCGCCTTTGGGACCCACGACTATAACTACCGCACCCCGACGGTGAACCTGCAGGCGAGCGCGCCAGTATCTGGCACCGGTGACGGTCTAGTCATCGAGTACGGCCTGCACTTCAAGACCCCAGACGAGGGACAGTTCTTCGCAACCCGCCGTGCTGAGGCACTGCTGGCGCAGCAGACCACCTACGAAGGCGTGAGCAACCTGCCCGCGTTTCGTGCTGGTGGCACGCTTACGCTGGAAGAACACCCTGACCAGGATTTCGACTTGCTCGTCACTCAGGTGGAGCACGTGGTCGAAGATAGCGGCTACACGAATCGTTTCCGCACGCAAATAAGTTCGGTCACGTATCGGGCGCCGGTGGTCTCACCTCGCCCGCGCATTCCTGGACTCTGCACGGGCATCATCGTCGGCGCTTCTCCCACAGAGCCCATGATTGACGAAGAGGGGCGCTATGAAGTCTCACTGCTGTTCGACGCCGTGGACCCCGGCGAGACGCGCGCCTCGCGCCCGATCCGCATGATGCAGCCTCACACGGGCCCGGACTACGGCATGCACTTTCCGCTCAAGCCCGGCACCGAGGTCGCGATCTCTTTCATCAACGGGGATCCAGACCGACCGGTGATCGTCGGTTCGATCCCCAACCCAATCACGCCGTCCCCGGTCCGAGGGTCACGACTCAACACGAGTCGCAACATCCTCAAATCGATGTCTGGCGTGCTGTTGGAGATGGACGACGACGCTTGAGGCCTCTTGATGCGGGCGCTTCGCGGAGGCGCCCGCGCTCCGCGCGGCTATGAGTGGAGTTCTTGCGGCGCGGGCTGCGTCGTCGTTTCCGGGGTGAAGAGCCCGAACTGCAGCGCTTCACGCATGCACTGGAGGATCAGCGCCTGCACACTGGCGTCGTCCTCGAACACCTTCCGCTCCTCCGCGCTCAGCCGAAGCTCCCCAGCCTCGAGGAGCGCGCGCAGTTCACCGACCAGCTGCCCGACATCGTGACGGCCGTCGAGCAGGGTAAGAACTGCCGCGCGGAAGCCATCCAAAGTAAGTGCTTCATGGCGCGGCGTCGTTACGTGCCCTCGGGTCGCTTCTAGCCGGGTGAGCGCAGGCAAGCACGGACGAGGGCCTACGATTCGAGTCGCGGTTTGAGGTGTCCAGGGCAACAGCTCGAGCTGCCGCCGCTCGACCAGATCAAGCAGGTCACGGATGGCGTCCTCGATCGAGCTTGGAGAAACCGGGCTGACCTCCAGCAACGCGCGCGCCTTGAGTTCCGCCAGGGCCGCGCTCATCAGATCAGCGATGCGTAAGCCACGGGGAAAGCTCCTAGAGAGCACCAACAGGGCGGCCTTCTGGAGTGGTTGTTCCGACTCGATCACCACGCCCTGGGCGGTCTCGAAGCCGAGCTTCTCGCCCGGCGCAAGCAACGGCTCTTGCGCGAGCACGTTGAGGTGACCTGCGATGAAGCCCGCATCGCGGAGCCGCGCGACCAGCCGAGGCTTGAGCGCTCGCTCCTGGTGGCAAAGGAGCGTCGCGCGAAACTGCCGATAGCAGAGCACATCGAGGTGACGCTGGGCTTCGGCTTCGGGCAGACCAAGCGCCTCTAGCTGGGCCGGCAAGCGCTGCTCGAGCGCGCCGTCGGGCGTCGCCGCGATCTGTTCCCCGAGGAATTGAAGGCCCTGCTCCCCAGCGCGCCCCAGGAACTCGCCAACGAAGAGCGCTTCGTTGTGCTCGGCCAAGTGCTCACCAAGCAGATAGCCATCCTGCTTGTTCAGAACCAGGCCGAGCTCCGCCCCCAACAACGCGCCATAGGGATTATCCTGAGGCACGTGCTGCTGGAGTCGACTGACGGCGAGCTTCGCCTTGCGCAGCTTGGCCCGTGGCTCGAGCTCCTCCGCAGCAGCGTCCCGCATCACGGCCCGCAGCACCCCACGCAACCCCCAACCGGGCAGCGTGTTATAGCTCACGTACAGCACGCCCCGCTCCGCGAGCCACTCTCGGGCGCGCCTCAAGAGCGCAGCTTGTACGTCCGCCGCGACCCACGAGTAGACACCGTGCGCGATCACGAAGTCGAACGCACCACTCAGCGCGACGTCGCTCAGGTTGCCGGCGATCAGGCGTAGGTTCTTGACGCCCAGCGCGTTCGCGCGGCGTTCACCACGTAGAATCGCGCCGGCGTCCAGGTCGACGCCGATGAATGTTGCCTCGGGGAATTGCACGGCAAGTGGCAGCAAGTTACTCGCGTCACCACACGCCAACTCCAAGTAGCTGAACGTTGACCGAAACTCGACGACCAGCCCACGCTGGATGGCCGTCGCGGAGAGCCTCGCGGGATGCGTGTACGCGATGGCGGAGCTCGGGTATTCGATGTCGTCCGACATGACTCAGTGCTCGTAGAAGACGTCGGTGTCGTCTGGTTCTTTGCGTCCCAAGGCCGCGTCGTCGACGTCATAGAGCTTGGCCTCGGCGATCAGCCGATTGCGGTCGACGTTCAGGTCAGCCAGCTCCGCCTTCATGTCCACGAACTGCTCCTGGAGGAGGTGCATGGCCTTGTCTGCGGCGAGTCGAGTCGGGGGCAAGATGGCCAAGGCGCGGCTCTTCTCCGCGGCCTCGAGCGCGCTGATGACGCCGTCTGCAGCGGCGAGCAGCGCCTTCGCCTGCGTCATCAACGCCGTGTACTCCGGCTTCAGCTGCATCGCTCTGGGGTGCTGAGCGAGCACGCTCTTCACCACCGTCGCCGGGCTGAGCTTCCCTGAGGCCTTCACCACGAACTCGGGGCCGACCTTGAATTGACCGGTCACCTCGACGCCAGCGCCCTTGACGGTGATCCCGGAGCCGCCAGCAGCAAGACTGAGTTCGCTCTTGCCCGTCAACGTGGGGTTCGCGTTGGACTCGACGATCAAGCCGTAGCCGACTTGCCCGCTGTTGTCGTCGGTTCCGATGCCAACCGCTTCACTGCCTGATTTGGTCGAGACATAGACGCGCGGCTTGTCGAGCTTGCCGGCGAATGCTTGGTCCCCACGACCCCCCAAATGGATCTTGTCGTTGTCCATCGTCAAGGTGGCCTTCTCGCTCTTCAGCTCGACCTTCTCCTTGCTGACCATGCGGATCCATTCGGTGGCCTTTTGCTTGTTGAAGTCCGCTTCCACGCCGAAGTTGATGGTCTTCGCGTGGACACCGAACTCGCCTTCGCGAACTGACAGCGTCATGCTCTCAGCCGAGGTCAGATCGAGGAAAGGCGCCTCCGCGGTGAAGTACCGCAGGGAAGTGAGACGCATCTCGAACCGCGACGCCATGAAGACATCGTCGTTACTCACGATGCGTATGCCGCTCGTCTTGTGGCCATCCTTCTTCGGCACTTGGAATGGGTGCCCCGCGTCGCGGTTCTTCCAGTACTCTTGAAGTGGATCCCACTCCTGGGCTTTGACCAGCCACTTCTCGACCGGCCCCATCGCGAACTTGTCTTCATCCGGATCGCCTTTGGGGGTGGAAATCAGCGTGATGCCATCGGCCACGCCGAACAGCTTTCCACCCGCACCGATAGTGATGCCATCTCCGGCGAACAGACCGATCGCCGACGGCGGACCCAGGCTCAGGCCCGCAAGCGCGAGCGCCTCGTCGATGATGCCCTTGATGCGATCGTACACCGCCATCACGTCCTTCATCGCTTCGATGACGGGACGGAACAGGTTGCGCACGTCCTCTGGCCACTTTGCGATCTCGAACTGAAGGACGCGCACGTCTTGGAAGTTCTTGTAGAAGCCCTCGTCCTTGCCCTGGGCAATCGCCGGGTCCTCACCGAACAGGCGCGAAGTCGGTCCACCCGTGATCTTCAAGTACGCCGAGCTACCGCTGCTATTGTGAGCCACGGTGCACACGTCGGAGCCCAAGTCCTCTGGTGAACCAGCGGAGGCCGCATAGTTCAGCCCCAGCGTGTTCAGCTGTGCCGCAAGCCACGCCGCGGTTCCCTTGGCCGCGCCTGCGTTGTTTATCCTTCCGGAAATTCCCAGCCACTTCTTCGCGAGGTTGATCTTGGACTCGTCGTCGTCCGTCGGGATCTTGATGGTAGAGCCGGCACCCGTGGTCGCGCTGGCGATAGTGACGCTGGTCCCCGACTTGGTCGCAAAGCTCCCAAGCGCCGTAGCCACCGCCTGAGCTCGATCTGACGCCGCGACCAGGGTCGCTAGATCGATGCTCTTGGTGGTGCCATCAATCTCGACGCTAATGGCTCCGCTCGCGGAGCTCGCGAACGTGCAGTTCACCGCGTTGGTCGCAGCGAACAGCGCGCCGTCCTTGCGCTTGATCGTGTCACCCGTCGCCTCGAACCCGTCGGGCAACACGTTCCAGGCAAAGCCACTTCCCGCATCCGTGCGGTAAGCGGGCTTGCCACCGACCTTGATGCTCGCCAGGAGGCTGGGGTTGGTGACCGTGACCACAATCGCTTCATGATTGGTCACTGGGGTTACGCTTGCCGAAGGACACGCGACGTCAGCGTTCACCAGCGTCAGTGTCTTGGAGTTCCCCTCGCTGTCGTAGACCTTGATGTCTAGGTCGGTCCCTGAGAGACCCGTCAGGTCGTACAGCTCCGGCACGCTGGTGAGGCTCGCGCCCCCGCTACCAAAGTTCTCGGCGTTCCCGGGGCGCGCGGCGACGTTGCCGAACTCGTCGGTCATCGCAAAGCCAGTGTCACCCGTGTTCTGATCCCAGCGCACGAAGTCGCCGACATTCATGGCCGACTGGAAGCCCTCCTGGGCGTTTCCCCAGATGCTGATCAGGTTCTGAATGCGCGAGCCAATGAAGTTGTCCGTGATCAGCGGACCGACCTTGCCCAGTACATCGACGAAGCGATGAAAGAAGTTCACCGTCTGCAGGAAGTGCCCAAACGTCTTGGCCGGCCCCGGATTGCGGAAGCCCGCCGCGGGATATGGGTCAAACGCCTTGAACGCCGGATAAACACTGCTGTCCGCACCAGGCGGAAAGCCGTTCTTCATCTCGACGTAGTTACCTTCCCACTCGAGCGGCTGGAGCGACGCACGGGCTTCTTGCAGCGAGTCGCCAAACGCCACGAACTGATCGTGTAGGTCCTTGAGCAGCCCGCCGGAGTAGCCGTTGACGTAGGCCTCGAACTGAGTGTCCTGGGAGTCGCCGCGCGCGGTCTTCCAGCCATCGCCGTACATCAGCTGGCGTACGCCGTTGTGAACCTCTTCCACACGGTAATGCAGGTCGAGGTTATTGTAGTCGACCATGCGCGGCGTCACGTGCGGCTGAGCGTGGTCGAGCGCAGTGATCTGCCCATGTCCGGCCCCAGCCGCGATCACCACCTTGGCGGAAGCGGCAACCATGTTGGACGCGGTGCACGCCATCACCATGTTGGCGTTGGAGTACTGCAGCCACTTTCCGCCCACTTGCCACATGGAATGGCTGCCGCTCTGATACAGCGCGACCTTGTTCACATCAATGAACAGGTGGCGATCAGACTGCAGGCTCATCCCGGTGTAGCCGAACGTCCCAACCCCGTCTTCGGGCTTGTAGATCGGCAAGCCCATGTTCAAGCGAACCTTGGGCGATGGGACGTACACACTGAAGCGGCTCGAGCGCTCCCGCTCACTCATCGATCACCTCCACGACGCCCGAGTGTACCCAGGTGCGCGGACACATCGCGGAAGACTTTCCCCGATCGTCGAGCGCGTGTTGCCTGAGCTGCCTTGGTGAGCGTTGATCGACGCTGTATCACGCTGCGGGCAATCAGCAGGATCGGGGGGTGAGGCGCACCAGGTGCCACCAAGCACCTCTCTCGCCAGGCCCCGCTGCGCCCGTATTTTCACCCGACGCTCCGTACCTGAAGCGCCAACCACTCAGCGCTTGGAGGACGCGAGTTTCTGCACGAGCCCGATCAGCGCCAAGCGGTACGAGTCTGCCCCAAACCCCGCCACTCGACCGACACACACCGCGGCCACCACGCTCACGTGGCGGAACTCCTCTCGCGCATCGGGGTTTGACAGGTGCAGCTCCACGCACGGTAGCCCGCTCGCTTTGATCGCGTCGTGGACGGCATAGCTGTAGTGCGTCAGCGCTCCGGGATTGATCAGGACCCCCGAGAAGCCCTGGTCCCCCGCCTCACCCAGCCATCCAACCAGCTCACCTTCGTAGTTGGACTGCCGGCAGTCGACGTCCACACCGAGTCCGTCGGCGACCTGTTCCAATTCCGCGTGGATTTCATCAAGGGTCCGGCGCCCGTACACGTCGGGTTCACGCTTGCCCAAACGCTGCAAGTTGGGTCCGCTCAGCACGAGCAACTTCAGCCGCTTCCGCCCCCGCGCTCCGGGTGCCTTGCCCGCTGACTTGGTACCCGACGTCGCGCCTTGGCCGGATTTCGTGCGCTTGGTGGCCATGAGTCTCATCCCGCCCCAGGGGACATCTGAGCTAGCGGCCTACTCCAGCTCGGTGAGCAGGCGTGGAGCGGTGGTACGAAGCATGAACCGGCCTTTGCCGAAGTTGCCGTCTGGCTTCATTGTCAGCGCAAGGAAGTACATCTCGTTCACGACGCGAATCAGCGTGACCATGCGCTCCGACTTGAAGCTGACCTCTTTGGTGTCGCCAGCGTCGAGCATCTCGGTCGCGCGCTGGATGGCCTTGACCACCACACTGACTTCAGCGCCAATGGCTTCGATGTCCATGCTGGCCTCGGGCTTCACGTACGTCTCGAGCGCGATGCCCTCGAAGTCCATCAGCACACCGGCCAGCCCACCGTCGGTCCCCTCAACCACGCCTTCGAGCGCTTCGCGAAACATCTCGATGAGAGTAGCCGGATTCCCTAAAAACGTGAATCTTTCTGAGGATCCACGCCGTGATCGCGGAGCCCGCACAGGTTCGGGGCGCAGGCTCGCGCAATGCGGACTTACTGAAGTCGTTCAATGTTCGCAGTCGCGGCAAGCCGACGATGCACCCGCCTCCCTGGCACTCGAACAGGCAGCCGGACAGGTTCTCACAGCGCCGTCTCAGCGCAGGCTGTTCCGCCCAAGAAGTCCCGCGTGAGCGGTCGCTGCCAATCCGGTTTCACCAAGAGTTTCCAGGTCTTTCCGTTCATATCCGGCTCGCCGATGGGGGTGGGTCACGTCTTGGGCGGAGAGTGCGCCGCGCGAAATCTCTGAACTGACCGACGGCGGACTTGCACCCTCCAGTCAACTGGGCCATGCCCGCACCCGAGGTCGCCCGCCTGGGTGCGCGCCAGCGACCTTGACCCTGTGGAGGTCTGCCGGCTACTTTCCCGTCTCCCGCGGGCCCGGCAGTGGTCCATTAACAGAAGTCATCGAATCACTATGCGCGCGCGAGCGGGCGATCCGCCCCGCACCATGCCCCAGAAGATCCTCGCGGGACGTAGCGACGACCCGCTACTCCAGAACGATCTGACGCGAGTCAAAGTCGACCAGGTCATTCTTGCGAGGGATCCATCCCGCACGATCAACGAGGCGTTAGCCCGAGGATTGCGCAAGGTCGCCGTGGAGACTGCGGTTGCCTACGAGACTCACTGCGTGGCTCGCAAGGGCGAGGACACCACGGCGCGCGTCCCCGATGGCATCGTCCAGCAGGGCGTGCTGCTCGCGCGAGCGGGCATAGGCTTTCCCGCGGCCGTCCATCTTGAGCGCTTCGGTTCACCGGCGCGCCTGGCTGTCACGGATGAGCCTCGCATGGCCGCGACGGGCGGGGTGGGGATGCTCACCTTGGTCGTGTCCCCGTCCCAGCTTGCCGATGCGATGCTCGCCGGCTCGTTGCGGGTCAGACCGCCGCGCAGCGTTCAGGTGCTGCTCAGCGGCCGCATCCGACCGTTCGTGTGCGTGCGCGATGTCGCGCTTGAGCTACTGCGGCGCGGAATTGGTGAGATCATCGAGCGCATCGATCGCGAACACGGAGCCCCCGTGGTGCTGGAATTCGCGGGCCCTTCGGCGAGGCTCATCTCGGTTCCGGATCGCGCGGTGCTGTGTGCCCTAGCACCTCAGCTCGGAGCCGCCGGCGCAGTATTCGTGAGCGACGAAAAGACCGAAGTCTACCTGCGCGATCAACGCCGATCGAAGGCGCATCGAGCGCTTTCCCCCGACGCTGGCGCGCCCTGCGATGACGTGCTCACCGTCGATCTATCGGCGGTTGACCCGCTCGTCCTGGATGTCGACGGCAAGGTGAAGCCCGTACGTGAGCTCAAGGGCAAATCCGTACGGCAAGTCATTTTGGGTGGCGACTGCGGCGCAAGCCTTAGAGACATCCTGGCGGCAGCGGCTTTGCTCAAGAGCAAGCGCGTGCCGCCGCGCCTGGATTTGTTGCTGGTCCCACCGTCTCGGCAGGTGCTGGAGGTGCTCGCCAAAGCGGGTGCGCTGGTCGACCTCATCGCGACCGGTGCGCGGCTGCTGGAGCCCGACCATCGGGTGCTCACGGGCGAGCTCTATCCCCCACCGAGCGAGGGGGTGAGCTTGCGTACCTTCGATGCCGAACCGAGCTCCGAAGGTCGCTTCGTCGTCGGCTCCGCGGAGACACTGGCCTACGCCGTCGCTTACGGCGAGATGGGCGACCCACGTAGCTTCAAGCGGCCCGTCCGCGTCACGGTACCGCGCGCGCTGCCAACCGACGACGTGCTCGTCGTGCGCAAGGCAAAAGGCAAGTCCAAGGCAGCGGACGAGGATGCCTCCAAGCATCAGTTCCCCGCGGCAGTGCCGTGGTCAGGCGAGACAACGCTGCGCGTGGTCTCCAGCGCGACGACCCTCGACGCGCCGTCCGCCTTCGTGTTGTCCAATCCAGGGGACGTGCACTGGCTCGCTCGCAGCGCCCCCACCCTCGCGCCAGCCTTGCGCGCGGTCGTTGCGCCGTACGTTCCGTCCGCGCTCGTGCCGTTGCTCTCGGGCCTTGGGGTACTCGCGCTGACCGCGGACACGGAAACGGTGAGCCGCCTCGCCAAGGAATCCGAGCTGGTACTACCGGCGCCTGAGAGCTGGGACGGTCAAAAGACGCTGCACGCGAAGGCTGGGGACCAGCACTTCGATCTGACCTGGCTAGCCTTGGACGCGGAGCGGGGCTGGACGAAGCAAGGCACGGCGAGCGAAGCTGGCCCGCAGAAGCCGCGGAAATCGACTGCGGTTTGATCCCACACGCTCCCGGTGGGCGGTTCCGGGATGACTTGGGTCATCCCGTGCCTGTGATACCCTGGCCAGCGTGAAACGCCTCCTGTTCGCGCTGGCACCCCTCCCACTCCTCTGCACGCAGACCGCGTTCGCTCAGCCGGCGGAAGATCCGCCCGCGACCGACGCTGCGCCCACGGCGTCACCAGACGTGCAGAAACAAGTTGGGATGGGCACGGAAAAGGCAACCGATACGGCCCCCTCGCCCCCAGCGGCCGAGGAGCCTACTGGGCCCCGCCCCGAGTCGCGCGAGGTGGGCGAGGACGATACCTACGGTCACGGCATGCAGGTCGGACTGCGGGGCGCGTTTCTCGGCGGATACAGGATGGTGTTTCGATATGACCAGTCGCCGCTGTGCAAGGAGCCAGACCTAACCAAAGCCGCAAAGGACCAACAGAAGTTCTGCGGCTACGGCGCCCAGCCGATGGTCGATCTGGCGCTCTCTTTCTCGCCGCTGGACTCCATCGAACCCTATCTCTGGGCGCGCTTCGGATTGGATGGTGAGAGTCAGACCAACACCAATCCTTTGAAGGTCTTCGGGGCGGGTCTTCGCGCCTACACGATGAGCGACTCACGCTTCAAGATCTTCATCGAGCCCGCCGTTGGTGTCGAAGTCGAAGACGGCGCGGGCAACGTCGACTTCAATTTCCCCGGGGATGAGAGCTACAACCCCGAGTACAAGACGGATTTCGTATTTCACCTGGCGGCTGGGCCCCAGTACGACTTCGCCAAGGCGTTCGGCGCTTATATCCACGCGGGAATGACCGTAGGGGTATTGCGTTCGATCAACGCGACGATGGAAATCGGCGGCGGCGTGCAAATCCGCGTGCCCTAGCGGTTGCTTCGGCGCCATTCACCCGCATCTTCGCGCTGACGCTGGACCGCGGGAGTGAGCCGGGCTACATCCGGCGCGTCATGACGAGTCGTCCGTTTCGAGTCCTAGGCGTGCAACAGATCGCAATCGGTGGCGCGGACAAGAGCGCGCTGCAAAAGCTGTGGCTAGATGTCTTCGGCCTCACCAAGGTCGGTGACTTCAAGAGTGAACGCGAGAACGTCGACGAAGACATCGCGGTGTGCGGCAAGGGTCCCTTCAAGGTGGAGATCGACCTGATGCAGCCGATCGATCCTGAGAAGAAGCCCAAGGTCAACGAACCGCCGTTGAATCACCTCGGTCTATGGATTGACGATCTACACTCCGCAGTCAGCTGGCTAGAAGGTCAGGGCGTTCGCTTCGCTCCCGGCGGGATCCGCAAGGGCGCCGCAGGCCACGACGTGTGCTTCATCCATCCCAAAGGCAACGCGGAATTTCCGCTCGGGGGTGAGGGAGTGCTGATTGAGTTGGTGCAAGCGCCGCCCGACGTGATCGCGGCCTTCGAGGCGCTGTAGCAGTCCGCCCCTCAGCCCTTGAGTTTTCGATCCATCAGGATGCGCTCGAGCGCTTCCCCGCCAGCCCGCACGAACAGCTCGGCTCGGCGCGTGATGCGCCCGCTGTCTTGCACCAGCGTGGACACCACCACCAGCGCGATCCGCGCCCCGACCAGCACCGGCTGCACCAGGACCTCCCCCAAAGGGTGCTCCAGAAACTGGGCCAGCGTCCCGTGAACTGGCGTCTGCGGGAGGTCCCCGAGGTAGTAACCCGCTTCGCAAGCCGTAGCTACGACGCTTGGTCGATCCGCAGGGATCCTTAGTTCCGCGAGAGAAGCCTCCGCCATACCGCGCGCGGCAGCCCGCCCGACGTATTCGTTTCCGCGCACGGCCAGCACGACAACCCTGGGAGACAGCGCCTCGAATCCCCGGGTGAGGTGCTGGACTACCTCGTCGGCGCTGGCGGACTGCATCAGCAGCGTGAGGACTTGCTCATCGTGGCGCGCCGCCTGTTCTTCACTCTGGATGTAGGTTGGACTGGCGGGCGGGCTCAGGCTGGTGCGCGAGCGACGCACCAGAGGGATCGCTGCATCAGAGGGCGGCCGCGCCTGGCCGTAGTCGTGAGTCTGAGGGACGGGTGTCCCGGGTGGCGGGCCCAGATCCGGAAAGCGCGCACGGTGCACTGGCGCGATCACGCGCTCAGGTCGTGCGACCTGCGTTCCGAAAGCGGGCGTGCGCTCGGAGTGAGGCGTGCCGCGAGACACGCCCTTCAGTGCCCGCACCAGCTCGCTGACGCTGGCCTGCAACACACGCACGGGCACCCCGAGTTGGTGTGCGAACTCGCGAGCCACGTGCGGATCGAGGGGATCGGCCGTCGCCACATCCACGGTCTGAGTGCGTGGGTCCCGGCGGATGGGTACAGCCAGCAAGCGCTCACACATTCCGTACGGAATCTCGCGAAGCACGTCTTCCGCGACCACCACACGCTTGATCGTCGGAACGCTCGCGCGTTCCGCCGCACGCAGCAGAAGTTGCTCCACGCGCGGCTCGCGTTCGACCAGCACGGAGAGAAACGCCTCACCGCGATTGACCCAACGTCGCAGCGCCTCCTCGATGGCGTCGAGCGGCACCGAGCCGGAACGAGCCAATCTGCGCGCTAGGTCCACCGACACCGCTAGAGAATCGACGACGACGGGCTGCGGACGCAAGCGCTCAAGCCAGCAGCCGCGAGCAACCGCTAGCGTAGGTGCAAGCGCGCCACCGAACCTGCGCCGTCCCGCGCAAGCCCAGCCAGAGTCACTTCGAGAATTGGTAGACGATCTCGGTCTGGCGCACCAAGCCAAGCTCATCGCGCGCAACCTGCTCTACTGCGGTCGGGTCTTGCTTGATCCGCGCTTGTTCGGCGCGGAGTTCGTGGATCTCCTGACTTAGTCGAGACACCTCGTCGTCCACTTCCGCGCGCTCTGCCCGTAGTCTGTCGAGACGTGGCAGCCCTTCCGGTGACAACATCAGCCAAGGCACGGAAACCGCCGCCAGCGCCAAAATCGCGATGGGCAGCACGCGCTCGAAGAACAGCTGACGATGCAACATGCTGCATGTCCTGGCGCACTCCCCCTCCGCTGGCCAAGTTTTCGGCAGCTCCCAATGCTGCTTTGACCAAAAGTCTTCACACCTACTGGACGGAGCGGACGCGCGAGATCCGGAGTCTCACTCCACCCCCGAAGGCAGCGGCCGGCCACCGGTTCAGGTGTCATTTCCCAGGGCCTTTCGCTATGATGCGCCGCCTTCGGCGCCACTAGCCAAACACCCGATTGCTGAGTCCAGCGTTCTCCCACGGATATACAAAGCGCCCCAGTGAGGCGCTTCCGCGGGGGAGTTGGTGGCCAGCATCTCAACGCGCGTCACCCCGGAACAATACAGCATGGTCGAGATGGACATTCTGCGTGCGGAGCTAGAACGACTGTTCGAGCTCGATGAAATCGTCAACCTCACGCGCGGCGTGTTGGGGATCGAACCGGAGGAGGTCGGCGGAACGGCAGCCAAGGGCTCGTTCGTTCGCGCGCTAACCGAGCACTGCGTCGAAGTGGACGCCATCGAGGCGCTGTGCGACGCGGTGCTCGCTAGCAAGCACGACACGAGTCCCAAGCTGAGCCAGATCCGGGTGCACGGATTGTCGCAACCCGAAGAGCTGGACCTCGGAAAGGCCTTTGGAGACTTCCAGCTCACTCGCAAGCTCGGCGAAGGACGCCTAGGCGTCAGCTACGTGGCTCGCCGGGGGGACCAAGACTACCGGGTCAAGGTCATCCGGCGCGAAGCAGCCCGCGATCAGCGCGGCCTGATGCGTTTCCTTACGGTTACTCGACTGGTCGCCCAGACTGAACACCCTGGGCTGCCCGCAGGCCTGGAAGTGGGCGAGGTGGATGGCCGACACTACGTCGCCCATCACTTCATCGACGCGCAACCCCTCGCCGCGCGCATCGAGCGTACTGGCCCCATGCACATCAACGAGGCTCGCCCACTCCTGCAGGGCATCCTCGAGCCACTGGCCGCCTTGCACAAGAAGCGGATCGCGCACGGCGACCTGCGCCTCGAGAACGTGCTCGTCTCCCGTGGCAGCGACGGCACTAGCCGCCTGGTGCTGCTGGACGCCGGCTCTGATCGTTTGCGCGCGCGGGCGCGGGTCAACAGCGGTCAGCGCGAGCTCTTCAGCACGGTCGGTTCCCCCAAGACGGTATCGCCGGAACAGATCCGCGGCATGGGAGCTGACCCGCGTGCCGATGTGTATTCCTTCGGAGCACTCCTGTTCGAGGTGCTGAGCGGCAAGCCGCCATTCGAAGCCAAGACCGCGATCGACGCGGCGATTGGCCACCTGAAGCAGGAGCCCGTCGCGCCGAGCAGCGTTGCTCCCCGCGGTTGGGTGACCACCGAGCTAGACGAGTTCGTACTGCGGCTCCTGAACAAGGACCCAGACAAGCGCCCCGCAGATGCCAAGGTGCTGCTGGAGGCGCTCGAGACCTTGGGTAGAGGCAGCATCGCGAAACGCGAGCAAAAGATCGACGATGCCGAACTCGACCAACGCATCGACGCTCTGGTGGCGGACCCCGAAGACGCGGACGCCGCCCTAGCCCTCGAGGCGGCCGTTGAGGAGGGCGCAGATGCCGCGCGTGTCGCAGAAGCGTTCAGCATGGCTGCCGATCAGCTCGAGGCCAGCGACAAGGACCAAAAGGAAGCCAAGAAGGGACTTCTTTTCCGCGCGGCACGTCTCTACGAGCACGCCAAGACCGACGACAAAGCAGAGCAAGTCTACGTGTGGCTGACCGAGCTCGACCCAAGTGACGACA
>JBFXBK010000089.1:0-27117 GCA_050183255.1 Polyangiaceae bacterium | reverse complement strand
TCCTCCGCCGGTCTGGACAGGCACGCCCACAATCTTGGCGCCGATCCCGTTCATCGCGGAAACGACTTCAGCGTACGACTTGGTGCCGCCTGCGACCTGGGAATCGTAGTCGTTGGCTGTCGTCGGGCCGTTGTGGAACTGGGCGTCGCTGATCAGCACGAAGATCGGCAGCTTGCCAGGGCGGAAACACACTCTGCCGAGGAGACCTGGAGCGCAGTTGCCGTTGGCTGGACTCCACACGCCGCCGTTCTGGGTTGGCGGGCCGCCGGTGAACGCGAACGGTGTGGCGTCGAGCGCCATGAACATCGCCTGCGTCGCTGCCTCGGGACCGTCTCCACCGCCCGCTGCGGTCAAGTTGTTGAGCACCGTGCGAACGTTGTCCGGAGCGACGAAGGAGCCCGAGTTGTCCACCGGAGCGGTCAAGCTACCATCCACGTAGCTGCCGCCAGCGCAGCCGTTCGCAGCATCGCCACCGATGCAGAAGTGGTTCTGGAACGTCTCGTCTGGAGTGTTGCCGCCAGCGTTCGACTGCCCGTACGGCGGCCACGGGACATCCCGGAAGGAGCCCGCGCCGACGAAGGCGCCAGGTATAGCGGGTATCGCGGGGCTCGCGCTGGGGTTGCCGTTGAGGATCGTGGGGATGATCTTCGTATCGAGAGAAGCTTTAACGTTGTCGATCGCCGCCTGCATACTCGCGGTCGTGTCGATCATGAAGTAGATGTCTGCGTCCTTGATCCCTGTGGAAAAAGAGAAGCGTTGCTTCTTGGGGCCGGTGTTCCAGGGAACGACGAAGTAGAGCGACGCATCCGTAGGCAGGCTGGTCGCGTCGCACGGGTCGCTGCCCGCGGCGCTCTCGACCAAGTCGATCACCTCGTCCTGGTCGCAGTCGCCTCCTACACGGCAGTCGCTGGAGCAACCCTTTGCCTCGTCGTCGTCCGGGACGCCGTCCCCGTCAGAGTCGTTGTCTTGGAAGTCCGGTCCGTCGGTGTCGTCGTCGGAGTTAGCAACGGGCGAGCAAGGGTCTGAGCGCTTACCACCTTTTCCAGGTGGCAAATCAGGGTTGATGGCTTCTACTTCGTCGGGGATGCCATCGTTGTCGCTGTCGAGGTCTAGCTTGTCCGGCGTGCCGTCACCGTCGGTGTCACCTTCTCCCTCGATGTCATCGGCGATCGTGTCGCCGTCGCTATCCTCGGGATCCAAGCACTGCGGATCGGGATCGATGTCGGCATCGATGAAACCCGAATCAGGAGGACCCCCGCCGGTGCTACCGCCGTCCTTTCCGCCGACGTTGGTACCCGGGTTCGCATCGGCGCCGCTGCAGCCGTGGGCCGCGAGTAGCGCCAAGATGCAAGCACCACCTAGGAGAGAGAAGCTGCTAGCAGTCGCCTTCATGATCTAAGCCCCAAACTTCCGCCCAGTGGGCGGCGAAACCGCTCGGGTCAAGTCACCGAGCAGGCGCAGTCAAGCCAAGCCCACGTTGAGAGGGCGTGGAGTTTCACAAGTCTAGCTCATGCCCACACAGGCCCGAAACGTCGTGCTCGCACGAACCGTGCATCCTGGTGGAGCTGTACCTCCTCGTCGTGGTAGGCATCTCACACGCTGGTCTAGTCCAGCGTCGCTTAAGTGTCCTATGTCCTTGGCAGCCCCCCTTAGCGGCAAAGTTGCTGTAATCACCGGAGCTTCTGCCGGAATCGGCTTAGAGATCAGCCGTCAGTTGTGGCGTGGGGGCGCGACCGTGGTGGTGGGGGCCCGTCGTACATCGCGCCTGGAAGCGCTCGCAAACGAACTGGGCGAGCGCGTCGTGACGCTGCCACTGGATGTGAGCGACCGCGCGAGCTGTGCGGCGTTCGTTGACGCGAGCCTCGCGCGGTGCGGCGCGCCCGACATCCTGGTCAACAACGCTGGCCTCGCGCGGGGGCTGGCGACGGTGGTTGACGGAGACGAGGCAGACTGGCGGGAGATGGTCGAGGCCAACGTGATGGGCTTGATGCGCATCACTCAGGCGTTCCTGCCAGGCATGATCGAGCGCGGTCGTGGCGACTTGGTCCAGATCAGCTCCGTTGCCGGACTTCAGCCTTACCCCAAGGGCGCCGCTTACTGCGCCACGAAGGCAGCGGTGGATGCCTTCAGCTTCGCGTTGCGGCGTGAGCTCTTGGGCACCGGACTGCGTCAGCTGGTGATTCAACCCGGCATGGTGGAGACCGAGTTCAGCGAGGTGCGTTTTCACGGGGATACGGATCGGGCAAGGCAGGTGTATCGGGGCGTTGAGCCGCTCAGCCCGCGAGACGTCGCGGACGCGGTGTACTTCGCCGTGACGCGTCCAGCTCACGTCTCGATTCAGACCATGCTCATCATGCCCACGGCACAGGTCACGGCCACAGAGACCGCGCGGCGCCCAGAGCCGACTGAGGCTGCGCCGGGCTCAGACGCTGGGTCAGTGCCTGCGCGCGAGGGGGGCGAGTGAGCTGGCACGTCGACGCGCTGCTGACCGATAAGTATCGCCTACTCCGCCTGCTCGGTACCGGTTCTGCCGGGAGCGTGTGGGAGGCGGAGAACACCTTGGTCGGCAAGCGTGTCGCGCTGAAGATCCTGCACTCTCATCTCGCCCATCACGAAGAGATCCGGGCGCGTTTCTTGGCGGAAGCGCGCGCATCGGCCCGCATCGCCAACGCCCACGTGGTCGATGTGTTCGACCTGGGAGAGACACCTGACGCCACCCCGTTCATGGTGATGGAGCTCTGCGAGGGTGAGACGCTCAGTTCGATTATCGAACAACGCGGAGCGATGGGCGCCGCGTATGCTTGCGAGCTCTTGATGCAGGTGTGCACGGCGCTGGAGGCCGCGCACGCGCTGGGTATCGTGCATCGAGATTTGAAGCCCGCGAACGTCATGGTGCTGCACCCGGCACCCGATCAGCCCCATGCGAAGGTGCTCGACTTCGGGATCGCCAAAGGCGTGCACCCCGACGGTCAGGATCCTGAAGAGCAAGACGTCTTCGGTACTCCACACTACATGGCGCCCGAGCAAGCGGCGGGTGACCACGTCGATCACCGCGCGGATATCTACGCCGCGGGTGCCATCCTGTACGAACTGCTCGCGGGGCGACCGCCCTTCGACGGTAAGATGCCTTCGCTGGTGCTGGCGGACGTCTTGACCCGTCCACCTGAGCCCCTCGGCAAGCATGCGGTGGATCTACCCGTCGGCATCGAGGAGCTGGTGAAGAAGACCCTCGCCAAAGACCCTCAGGACCGGCCGCCGTCGGCGCGGGCGCTGCGCAATGCGCTCTCTGCGTATCTCCGGCCGTCAAGCGCGCCAAGTCCGCCCGCGACGAGGCAAGGCACGGTTCCGCCGCTCCCGTTGGTTTCCAAGAGCAAGAAGCCGACGCTCGAACTGGTGCGCGACTCGTCTGTGCCGCCCCCACCATTTCCGTCGGGCAACGCTCCCGCGAGTAGTCAGCCATCACCGCCTCGGCCGGGCAAACCCAAGTCGCCGGGGGTGAAGCTCTCACCTTCATCGAAGAAGCGGCCCCCGCCACCACCTCGCAAGCGGAAGCCCTGAAACGCCGCCGCTACCGCTAGGCTTCTGGTCCTCGCGTTCGCGTGTCGGTCGTGTGATGCAAAATGCGCGAAGCGCGCCAGCGCGGCCTTGTGTGGCTCGCGTGGCGCGCTTCGAGGACTCGTTTTGACGAGTCGCTGAGGACTAGCGACGACCGGCGCTGTAACGCGTGGCGCGCTTCTGACCCTTCTTCTTCAGCCGCCCCTCGCTGAGTAGCTTCTTCACGGGGAGCGCGAGTTCCTTGGTCGGGATCCCGATGCCACGACCAATTTCCTCGATGCTCGAGCCCGGGTTCTTCTCCACGAAGCCCACGAGCTTGTCGGCCATGTCGGCGAGCTCGGCGGCGGTGCGCTTGCCGCCGCGCTTCTTCGCACGCTTTGCTGCGGGAGCGCTTGCGGCAGTGCTGCCTTTGGGCCTACCGGGACGGCGCGGTGCACTGGGAAGTGCCTGACCGATAGCGGTCTGCACGTTCTCCAGAATTGCCTGATGGATCAAGTCGGTGAGATCCGCGACGAATGCGTCGACGCGGGCGCGGATCATATCGTTCGTGTCAGCCATTGGGCGCACTCTCGCAATCGTCGTATCCGCGTGTCAACTCCATTGATGGAGAGTCGCTGCGACCAAGTCCGTTTGCGTGGAGTCATTAGGCTCCCACTAATCCACTTCAGAAAGCGCGTTAGGAGTCGGGCTACCTGATTTGCTGTCTGCTCTCTTCGCGACTGCTGATCACAACAAGCGCACTGGGTCCTTCGAATCTTAGTTTGGACGCTGACTCGGAAACGCGTGCGGTTCGGTATGCGATGGCAAGTTGTTGTGAATCGCCGTGCGTCGCTGGTCGCCCTGGATACAGCCAGCGACGCAGGGTGCCGCGTGCCAGGGTGCGATTGGCTGGACCTCCAGTCGCAGGACTCGCCGGCAGGTGGATCACCAACAGACCGCTGCTGGCGCCACGCGTCGATGCCAGGGTGAGCAGATCACCGTCCCACCGCACCCGCACGTTGCGCGCTGGGTGAGCCTGAAAGCAGACGTTTCGTCTGCGCAGCTGGGTTAGCTGACGGAGCGTTGCCTGTAGGCGCTGGCCGGAGGCGCTGGTCTGCTCCTTCCAGTCCAGGCGGCTCACTGCCCAGGTGCTGGGCGCTGCCGGGGAGAGATACCGCGCGGAAGGCGCGAGTGAAGCTTGCTCGTGGCGTCGGCCCGCAACGACTCGACGCAGCAGGCCCGTGTCACTGTGATCGACGAAGTAGTGGAAGGGCGTGGTGGCTCCAAAGTCCTGACCTTGAAAGAGCATTGGTATGAATCCACTCAAAATCGTGAGCACCAACAGGACTTCCTGTGTGGTCGAGTCGCTGCCACCAGCCCTGGCGCCGCCCCCGACGCCCGCGACCTGGTCATGGTTTTGGGAGAATACGATCAGTTGATCGGCTCTGGCGCCGCAGGGTTCGCCGTGAAAGCGCTGCCGGAACTCGCTCCATTGACCGGCCAGCGCCCAGCCATCGGTGAGCACCTTCTGAAGTGTTACCTGGCTTGCGAAGTCCCGCAGGAAGCCGCTGCGGTTGCCTGTCAAGCGAGCTATGAGCGCGTGGTGGAAGTCGTCGTTCCATTGGCCATCGAAACCGAGGCCTCCCACATCCTGAGAGAGGACCCGGTTCGCGTTCAACTCACTCTCAGCGATGCTCAGGTGTGGGAGGGGCAGCGTTTCGTTGATTTCCTTGAGGATGTGCTTGGGAGAACTATCGAAGATCTGCGCAATCGCGTCGAAGCGATACCCATCGATGCGAAACTCCCGACGCCAGTATCGGGCGTTGTCCAAGAAGAAGCGCCGCACGCAAGCCGACCCGGCTTCGTCGAAATTCAGAGCGTGTCCCCACGGCGTGTTGAATTTCGAGTTCGCGTACGGCCCAAAGTCAGACGTGTAGTTCCCTTCTGGGCCCAGGTGGTTGAATACCAGGTCCAAGAACACGGCCACACCAGCGCGATGGCAGGTTGCAACGAGTGCAGCCAGGCCATGGGGTCCGCCGTAGCTCGACTGTACGGCATAGGGAAACACGCCGTCGTAGCCCCAGTTCCGCAGCCCAGGACACTCGGCGATCGGCATCAGCTGCAGTGCGTTGATGCCAAGGTCGGCGAGCCTCGGGACGTCCGCAGCGAGGCCTGCGAAGTCGCCGTGAGGAGAGTAGGTTCCAACGTGCACCTGGCAGAGCAGCAACGTTTCGCGTTTCGGGCGTCGCCAAGCCGTGGGACCCAGTTCGAGCGTCCGACAATCCAGGACTCGGGAGGGACCGTGAACTCCAAACGGCTGCCAGCGCGATGCGGGGTCGGCGCGGCGGAGCCTGTTATCCAGCAGGAAGACGTAGTCGGCGTCAGGGTCGGCCTTCAGCTGACCTTCGTACAGACCGAAGCCGACTGGATCCAAGCTCGCTCGCCGCTGTGCGGGTAAGCTCTCAAGTGGACCTCTGGTGTAGTGTCGAGTGTCGAGCAGCTCGACATCGACCCGCTGCGCGTGAGGCGCCCAAACGCGAAACGTGGTGGTGGCGTCCGCTTGTGGAAACGCGCCCACTGGGAGCTCGATTGGGTGGGGCTCGCCCGCTTTCTGGTTGGCCATGAGCCTTACCGATCGAATGTGGCGCAGGTCTCTGCGAGCCACGCCGCATCGGAGTCTTTCAGTTCGCCGCGACGCAGGCGCCAGGCCCAGTTGCCCTCGGTCGTTCCAGGCACGTTCATGCGCGCCCTCACCCCCAAACCCAGCACGTCCTGCAGTGGGAGAATCGCCAGCTGGCTTACAGAACCCAGGCACGCGCGCAGCAGAGTGTGGTGTGCCCTACGTGCTGGCGCTTCCCCAAGGTAGCGCTGGAACTTGGCGCGCTCCGCCAGAGCCGCTCTGGCCTTACTCCCTGCGAGCTCCGTGCACCAGCCGATCAGGGTGTGGGTGTCATGGGTGCCCGTTACTGCCAACGAGCGCGCAGGGTAGTGGTGAGGGAGGTGTTGCTTGTCGTCACCGAAGCCGAACTGGAGCACGCGCATCCCGAGCAACCCGAAGTCGTCGCGCAAACGCTCGACCTCCGGTGTGAGCAGGCCGAGGTCTTCTGCGATGAATGGCAAGTTGCCCGGCCCCGAAGCGAGCTTGGCCTCCGCGGCCTCGAGCAGCTCCCGGCCAGGTACCTTGCGGAAACGTCCATCGAGGGCAGACGTAGCGGTGAACGGGATCTCCCAGCAACGGGACAGACCGATGAAGTGATCGATGCGCAGAGCGTGGAAGTACTGCAGGCAGCGCCCAAACCGCGCGAGCCACCACGCGAAGCCGGTGGCTTCGTGACGCGGCCAGTCGTACACCGGGTTACCCCATAGCTGTCCCGCGGCGTTGAAAGCGTCGGCGGGGACCCCGGCGACTACGAGCGGGGAGCCTTGCCTGTCCAGCTTGAACAGCTCTGGGTGTTGCCACACATCGGCGCTGTCGCGCGCGACGTACATCGGGACGTCGCCCATCAGGCGCACCCCGCGCTCCTCCGCGTACTGGCGCAACGCTCGTAGTTGTTGGTCAAAGCAGAGCTGGAGGAACGCCTGGAAGTCCGTTGCTTCCTTCAGGCGTTGCCGCGCGGCAGCGATTGCTTGAGGCTCGCGGCGGCGTAGCCCACGGGGCCACTCCCACCAAGGAGTATCGTCTTGCTCCGTACGGATCGCGGCAAACAGCGCAAAGTCGTCCAGCCAGGCTGCGTGTCGGGTACGAAAGGTGTCCAGCCGCTTCTGACTGCCTCGCTTGGCCTTGAAGCGTGCGTAGGCCTGAAGGAGCAGCGCGTCGCGAGCGCGCTTCGACTTCGCTGGCGCAGACTCAAGCTCGTCAACCGTCAGTACACCCGCGCTCTGCAGATCATCCACGGACAAGAGCTCCGGGCTCCCCGCGAATGCGGAGGAGCTGTCGTAGGGCGAATTCCCATTGCCGGGAGGAACCACCGGCAACATTTGCCACCACGACTGACCGGCGCGGGCGAGCCAGTCGACGAACGAACGCGAAGTGGGGCCCAGATCACCGCCGAAGAAATGCGACGGAGCTCGGCCGAGTTGATGAAGACTCGTGGGATGGCACAAAACACCGCACTGGCGGCGATCGAAAACGGACATTGGATCTCCGGAGTTCGTTCAGGTGGTGCCCCCGGGAACGCCCGGCACCTGAGCTACGAGCAGAGCAGTGCCCGTGCTTCGAAGCAAGCCCCAGTCGGGGTCCTACTCTTCGGTCGCGGGACCTTTGGGAGGCAGCGCGTCCCCAGTGTCCGAACCATGGCCAGGCTTGCGCAGTAGAGAGGCCACGATGCTCAGGGCAAGCAGGCTGCCGATTACGCCAAGCGAAACCCAGTTCCCAATCTTGATCCAGCTGTGAGCGACCATCTTCAAGCCGATGAACGTCAACACGCCTGCGAGACCAAACGACAGATAGTGGAAGCGCCCCATCATGCCCGAGAGCATGAAGTACAGCGAGCGCAGCCCCATGATCGCGAAGATGTTCGAGGCGTAGACGATGAACAGGTCGTCCGAGATCGCGAGCACCGCGGGCACCGAGTCCACCGCAAACAGCAGGTCGGTGAACTCGATCACAATCAGAACCAGAAATAGCGGCGTGGCGTAGCGTACGCCGTTCTTGACCGTGAAGAATCGCTCGCCGTCGAGCTCCGGCGTGGTGCGCAAGAAGCGCTTGGCGAAGCGTAGCGCTGGGCTGTTCGACGGATCGATGTCGTCGTTGTCGCCGGACACGACGAGCTTCACCCCGGTGTAGATCAGGAAGCCCCCGAACAGGTACATGGTCCAGCTGAACTTGGCGAGCAGTGCCGCGCCCAACAGGATGAAGACAGCGCGCATCACTACCGCGCCGAAGACACCCCAAAACAACACGCGCTGCTGGTGTTGATCTGGCACCTTGAAGTAGCTAAAAACCGCGAGGAAAACGAAGAGGTTATCGACGGAAAGGGACTTCTCCACGACGTATGCCAAGAAGAAGGGCACCGCCGTGTTGCTGCCGTGGCGCACGAAGAGATAAGCGTTGAACGCCAGCGACACGCCAATCCAGGCCACGCTGCGAATCGCCGACTCGCGGAACGAGACGTGGTGCGAGTGACGACCGAACACCAGCAAGTCCAGGCCCATCATGCCTAGAACGGTGACGGCGAAGAGAATCCAGTCGGTGGTGTGGACGGCGCTCACGAACCGCCGGTGCTAACACGTCGCCCGGAGGAGTGCACGCCCAGCCGACGGCCCCAAGTGCTCCCCGTACCGCCAGCAAGGCCGGGGCCAAAGTCACCACTAGAGGGGGTGATTCGCGAACAAGCGCCGTAGTTTGTCGGGGTTCAAGACGCTGTGGATGCAGCTGATCCTGCCCTCGGCGTTGAGCTCGATGCGCAGCACGGCCCGGTGCGCAGCCGGCGGCTTGACCCCTGGGTCGTCGACCACGACCGCTGGGGAGCCGTTCAGCTCGCGCACTTCCAGCTTGCCGGCGCCCGATGCTCCGGAGGCAAGCTTCGCGTACATGCGCGCGATCTTGTTCGCGCCGACGACGGGCCGCTTGGCTGCGAAGGTCTGGCCGCCGCCGTCGCTGATGGCGACCACATCGGTCGCGAGCAGTGACTCGAAGGTGGTGACGTCTCCCGTCGCCATCGCACCTAGGATCTTGTAGAGCACCTCAGAGATCTGAGCCTGAGCCTCCGCCGAAGGGGCGACGCGGGTGGTCTCGTAGCTGCTCATCGCGGAGCGGGCGCGGTGCAACGTGGTCTTCACGTTCGCTTCGGAGATCTCCAGTGCCTCCGAGGTTTCCCGCACGGAATAGTCCAGTGCGTCCCGCAACAAGAGCACCGCGCGTTGGGTCGGGGTGAGCGCTTCGAGGGCAGTCAAGAACGCAAAGGAGAGACTCTCGAAGGTTCCGTAGCGGGTCTCGGCGTCGCGCTGGGGGCCAGCAGCGTCGAGCATCAGGCCATCGAGTTCTACCGGTTCAGGTAGCCACTGCCCGGTGTAGCCGCGCACCTTGCGGCGTCGCAGCGTGTCCCGCGCCAGGTTGACCGCGATGCGCGTGAGCCACGGCCGCCACGGCGTGGTGGTGTCCGGCGGTGGGTGCTCGAGGGCGCGGGCGAACGCTTCCTGCACTAGATCGTCAGCGTCAGCCGCGCTGCCGGTCATGCGATAGCAGATCGCCCAAAGGTAGCGTCGGTTCGCCTCGAACTCTGGCGCGACGTCGTGTTGCACGCTCAGGACCATAGCTCACTCGCTGCTCTCGGCGTCGCGAACATCGGCGCAGGCTCCGGCTGCGATGTTGCCCGCTGTGCTAGCACGCGGGCTGCAGCAGCGAGCGCAGAGCCCACGGCAGCGTCGGCTAGGACGCCATCGGTACGCACCCAATCGCCAATGGCGAACAGCCCTGGTGCGAGCTCGGAGCCCGGCCGCGGACACTGACTGGTCTCGATCCAGTTCGTGACGCGGAGCCGCGGTTGGTAGCTGGCTTCGCAGACGCGCTCCCGCCACCCAGGGCGTGCAAAATCGAGCAGCGCCTCGAGCTCACGCCGCGCGGTTGGCCTCGCTTCGGCTTGGTCGAGGTAGCGCATCACGTGGATCACGTCGGCGCCGCTCGGCCCCACTTGAGCCGTGGCGGAGAACGCGGAAAGGTAGACCGGTTCATCCAGGCCGAGCACGAAATCGTATTTCCCGGAGGTAACTGGATCCAGGGCCACTTGCAAGCAGGCGGCGTAGCTCGCGGTGGTCAGGTCGCTTGCCTCGCGTAGCGCGGCCAGCGCCGGGTGGTGTCTGCTACCCACCGTGGAGAGCAACTTCCGGGCGACACCTGGGGCCACGGCGAGCAACACTTGGCGCGCGCTGATGCGCTGCCCGCTGGCGAGGGTCAGCAGCCAGCGACTCTTGGGCGCATCGTCGAGTTGGCGCAGCTCCGTGACCTTGGTTCCCGTCCGAAGACGCCCCACTGCCGCGAGCTTCTGCTCCAGTTGCTCGACCAAGCTGCGCCAGCCACCGTCCAGATAGAGCACGCCGCCAGTCACCGCCAAGTGGAGCTGCGTCAAGGCGACGCTCGCGCGTTGCTTCGGGTGACCCGAATAGTTGCTGAGCCGAACCAGCGTTTCCAGGAGGAGACGTCCATTGCCTGGTGGCAACTGCTGGGCGATCCATTCGGGCGCTGTCAGCTCCTGAGGCAGTGCGGACAGGCGCTCAGGGAATTTCGTACTTTGAAGTTCTCCCAAGAGCCTGCCAAGGCGCAGCTTGTCCCCTACGCTGAGCAGGCGCGTGGTCAGGAGTGATGCTACTCCCATCGGCAACTGAAAGTATCGACCACCGAGCTTCGCCGCCGCACGGGGGCTCGGTGCATGGCCTCTGATCGCGACGCCCAGGCTCTCTAGTCCTCTGCGGGCGGCGCCGGTGGCGTACAGCGCGTGGGGACCGAGATCGAAGACGTAGTCGCCCACCAGGCGGCTGGCGGCCCGTCCACCTAGCTGCGTGGAGCGCTCGAATAGTTCTACCTCGACTCCAGCGTTCGCCAGGGCGACGCCAGCGCTGAGTCCGGCCAAGCCACCACCAACGACTGCGACCTCAATCTCCCGCGGATTCGTGGGCATTTTTGCTCCTTTGTCGCGCCCAACCAGGGTCCGGGGCGCGGTTCGTTGGGGAGCACACGCGCGGGTTCTAGGAAAGGTTACGCACCCCCTGCGAATTTTTCGGGGGGGAGGAGCGCCGGCCTTCAGACCATTTGCTCGGGATGGCCACCGGCCTTCCGCGGAGCCGCACGGAGCACCCTCACCCCAAAATCCATGCGGATAAAAGCAAACATGGCGAGCAGAATCGCGATCACGCCTGCACCGGCGAGCCAACGGTTCGGCTCTGCCCGCTCGTAGACTTCGCCTTGCCCAACGGGGATCTCCACGTTTTGCTCGACGGGTAGGCCAAACTTCTCGGCCAAGAGCTTGATACGCGACATGTGGATCACTGGGGTCTCGCGTTTCGCGAAGCGCAACATGACCGAGTCCTCGAGGTCTTCGCCGCGCGGCGCGCGCAAGTTGAGGCCCGGCTTGAACTGCTTCTTGCCGACGTGGGTGCCGACTGACGCCGAACCACCGCCCACGTTGATGTACGCGCGGATCGGGCGGTCGCCCGCGACGCGATCGTAGACCTCCATGCGCTTGTCGATGCTCTCGGCCAAGCTGTTGGACTCGAGGGCTTGGACGCCGTTGCGTGAGATCGCCTCCTCCAGCAGCGCGCGACCCGTGTCGCTCATGCCTACGCCGCGATCGTCGATGCCGCCCACGCTGGCGGCGCTGCTGTGAAAGCCGATCAGCTTCTTTTCCCTGAGCGTCGACTCCATGTCGAGCCAGACGTAGCCGACGTTGTTGGCTCCGAACTCGCTGGATGCTGCGCTGGCGACCACGATGGGATTCGCTCCCAGCGTCTGAAGCGCCGCAAAGGCTGAGGTGTTGAGGGCAGGGAAGGAGCCAGAGACGCCTACGGCGACCACGTCACCCTTCTCGACCCCCGCCTTCTTCAAGAGGTGCACGAGCACCGCCGCAAAATTCGGGTTGGTGCTGGTGAGCTTCGCGTCGATGTAGCCCGTGTTCGAGGTCACCGGCGTGATGCTGGCGCCAATCATGCCCGTTTCGGCGGGATCCATGCGCTTGTCGATCACGATCGCGCGCTTGATCTTCTCCTGCTTGATAGCCGACATGCAGTCGCGCGACAGGCGCGCCGCAGCCAGTTTTTCGTTGTACCACGGCTGCTTCTTTACCTGCGGAAACATCCGCACCGCAGAGAATGCCAGCACCGCGACCAACGTGATCAGCAAGAGCGCAGCGCGGGAAACGCCCTGGGGTCGCCAATACAGCTTCTTCATGAGCCGAGTTCCGCTCCGACGACCGCCACCAGCACCAAGCGCACGACGATGGATGCTGTGGTCATCGCGGCCAGGGTCTCAACTACGCCCTGGCGATCGAGCCAGATGGCGATCAGCCCTGGGATGATGTAGCCGATGACGTGGATCTCCGGGGTGTCGATCGCCACGCCTGGTAACGACCGAAGCAGCATCCCGGTGAGGTAGCCGAACAGAATCATCAGCACGGTGCGGCGTCGCCCATAGACGACGACGAAGGCGCTGATTGCGTGAACGATGATGAAGGTGATGAAGCCGGCAGCGACGGTCGCGATTACGTCCATGGGCCGTGCCAGCGCGAGCGCGAGGTAGCCCGGGACGATCATGCCGCCAGCCGCGATCCCGAAGGCTTCCGTGAAGAGCAGACTCACCGCGAGTCCGATTCCGACTGAGAGGGGTAGGAGTTCCAGGTTCAAGATGCGTAGCTCCGAGCGAGGCCATGCCTCGCGAATCAACAATCTAGTCGAGCACGTTGCGGCGATCGATGCGGCGCACCGATTCGAGCTCGTCCCAGCTCGCCTTGGAGGGAGGTGGACCGTCTCCGCGCGGAGAGACGAATGAACGGTTGTGGAAGTAACGCACGAGGCCCAGGCCCTGGCCGCCAACGTTACCCATGCCCATCACCAGCGCTGAGCCAGGGATGAGGTCGATCAAGCGCTCGAACAGCTCGTCCGTTGCCAGGCCTTCAGCGAACACCAGCTTCGTCGAGTCATATCCGAGCCGCGCGGCCTCTCGTGCGAACAGGTACGTGCCGCTGCCCATCAGCACCACGTAGTCCGCGTGCGGCCAGCTGACGAAGCTCTTCGCGAGCTCGCGTGAGCGGTCCGGGCGATCCGCACGGCAATTGAAGATCGCGATGCGCAGCGCGCGATCCGCATACTTGTTGCAGGTGGAGCGCCAGATTTGCTCGGTGCTGACCGGGTCGTTGGCTGCGAAGCCGTTCACGAACGCGATTTCTCGGCCGAAAAAGTTCAGCTCATGCTCGGTCATCGCGCCCGGATCTGGGCTCGCTTCCCACATGCCGCGCAGGGCCACCTCACGCTCGAGCCCGAGAGATTCACAGACCTTGAGCGCCAGAGCGACGTTGTCCGGGTGCTCCGTGTACTTGAATCCCGCCAAGTCCTGCGCGCTGATGTCTGCGATCTCCTCGTCGCTCAGCTGCAGAAGTTCCGTCTCTCGGTCCTTTGCCGCCTCAGCGAGCTCTCCGATGTGCTCTTTCTCTGCGGTGAAGAGCTTGCCCTTGACCGGGGTCATGCCCGCGAGCGCCCGAGCGACTTCCTTCGCGCCGGGGCCCATCACGTCGAGGTGATCGGGGCGCGCGTTCGTGATCACCGCGTGGGTCGCTCGCACCAGCTTGAGCTCACACAGGCTCTGAAGTGCAGGTTGGAGCGCCATGCACTCGATGACCAGCGCTTCAGCGCCCGCATAGGCGGCGGTGGCCACGATGCGCTTCTGTTCGATCACGTTCGCGCCCGAGGGGCGATAGATGGGCACCTCGCGCCCATCGGGCAGGATCATGCGTGCGAGGGTGCCGGTGGTCTTGGCACACGTGCGAACGCCGCCAGCGCGGAGCCCCGCAGCGATCAGCCTGACGACGCTCGACTTTCCCCGCGTGCCATTCACGTGCACGCGGATCGGGATGCGGCTGAGGTTCTTGCGATGCCACCAAAGCTCGATCACTCCGAGCCCCACCAGCAGCAGGGTTACGGCTAGCAACAGCTCTCGGCCGCCCATTGCCACCGACCATACACGCAGAAGCGCGAGCACGGTAGACACCGGCTCGCGCCCTGCTTTGGACCTAGTCCTGGCCTAGCGGTCCTCCACCACTAGCTCACGGTCCTGGTTCGCGGTCGTTTCACCAGGGGAACCACTGCCCCGGCACCTTCTGCCACGCGGTGGGGCGCGCGGGATCGTTGTCTGGGATCACCAGGGAACCGACGAAATCCGCGTGCTCGTAGACGCCGCCGATGGTTTTGGCGATGGCGTCGAGATCCTTTTCCGCGACGACGCCGTTGCTGGTGGCCTTGTAGAACTGCACGGTGATGCGGATGGGGAAGTTGGGATCGCGCTCAAGGCGCAGGCCGTTGCCCTCGATGAACGGCCCCTTCTTCGCCCCATGCCCAAGCACTGCTTGCTCGACGTCGCTGCTCTCGCCTTCAGCGTCGTCCATGGGAGCTGCGGCCGACTTCATGCCCATACCGCCGCCGGGAGCGGCCTCAGCCATCGGTGCTGGGGGCATCGCGCCACCCAAGCGACCGCGGTTCTTGTGCTTCAACGGCACCTGGATCAGGAACAGCACGTCCGCGCCCTTCTGCAGCGCAGAGCGATCATCCTCCGTCTTGGGACCACCTTGGGCCGCGATGCGCTTCTCTACATCGCTCTTGCGCTCGGCGGTGAACGGCGCCCGCTGCCCCTCGGCGTTGAAATAGAGCTCCTGACCCCAGCCTCGGACGGTGCCATCCTCCGGGCGATTTTCCACAACGGAAATGCTGGTGCCCTGACGTGTCGCGAGGATCGTGAGCACCGCCGGAGAACCGGGCGCCGACTGGTAGTTGAAGACGACGGGATTGAACTCCGCCTTGCCCTTCTTCGGGATCGGCAAGAACACTGCCTGAGCGCTCATTAGGTAGTGGCTGTCGCGCCCGGCGCTCAAGTTGCCGCTGCCAAGCACGCTGCTCGGCTCCGACAAGAATCCTCGTAGGTTCTTCAGCACCTGAGTCAACGGAACGCTCTTGAGCTTGCCGGGGTGCTTTTGGTTGCCTATGCGCAGCAGGAACTTGTCGGCACGTACGTCGCCCGTGCGGTCGCTGAAGTTCGGGAAACGAATCACTGGCATCAGCGCCGTGGTGTCTCGCTGTTGCCCTGCGGGAACGTAACGAACCTGCAGCGTCACGTCGCTGATGTTCGGGCCGAGTGCGGAGCCTTGGGCGCGCCCGGTGTCTTCCCAGGTCACGTCCAGCAGACTCAAGCCGCGACGCTGGGTCATCTCCTGCACTCGCGAGTCGCTGACCATATTCACGACCTTGTTCACCACTTCGGCGTATTGCGGGTCGTTCGGGGCGCCGACGATGCCCCACTCATCGGGATCTGGTTCAGGATCCTCTCCCTGAGCGACGGTCAGCGTGTTCGCGGATCCGCTCGCAACGGGTTGTGGACCAGTCGCTGGTGGGGGAGTGGGGTTCGACGCGCAGGCGCCGAGCAGCCCAAGGCCCACGAGCCAAGCCAACGTCAACGAGCTCTTGGTGCTTGATTTCTTCATCGCAGTCTCCATACGCGCGAGAACGCCCGAGCGGCCTCACGGCTTACAGCTTCCCGTCCCTCAAACTCGCGGAAGCTCTCACCCTCACAAAGCGCGAACGCCCACTTTCTCCAAGTGGGCGTCCGCGTCGTCAACGATTTGTTTTTCTGTAGAAGAATGCCCGGGCTAGCGCCAGCCCCAGCCTCGCACTGGGACCAGCCTAGACTTGAAGCCGATGGTCACGACACCCAGGGTTCGGCGCTGGCCGTCCAGGGTGAAGGGGATCTGCTTCTTGGTTCCCGCGACACTGACGGTGACCGTGCCGCTGACTGGCCCGGAGCCGCTCGCGCGCACGACTTCCACCACGTATTCGCCGGCCTTCGCGCCGCGCAGCGCAAGTCCCTCGCGGCTAGTGCTGGTCACGTCCGTGGCGGTGATGATCGAGCGAGTCGGTGCCCCGAGCCAGGACACACGGTGACCATCGGGGTGCAACAGCGCGAGGTCGAGATCGGTATCGCCGCCGCTCCAGTTAGCTTCCACGCGGAAATCTCCAGAGAGCTTCTCCTCGGTATCTAGCTTCTTCGCGAGGGCCTCGGCACTGGTCTTGGTGCGCGCGTCGACGGAGTCGAGCATGCGCTCGGCCATCCAGCTGACGCCGGTCTGACGTGCGCAGCTCACCGCCTCTGCGAGCAGCTTCGGGTCGGTGTTCTTGATCTGCGCGATCGCCAGGCTGAAGCGACAGCCCTGTTCGGGGCGACCTGACCAGCGGAAGAGACGCGCAAGTCGCTTCTGCCCTGCGACGTCGTCGGGACGCACGTCGATCACGCTGCCGAGCAGGCGCACGGCGCGGTCGCGCTGGCCGTCCTCCGCGAGCAAGTCGGCGCGGGCGGTGAGCGCCTCGGGGTCGAGAGGATCCTTGTCTGACCACTGGTCGGCCACGCCGCGAGCGCGGTCGAAGTTGCCGCTGAGCGCGAGCAAGGTGTAGAGCTGCTTGACCGCGTTGCGTCGGTTGCCATCGGCTTGCACGTCGCGATCCGCTTCCGCGATCTTCTCGGGCGTCGCCGCCTTGGGTACGAGGCGATCCGTCACCACCGTTCCCGTGCGCTCGAAGATGCGCCGCATGGGGACCATGCGCCGGGGCGGCGGGCGCCAGCGCTCGGCAGGTTTGTCGTCGAAGGGATCGCCTCCCCACGGATTCGACGGATCCATGCGCGGCGCTGACGGCTTTGGCTTCGAAGCAGGCGCCGGGCGCGCTTGAGGAGCGCTGGTGGGTGCAGGGGCTGCACGCAGGGGGGCACCGGCGCTCGCAGACTTCGACGCACCCGCGCCACTTCCAATCGAGCCGAGCCCAAAGCCTCCCTCTGCAGCCCTATCCGCGAGCTCTGCCTCGCTCTCGGGCGCCTCTTCGTCAGCGACGTCGAGATCGCCCTTCGCGCTCACGGCGCTCACGTCTTCCTCACCGCTCCAGTCGGGGAGTGCACGGCTGTTGTCGAGGCCGAAGGCCTTGAACATCGCAGGACTCTCCAGCACGAGGAGCGAAGTGAAGCGGCTCGCGACGTCGAAGCGCTGGGAGAGCTCCACGGCTTGCTTGCGCGCATCAGGGCCCGTCTCCCGCTCGAGATCTGCGATCTTCGCGGCGGCGAACAGCCGCGGCACGAAGGTGTTTCCGCGTTCGCTGCGTGCGGTGAGCTGCAGCGGGTAGCGCTGCTCGAAGTCCTTGCCTCCGACCTTGCCGCGCAACACCACCGAGCCCGAGACGGAGTCGCCCGCCATGCGCGCCACGACCAGCTCCTCGCCGCCGGCGACGATGCTGTCGAGTTGGTTCGGTGCGACCTCGGTGAGGCCAGACGGCAACTCCACACGCACGTCAGACAGCGAGCTGCCGTACGTCGCGCCGAGCACACCAAACGCGGCCTCGGACAGGCGCTGTCCAGGAACGAACGGCAACACCACGCCACCACCAGCTCGAGACAGTGCGCCGAGCGTGTCCAGATCCGAGTCGGTGCCGATGGCGACCGTGGTCAGCGTGCCGTCGGCGGAAGGCAGCGTGCGCTTGACCCACTGCTCGATGTACGCAGGCTTGATCGCGCCGACCGTCGGGGTACCGTCGCCGATGTACACCACGCGCAAGCTGCGAGCGGGATCCCGCGGCACAGCTTGCCGCGCGGCATCGACTGCCGCGCAAACGTCCGAGCCACCTTCGGGCGCCTCAGCCTCCAGGAACTTCTTCGCGGCAGCCGCCGTTTGTGCTCCCGGCGGCAGCAAGCCGCCTGCCATCGTGCGGCAGCTCTGGTCGCAGGCCAGCACCGTGACTCGGTCCTGCCCATCCAGCTCGCGAATCACTCGTGAAGTGAGCGCTGCGGCGCGCTCGTAGCGCTCGCCGAACATCGAGCGGCTCGAGTCCACCACGATGGCGAAGTCGCGCTGCGCGCCTTCCACGCTGCGCGGCAGCTTGGGCCGCAGCGCCAGCGCCACGTACGCGGCGTCGTTGGGCGTGCCGCTAGGGTCCTTGTCGGCGGTGCCCTTCAGGTCTTCTGCCGTCGGCTTGTAAGCCCAAGCCGTTAGCTCCTGCTCACGATTCGGTAGCGCGTACTCGACCACCAGATCGCCTGCAGGACGGAATTGGGTTGCGTCGAATGTTTTCCGAGTGGAATCCGATGGCGAAGTCCCAGAGCTCAGCTCGTAGCCGATGGTGCGCACGCCAAACGCAGGGTCGTTGCCCTTGACCTGGAGGTCGATGCCGAAACGGTCGACTTCGGTGCTTCCGCTCGGGTCGTGAGCCAACGGATAGATGTAGCGCCGCACGCCGCCGGTTGGCTTGAGCACTTGGCTGTACGCGAGCACGACGCGCCGCGAACCGCGCTTCGGAATGGGGAAGATGCGCAGCTCGAAGCGGCCACCACGCTGCCACTCGAGCAGCGCCGGATCGCGCCACGGCCCAGGCACCCAGATGATCTCGTCGCGGATCAGCTTGCGCGCCTGGGGTGCAGCGTTGACGATGCTGCCACGCCAGATCGCCGCCGCCCGCTCGCGATCGACGAACGCACCTTCTTCCAGCTTGCCATCGACTTCGAGGGCGAGGCGCTCGATCTTCGCGTCCGGCGGGATGGGAAAGCGAAAGATCCCTTCGAGGGTCTCGTCAGTTTCGTTGCTGAAGACCTCTTCGACCTCGGTGCGCGCGAGCTGGCCGACCATGCGCACTTTGACCTCATGGGAGGTCAGGCGTACGGCGCCCTTGCGCTCGTCCTTCTCGCCTGGCTTCTTCGCGCGCAGCTCTCCCAAGCCCCGTACGTCGTGTTGCTCCTTCTCGTCAGGGCCCTGTAGGTCGCTCCAGGCGAGCGCCTCACCCAGCGTCGGCGCGCTTGCGGCGTAAGGGGGGATCCCCTCATCGAGGCGACCCTCCTCGCCAGCGCGCACGACGACCTCCCGACCGCGAGTGTCCATCAGCTTCACCGCGCCGCGGCTCACGTCGACGCTGGCCGAGTTGCCCAGCGCCGTGATGGCGAACTTGGTACCTAGCACTTCAATCTTGCCTTGGGGCAACGTGATGTGCGCGAGCTTGCCCTCCACCTTGGCGACATCGGCTGCCACGCGACCGCTCACCAGCTTGGCGTGGCGGGCCTCTCCCGCGACCAGCGCGACCTCCGTGGAACGATCCAGCGTGAGCCAGCTGCCGTCAGAGAGCTTCAGCTTGGCTTGAGTATTCGGATCCGTGCGGAGAACACGCCCGGCCTCGACTTCGCTCTCGTCCTTGGCAGCAGCGCAGTTTGCGCCTTCAGCATCACACACCGACAGGCCGCTGCCGACGGTTTCGGAGACACTTCCGTGCCAGCCTGCGAGGGGACCCTCATCCGCGCTCCCGGTGCCTTTGAGCTGCACCAGAGTGAAGGCGGCGGCTGCCGCCAAGGCCAACACACCGCCACCGGCGATGTAGAGACCACGGCGCGAGCCACGTGGCTTGGCATTTGCCTGAGCGCGCAGCTCAGAGCCTCGCGCTCCGTCCCGCGCCTTGTCTGCAGGGACGGAGCTTGCGACCGGCGCTTGGCCGCTCGAGTTTGGATGCCCTGTGCGCGCATCGCTGCCGTGGGGAGATGAAGCGCGCTCTGCGTGCGAGCCGCGGGGCGCGATGCTCGACTCGACGATGCTCTCCGCTGAACCTCGAGCGTCAGCGAGGTCCGCAGAGTCAGCGACCTCGGTCTTGCCGACCGGTTGCGCGCTCAGCAGGGTTTCTTCCGTTTGCGCTGGGCCTTGGTCTGCCGGCGCGCGTGCAGCGCGGTGGTCCGCCAGGGCCGGGGCGTCAATCTCCGTTTGCCCGGAGCGGACCGCGGTGATGCCTGAGCTGCGCTGCTCGAGCGGCGCGAACTCCGGCTGGGTTTGCCCTGAGCGGACCGCCGTCTCTCCCGATTGCGGCGCCTCACTGTGCTCCAGCCCGGCGGCGCCCAATGGCTGAGTGATGGGTGGCTGAGTCATGGGTGGCTGGGTCATCGGAGGCAGCGTCTCGCGCACCGGCTCTGACTCAACGGCGCCAGCTGGAGCTTCGTCCTCCGTGGACCACAATGGGGCAGTCATGGGCGCGGGAGGCGGCGGCTCTTCCGCCGCGCCCTCCATGGGGCGCCCCACGGTCGCGATGTTTTTTGCCTCGGGGAAACGCTCGTCGTGGAGCGCCATCACCCGCGCCTCGAAGTCGGTCGGGAGCTGAAAGTCAGCACCAGAGGCCTCCGCGACCCGCGCAGCTTGCTCCGCTTCGAAGCGGGCATCGCGGTAGGCGTCGGAACCTGCCACCAGGTCCAGCACTTCATCGCTGGCGGTGCCTTCCATGAGATCCACCAGGTGGTCTTCCACCCGGAGCTGATTGGGGTCGCCGAAGCGATAGGATCGAGTGTCGTCGTCGTGGCTCATGTCTGCCTCACTCGTTGCTTTCGATAACGGTACGTAGGCGGGCCAGCGCGCGAGAGACGCGCTTGCGGGCCGCCGCTTCGTCGATGCCGCAGGCCTCTCCAACCTCGCGGAAACTCAGGTCACCGGCGAAACGCAAGAGCAGTGCCTCGCGCTCGCTGGGTCGTATGGTGTCGATGGCAACGCGCGCGCGCTGAGCGCGCTCGCGTCGTAGCATCCAGTCTTCTGCGTGCTCGGTGCCCGGCGCGGATTGCACGAGCCTCAGGCGATTCTCGCGGCGGCCTCGGCGCTCGAGCGTCTTCGCGCAGCGCCGACGCGCGATGGTGAAGAGCCAGCCTTTGAGGCTGCCTTCGGCGCGCCAGTTACCGAAGCTCGAGTGCGCCTCCATCAGGATCTCCTGCGTGGCGTCCTCGGCTTCACTCTGAGAGCCCAACAGCGCCATGCACAGACGCCCGATGCTCGGCGCGTAGTGCCTGGTGCACATCAGCAGGGCCTGTCGGTGTTGACCTGTCAGGACGTGGCTCTCGATCTCGGCATCGACGCCCGTCGCCTCCGGTCTCAGCACTGGTGCCTCTAAAGTCATGTGTCGTCCTTCACCGCGCGGAGCCGGCTAGGTTGCGCAGCGGAGCGCAAAACAACCGGCAATCTTCAGGTGGCCGCGTGTCCCCGATTCGTGACCAAAAAACTTGGGGGAAACTCGGCGAGCGCCGAACAGGCGCTCGAACGCTGCGCCTCTCCCCCCCAAACCCGATGCTGCATGGTACGCGCCAAGTCGCGCGAGGATCTCCCACAAAGTCGCGACCTTGCGTCGGCCGTCCCAGGCTAAGGAGTTGATTCGCCGCCGCTTTTTCCCGACCCTGCGGGGGTGCCCGAACTGCCCGACGTGACGGTCTACATCGAGCGGCTGAGCGCGCTCCTGACGGGACGAGAGCTCCAGGGGTTTCGCTGTCCGAGTCCGTTCCTGGTGCGCACCTTCGATCCACCGACGCGGGAGCTCGTCGGGAAGCGGGTGCTCGGGTTTCGGCGCCTGGGCAAGCGCATCGTGTGGCAGTTCGAGGGGGACCTGTGGCTCGTGCTGCACCTGATGATCGCGGGCCGACTGCGCTGGGCAGCAGCCGGCGCGCCGATTCAGAAGAAGCTTGGGCTCGCCGCGTTCGATTTCGAGCATGGCACGCTGATGCTCACCGAAGCTGGCACCAAGAAGCGCGCGAGCCTGCACCTGGTGCGAGGTGAGTCAGCCCTCGCCGCGCATGACCGCGGCGGTGTGGAGCCGCTGGAGATCGACCTCGAGCAGTTCCGCGAGGCACTGCTGCGAGAGAACCGCACCCTGAAGCGCGCGCTGACCGACCCGCGCATCTTCAGCGGAATCGGCAACGCGTACTCTGACGAGATCCTGTTTCACGCTCAGCTCTCACCGGTGCAGCGCACCGGCCAGCTCAAGCCGGAGCAGATCGAGAAGCTATTCGAGGCAGTGGGGTCGACCCTCGAGCTCTGGACTCAGCGACTGCGCGACGAAGTCGCTGACGGCTTCCCCGACAAGGTGACTGCGTTCCGGGAGGAAATGGCCGTGCACGGGCGCTACAAGCAGGCTTGCCCGGTGTGTGGCACCGCCGTGCAGCGCATCCGGCATGCGGACAACGAGGTGAACTACTGCCCGCGTTGTCAGACGGCTGGCAAGCTCTTGGCGGATCGCAGCCTCTCGAGGCTGCTCAAGGCGGACTGGCCGCGCAGCATCGATGAGCTCGAAGAGCGTCAGGAAGAAATCGCCAAGCAGCGGGAGCCAGCGCCCCCAGCGAGCAAGGCGAAGGCCAAGCCACGAGGTGCCGCAGACAAACCCCCGGCAGCACCGCTCAAGACGGCGAAAAAGGCTGCGAAGAAGCTCACCAAGGGGCCCGCCAAGAAAGCCGGCTCCAAGACTAAGCCAGCATGAGTTTGTGGTATGACCCGCGCCAAGCATGTTGAAGAACGTGGCTCTGGTGGCGCTGGGTGGGAGCCTGGGCGCTCTGGCCCGCTGGTCCCTGGGGCTGCTCGCGAGTCACTGGTTCGGCACGCGGCTCCCGTGGGCGACGATCAGCGTCAACGTGCTCGGCTCGCTGCTCTTCGGTGTGGTGTGGGCGGTGACGGAGCCGCGCATGCCCGGCTCCGCGACGACGCGCCTGATTCTGCTCACCGGCTTCATGGGCGCCTTCACCACGTTCTCGACCTATGCGTTCGAGACCGTACAGATGCTGCGCGACGGCCAGTTTGGTGGCGGACTGTTCTCGATGCTGCTGCAGAACGGCGTCGGGTGCCTGGCCATCGTGGCCGGGCTGGGGCTCGGGCGCTGGGTCGCAGGTGCCTGAGATAACGCCCTTTGAGTGACCGCAGGCGGCGGGCTTTCTGACATGCTCCCGCCGTGCCCAACCTAGTCGACATTCCTGAGCACGCTGTCTCTCGCTACCCACTGCGAGTGCGCTTCTGTGAGACCGATCTGATGGCGATCGTGCATCACGCGAACTACCTCGTGTACTTCGAAGCAGCGCGCGTCGAGTACCTGCGTCGCCGGGGCGTGAGCTATGCCCAGTGGGCGGAGCGCGAAGGCGTGCACCTGCCAGTTATTTCGGCGCACCTCGACTACAAACGCACGGCGCACTTCGATGACGAACTGGTCGTCGAGGCGCGCGTCTCACTCGTTACGCGGGTGAAGGTCGGGTTCGGCTACCGCATCCTCCACGGCGAAGAGCTGGTGTGCAGCGGGGAGACGGTGTTGGCGTGTGTCGACGACACTCATCGCCCGCGCCGCTTGCCACCGAACGTGCTGGAGGTGCTGCTTGCTCCGGAATCCCACCCCCAAGCTTGATTGCCTCGGGGAAATGATTGCCGGGGGCCAGAAGGCTCAACGTGGAGTGACTTCGCCGCTCACCAGCTTCTGGTGCAGCCTGTCGTCGATGGGCACGTAGCGTTCACCGTCGAGGTAGTAGAGCGCGTCGCCGTTGACCTTCGAGGGATCGTAGCCCTCTTTGCGGTAGTCCACCTTCTGGTGTTTGAAGGTGCCGGTGATGCGCATGCCGTCCTGCACGCGGATGAAGTAGGGGCGCTGATAGCCCGGCAGCTTGTCGATCACGAACTCGGCGAAGGCGTTCAGGTCGAACTGCCCGTCGGTGTTCAGGCTGGCCATGCCTGCGCGGCCGTCGGTGCCCGCGACGTGCACGCCGTAGACGTTGCTCTCGAGCACACCAGGAGCGCCGTTCAGCACCTCGGCGACCTCGTTGGTCGACACGTTTTCGCCCTTCCAACGGAAGGTGTCGCCCACGCGATCCGCAAACGCGACCCAGCCGTCTTCGTGCAGGGTGAGTAAGTCCCCGGAGTTGAAGTACGTGTCGCCCTGCTTCACCACGTTTTCGATCACCTTCTTCTGAGTGGCGCTGCTGTCCACGTAGCCATCGAAGCGGGTGACCGCGTTGATCTTGCCGAGGAAGAGCCCAGTATCTCCCGGCTTGACCTCATCGCAGAGGCCCTGGGCATTGCGGATCACTTCTCCCGTCGACAGATCGCACTTCACGATGATCTGCCCAGGGCGCAGCCTGCCCACCATGCCTGGGCGCCCTTCGATGTTGAACATCGGCGCGTTGCCTTCGGTCGCTCCGTAGAACTCGCGCATCAACGGCACACCGAAGCGTCCGCAGAACTCGTCCCAGATGTCCGGGCGGAGGCCATTGCCTGTACCGCCGCGCAGCTGATGATCGCGGTCGCGATTCGACGGCGGTTGGTTCAAGAGGTAGCGGCAGAGCTCTCCGATATAGATGAAATGAGTCGCGCCGTATTTCCGCACGTCATCCCAGAACTGAGTCGCGCTGAACTTGCGGCGTAGGGCCAGGGTGCCGCCAGAGGCCACGCTCGCGCCGAAGCCAGCCCACTGAGCGTTGGAGTGATAGAGCGGCAACGTCGCGTAGATCACGTCGTCCGGTGCGGCGTCGTGGATTGAACGCCCGAACAGGTGCGCAGCCAGCAAGAAGCGCTTGTGAGTGACGATGGCTGCCTTGGGCAAGCCGGTGGTGCCCGAAGTGTAGATGTAACACATGCCGTCGTCGGGTTTGGTCTTGGCGTTGTCCCGCACCCGAATCGCCTTCTTGAGGTCGGCGTTGAGCGTCTCGAATCCGTGAGGATCGTCAGACTCCTGCTCGAGCTGGATGATGACCTCGCTCTCAGGGACGCACAGCTCAGCGACGACCGCGCGTAGCTTGTCTGCGTGTTCGCTGCCTGCGATCACCAGCTTGGGCTTGCCGATGTTCACCGCGTGCACGAGGGCGTGATCCGTGAGGTTCGTGTTGATCAGGGCGGAAATGGCACCCAAGCGGCAGATTGCGCTCTCGATGAAGAGAAAGTCAGGCCGGTTGTCCATCATCAGCGTGACCACGTCACCTTGCTTGATGCCCTTGCGGCGCAGGTAACCGGCGTAGCGCGCGAGCTGGTCCTCGAACTCTTGCCAGGTGTAGCTCTCGTCGAGGTAACGCAGCGCCGTGTGGTTGCCGATGCGCTCAGCGTTCTTCGCGATGATGCGGGCGATGTGCCAGTGGCTTCCCGGCAGCACCCGGTAGAGGTGCGGCACGAGTCGGCCGGTGGCTTCCATGTCGATCCAAGTCGAGCGCAGGCGCTGCTTCAGTCCCATCAGTCCTCCAGCTTGAGCCTGCCGAGGATAGGCGTGAAACTTCCCTATGACAACCGCGGTACGCGGCTGAAACCAGCTGTTTCTCCGCGGTTTGGTTGCATTGAGTTTGGGGGGAGGAGCGCTCGAATGGCGCTCGAGGCGTGCCCGGCGACGTCGCTTGCCATAACTGACACGGCGTTCTGTCCGGCTCCTACGCTGACCGCGCCATTCAGCTCGAGCGCCGAGGGGCCAAGGCGTTCGGGTTGGTGAATGTGGGCTACGTTTTGTGGAGTTGCGGCGCGGGAGGCGCGGTTCTTATAAAGCTCGAGTGAAGAAGCTGAACTGGCGCGGGCAGGGGGTGGCTCGATGAGCGCCGCCCTACCGAACGCAGCGGACATCGTGGTGATTGGCGCGGGCTCCGCTGGAGCGGTGATTGCGGCGCGCGCGACGGAGAACGCGACCCGCCAGGTGCTGCTGCTCGAGGCTGGTCCGGACTACGGCCCCGAGCCTGAGGCGCTTCCAGCGGACCTGATGAACGGCCTCGAGAACTCGATACACGATCACGATTGGGGTTATCGCCACCTGCCGCTGAAGGGGCAGCGCACGTTTCCGTTTCCCCGCGGGAAGGTCGTGGGCGGATCGAGCGCCGTGAACACCTGCATCGCCTTGCGTGGTCAGCCCTACGACTACGACGAGTGGGCGAGCTTTGGCCTACCTGAGTGGAGCTTCGATCGCTGCCTGCCCGCGTTCAAGCGCATCGAGACCGACCTCGACATCGACGATGAGTGGCACGGGCAAAGTGGGCCCATCAAGGTGCGGCGCCACACGGCGGACGAGCTGGTGCCCTGGCAGGCGGCGTTCCTCGAGTGTTGCGCAGATCTCGGTTTCCCCCGCTGCCACGACCACAACAGCCCGCTCACCACCGGCTACGGCCCGCACGTGATGAACAAGATCGACGGGGTGCGCCAGAACGCAGCGACCTGCTACTTGACGGCCGACGTGCGGGCGCGCCCGAACCTCACGGTGTGCGGCGACGCCCTGGTGTTGCGGCTCTTGTTCGAGAACAAGCGCCTGAGCGGCGTCGAGGTACAGTACCATGGGGAAACCCGAGTGGTGCGCTGCAAGCAGGTGCTCTTGTGCGCCGGATCCTTGCTCACCCCGGCGATCTTGCTGCGCTCCGGAGTCGGTCCGGAGGATCAGCTGGCGCGCCTCGGCGTGGCTGAGGTCGCGGTGGTGCCCGGTGTGAACAAGCGGCTCCTGGATCACCCGGGCGCCGCGCTGGTGTTCGCGCCGCGCTACGATTTCTCGAGCATTCAGCACCCGCTGATTCAGACCACGATGCGCTTCACCTCCAAGGGCAGCCCGTGTCCCAACGACATGCAGCTGCAGCCTGGGAGCTTCATCCCGTTCCCTGCGTTCAGCGCGCCGGTGGTGACGATGATGACCTGCATCGGCAAGCCGCGAGGCAGCGGGCGGCTGATCTTCTCCAGCACGGATCCCCTCGAGAAGCCACGCATTGACTCCAAGCTGCTCGAGGACGGTGAAGATCGCAAGCGCGCGGTGGAGGCGCTCCAGCTCGGCTGGATGGTGGTCTCCGGGTCGCCCATGAAGGACATGGTCCACTACTTTTGGCCTTCAGAGCGCGTGCTTCGAGATCCGCAGAAGCTCTCCGACTGGCTGCCGATAAGTACCGGCAGCGGGTATCATCCGTGCGGAACCGTTCCGATGGGGCGCGAAGGGGATGCATCGGCGGCCGCCGATCAGTACGGGCGCCTGCGAGGTGTCGAGGGCGTGTTCGTGGCGGACGCGAGCCTGATGCCCACGGTGCCTTCTTCCAACACGAATTTCCCCACGTTGATGATCGGGGAACGTTTTGGTGAGTGGCTGAAGGAAGGCGTGATTTAG
>JBFXBK010000088.1:0-27155 GCA_050183255.1 Polyangiaceae bacterium | reverse complement strand
AGGCTTCCTGCGCCAAGCTCGAGAAATGCAAAGCCAAGGGCTGCAAAGTCGTGGACGCCCTCTGCGAGGCCAACGAGTAGCGCGCTGCCTGCATCGAGAATAGTGGGCTCGGGGGCGTCCGACCTCTCCTTCAGACACCCCCGAGCGCAGGTCCTGCTGAGCGTCAGTGCCGCACTGGCACGACACTCGCTGCTCGGCGTCCGGCGCGCGTGGCGACCGCGACTGAGCCAGTGATAGCGAACGCCGAGCGCGCGTGATGTCGAGAACTGGTCCCGGCCGTGGTCAGTTCGGCTCAGCTCCAGGCGACCAGCACGCTCGCTCCGGTAGGCAGAGACTGCTCCAAGGACGCCTGCACGTCACTGCCCTGAGCTGCTTCGACCACCGCACGAAAACCCCAAGCGGCGGATTCATGCGCCAGGGTGTTGTAGAGGTGCGGCGGGTGGGTCAGCACCAAGCGGGCGCGCTCTTTTTCCGCATGCAAAGTAAGATGCACGCCGCGGTGGAGCAACCCCCAGCCAGCCTTGGCACCCCGCAGCAGGATCGACGGGGAAGCAACCGACGCGAGCGCGCGATACATGGCTGAGCTCGTGAGCGACCTGTTCGCTTGGTACGTGCGACGAAGCATGTCTTGGCTGGACAGCTCCAAGCTATCCGCGAGCGCCAGGTGGGCGGCAACGAAGTGCGCCTCAGGGATCCAGGAGTTCGCGCCGGGCGGATCGAGCAGGAGCTCCCTCAGCGGGGCGTCCACCTCGAGTCCGCCGAGGGGCGGGCAAGCCGCCAGCAGCGCGCGCAGCAGGGACGCCTTGACCGTACAGTCTGGGTATGAATCCAGCCCGTGAGGCAGGTTTCCCAAGTAGCTCGTGAGCCGCCCTGACACGCGCTTGGCAGAGTACACGGGTCTGGTCCTTCTGGGCGGGGCGGAGGCGTTCAACATCGGGGGTCCAACGCCTAGAACGGCCGAACCATGCAACACCGTAGCGAAAAGGCGCGGCAGCCGTTTGCTCCGCCCGCGCAAAGAGACTAACCCCCCGCCCCGTGATCAGCATTTCGAACCTTGCCAAGGGATTTGGTCCCCGCACGCTGTTTGCCGGCGTGAGTCTCCAGCTCGACGCCGGGAACTGCTACGGCTTGGTAGGTGCCAACGGCGCAGGCAAGACCACGCTGCTCAAGATCCTGATGGGAGATGAGCCAGCGAGCGACGGCAGCATCACCTTCGCGAGGAACGCCCGCGTCGGCGTGCTGCGCCAGGATCGCTTCGAAGACGACTCCCAGCGCATCCTCGATTGCGCCATGAAGGGCGATCTCGAGGTGTTCGAAGCGCTGCGCGAACAAGAGACCTGGGACGAGGACAGCCACGTCGACCCAGAGCGCATCGCCCACATCACCGAGGTCATTTCCGCGGGGGATGGCTACACCCTGGAGTCACGAGCGAGCCAGGTGCTGGTCGGTCTCGGGATCCCTGACGAAGCACTGACGCGCCCGCTGTCCACCTTGAGCGGTGGCTTCAAGCTGCGTGTGTTGTTGGCGCAGACACTCGTCGCAAGACCCGACATCTTGCTGCTCGACGAGCCAACCAACCACCTCGACATCTTGAGTATCCGCTGGCTCGAGGGCTTTCTGAAAGCCTACAAGGGCTGCGCGGTGGTGATCAGCCACGACATCCGCTTCCTGGATGCAGTTTCGACCCACATCCTGGACGTCGACTACGGCACCGTCACGGCCTACAAGGGCAACTACGCTGCGTTCTGCCACCAGAAGGAAGAAACGCGAATCCGCAAGGAAGCAGAGATCGCAAAGAACGAGCGCATCATCGCGGAGAAGAAGGCGTTCGTCGAGCGCTTCAGCGCCAAAGCCACCAAGGCGCGCCAGGCGCAGAGCCGCGTCAAGCAGATCGAGAAGATCCAAGTCGAGGAGCTGCCGAAGAGCAGCCGCCGCTACCCCAAATTCGCGTTCAAACAGAAGCGCCCGAGCGGCAAGGACGTGCTCGAGGTGGAGGGCCTGAGCAAGGCGTACGGTAAGAAGCAGGTGCTCGGTGACGTCGAGCTACGCATCCGTCGCGGCGAGCACGTCGCGGTGATCGGGGCGAACGGGCTCGGCAAGTCGACGCTCCTCAAGATCCTCGTGGACCGCCTGGAAGCGGACGCGGGCAAGGTCAACTGGGGGCACGAAGTCCAGATCGGGTACTTTGCACAGGATCACAAGGACCTGCTGTCTGAGCCGAAACAGACCACCCTCAATTTCCTCTGGGATACGTGTCCCCAGGAAGGCACGAGCTACGTACGCGGCATGCTCGGACGCGTGCTGTTCAGCGGCGAAGAAGTGGAGAAGCCTCTCGAAGCCCTGAGCGGTGGTGAGGCAGCGCGGCTGGTGTTCAGTCGTATCATGGTGCAACAGCCGAACGTGTTGGTGCTGGACGAGCCGACCAACCACTTGGACCTCGAGTCGATCGAAGCGCTCGTGAAGGCGCTCAAGGAGTACGACGGCACACTGCTATTCGTCAGCCACGATCGCTGGTTCGTGGATCAGCTCGCGACGCGCGTCGTGGAAATCAAAGCCGACGGGATCGTCGACTTTCCCGGGACCTATGCGGAGTACCTGGAGCGCGAAGGCGATGACCACCTGGACGCCGATCAAGTCGTGCTCAGAGCGAAGAGCGAAAAAGAGCCCAAGAACGCCGAAAAAGTTCCAAGCATCGCTCCCTCACCCCCGCCCGATCCTGATGCTGGGTTGAGCCACGAAGAACGACGGCGAAGAGCAAACAAGCGCAAGGCGCTACCCAAGAAGCGCGATGAGTTGATGAGTCAGATCGAGTCGACCGAAGCGCGCAAGTCCGAGATTGAAGCCAAGTACTGCGAGCCTGGCTTCTTCGAACAGACGCCTGAGAAGGAAGTGAATCAGCTGCGTCGCGAAGAAGCCGAGATCGAGAGTCGACTGGATCGCTTGATGTCGGAGTGGGAAGAAGTCGAGGCCGAGCTGATTGAGCTCGGCATGGCCTAGGCGACCTAGCGTCGACCAGACAACCGCCCCGAACATCGGGAATGAGGCGGGTTTTCCGTATGAATGTTCGCGTGCTGCTGGTTGCAACCGAGCGCCACAAACGTGTGCTATGCGAGGAGACATGTCGACGGACGCTTCTCGCAAGCCCATCCCCAGCAATCCCGAGATCACCGAAATGGACGAGCCGGAGATCGAGGTCGTGGACACCGGGGACCGTCCGACCCTCGAGCTACCGCCGATTCGCTTGCACGAGTCTGCGCCGATGAGCGAGTACCAGCGCTACATCAAGCAACTGGAAGAGCACCACGGCTGGAGCGACGTGAACCTGATCGAGAATTGCTTCTTGATGGGTGAAGAGGTCGGAGAACTCTTTAAAGCCGTGCGGAAAGTCAAAGGCTTCTTCGATCAGGCGGAGGCGCCGCTGGAGGAGCGCACGGAGCTGGTGGCCAACGTGGGCGAGGAGATCGTCGACGTGATGAACTACCTGCTGGCGATCGCAAATCGCCTGGACATCGACGTCGAGCGCGCGTTCATCGAGAAGAACACCAAGAACCTGAGCCGCAGCTGGAAGTCGTGAAGCGCCATCGAGTACTGTACGCGGGATCGCTACTGCTGAACGCAGTGTCGCTACTGCTGAACGCAGTGTCGATGGCTGCTGCTTCCTTCAACATGCCGAGGCGGATGAGGAAGTGATGTTTTCCCGCGCCGACGCGGGACATGCGGCTGGGGGCCCAGAGCCCGAAACCGAAAGAGAACAACAGCTCGTCAGGGACCGCGTCGACCCCGATCGTGACCTAGGGCACTCGGATCGCAAGCCATCTGAGTGAGTCCACGCGTGATGCGGATCACGCGAAAAAATCGCGGGATTCCGAGGAGTGTTCGGATCCAACCACCGCCAATGGGTGCTGCCGGCGAAACACAGCCCGCGGAAACTCAGAGCATCTAATCTCCAAGCCTGCTCGACGGCTCGTGGCTGTTAGACTCAAAGGTGAGTGCGTGCTGGGGGCACGCCTGACGACGCGACCACACGCGATGGGCGAAGAACTCTGGATTGGCGACTACCTGACTCACGACCGTTTGGGTCGTGGCGGAATGGGCGTCGTGTACAGCGCGACCCATCGCGCATCAGGGCGACGAGTCGCGCTGAAGACGGTCAACGCTGCGAACGAGTTCGCGTTTGCCTCGCTGCGCCGCGAAATCCACGCGCTGTCACGGGTGAACCATCCTGGGATCGTCCGAGTGCTGGATCAAGGCGTTCACGAGGGCTTGCCTTGGTACGCGATGGAGCTCATCGAAGGGCGCACGTTGCTGAGCCACGTCTTCGACTCCGCCGCGTTCCCCAGGCCCGAGTCTTCAGGCGTGTGGGCAGCCGAGACGATCACCGACGAACCACTCTCGGTGTCTCCTGAGAGCTTCGCGCCAACGCAGGTCGCAGATAGTCACGCGCTCGGACTGCTGACTCCTGACTCCGGCCCGCTCAGCGGACCCCTCAGCTACGAACCGGTAAGCAACCTCCCCCCGTTACTCCAGCGCATCCAGGCCTCACTGCCAATTCTCTCGCGTTTGTGCACGGCGCTCGCGTTCTTGCACGGTGAAGGCATCGTTCACCGCGACTTGAAACCCGAGAACATCATTATCCGCGGGGATCAGATGCCGGTGCTCGTGGACTTTGGCATCGCGTCCGAGTTCTCAGGCTCGCGTGGGCGGGACGCGCTGATTCACAGCGCGACCGCCATGGGCACAGCGGCGTACATCGCGCCGGAGCAGGTGAAGAACGAGCTGGTCGACGCGCGCGCCGACTTGTATTCCCTCGGCTGCATCCTCTACGAGCTGATCAGTGGACGCCCGCCTTTCCTCGCGGATTCCGTCGGGAACCTGCTGCGCGCTCAGCTGTACGAACCTCCGGCACCGCTGACTGAGCTCGTGCCCGAGACGCCCCCTGCGCTGAACGAGCTCGTGATGCGGCTGCTCGCGAAACAACCCGCGCAACGGCTCGGCTATGCGCTGGACGTGAAGCGGAGCTTGGTCGAGCTATTCGAGGACGACGTGCCGTCTTCGATCGGCCCAGCGCCTGCGAGCTACCTGTATCAACCGGAGCTTGCCGGTCGGGAAAAAGAGCTCGATGTGCTGCGCGACGTCACGCAGGCCGCCATTCGCGGCGCGGGCGGCGTGTGCTTCGTTAGCGGTGAGAGCGGGATTGGCAAGACGCGACTGTTGCTGCAGCTCGTGCGCGAGCCCGCCAGACAAGGCGCGCGCATCATCACCTGCGGTGCCCAGCCTCCTCGCGGCGAAGCCGGAAACGCAAGCTTCTCGACCCTGCGACCGCTGCTGGCGCAACTCGCCGACTACGCGCAGTCAGAACCGGAGCAAGCCTCAGCGCTACTGGGCGACGCGCGCACGCCGCTCGGGGTGTTCGAGCCGCGACTCTGCAGCGAGAGCAAAGGCACTCGCCTGAGCCCTGACAAGCTCAAGCAAGAGGCGCGGCGGGTGCTAACGCAAGTGCTCGAGCGCTGGTCGGAGCAACACCCGCTGTTCCTGTTGGTGGACGACTTGCAGTGGGCGGATCAGCTGACCCTCGCATGGCTTACGGAGCTGGTGGAGAGCGAAGCGTTCGCGCAGCATCGCGTGCTCGTCATTGGTACTTTCCGCACGGCAGAGGCCACGCCCGAACTAGCACGCGTGGCAAGCCATAATCGCGAGCAGCTCTTCGAGCTCGAAGGTATCGACCCGCTGAGCATCTTGGGCATGGCCGCTGACATGCTCGCGCTGCCCAGTCCGCCGGTGGAGCTGGCAGACTTCCTGATCGCGCGAGCCCACGGCAGCCCTTTCTTCGTCTCCGAGTACCTCCGCGCTGCCGTGGGGCAAGGCCTGTTGGTGCGGGGGCTAGACGGCGCGTGGCAACTCACCGCCGCAGCAGAGTCGCTACGCAACGTCCCGCTTCCGAGCAGTCTCGCGTCCTTGGTCGCGCTGCGCTTCAGTCGCCTCGACCGCAACGCCCGGCGCATCGCGGAGCTGGCGTCGGTGTTCGGTCGGCGCGTGGACAGCGATGTCTTGTTCCGCGCCCATGTGCTGAGCTGCGAGGCAACAGGGGAACAGGCGCTCTCACAGAAGGCGTTCGACTCCGCGGTGCAAACCCTGGTTGTGCGCAGCATGCTCGAGCCGACACAGACGCGGGACGCTCAGCAGGCCGGTCGGGAGCGCCTGGTGTTCGCCCACGACAAGCTGCATGAGGTCGCCTACGCGAACCTGAGCGACGACTCCAAGCGGCAGCTCCACCTTGCCGCCGCCCGTAGCCTCGAGGAGTTGCCGGAGCCAGGCCCGACTCGCCTGCGCCGCATGGCTCAGCATTTCGAATCCGCAGGGCAATACTCAGGGGCGGTTCAATACCTGATTCTGGCTGGTCGCGCCGCGGAAGGCCGCGGTGCTCTCGCAGACGCGCTCGCCAGCCTGGAGCTCGCGCTGGCCCTGACCGAGAGCCACGACTTGAGTTCTCGTGAGCGTCTGGAGGCCGAGCTCACCTTGGGTGAACTCGAGACCGCCACCGGGCGCATGGGTGCCGCAGGCCAGCACCTGCATGCAGCGCTCGAACTCAGCAAGCAGCTCGATGATGCGAAAGCGCGGGTTCGCGCCAACCTGAGCTTGAGCTACCTCGCCTACCTCGGCGCCAAAGGCGAGGAGACCATGCAGCGCGCCACCGAGGCCGCCGAGCTCGCCGAGACCCTCGGCGACACGACGCTGCTTTCCCGCGCAGAAAATGCCCTGGGCATTGCGTGGGGCTCCACGGGCCACTACCGGCGCGCGATCTCCCACTACTCCCGGGCCGCGAAGCTCGCGGAGGCGTCCGGCGATCGCAGCTCGGCGGGGAAACACCACGGCAACATCTCGATCAACCAGCGCCTGCTGGGTGAACTCGAGGCGGCGCTGATCAGCGCAGAGCAAGCCGTCGCCCATGCTCGCTCCGCTCGGGAGGGGCGCCTCGAAGCCAACGCGCTCTGCAATCGTGGGCGCATCGAGCTCGAGCTCGGGCACCTGGACAAGGCCCGGCTCAGCTTCACCAGCGCGATCGAGCTCGCTAACCGCGTGGAAATGATCTTCGTGGTCGCAGAAGCAGTCTGGGGGCTTGGCGTGGCGGAACTCGAGAGCGGAGACTTCGCGACCGCCAAGCGCTGCGGGGAACGTGCAAAGCAGCTCTCGGAGCAAGGCTTTGCCGTGACGCTTGGCCTCTCCGAGCGCTTGCTGGGACGCATCGCGCTGCGCCAAGGCAACCTAGAGCGCGCCCGGGCCCACCTCGAAGCGAGCGTCGAGCAGCTGCGTCCCGCGGGAGAGCGCGACGAGCTCGCAGATTCCCTGATGGCCCTCGCCGAGGCTGCGCCCGACCTCGCAAGCCGCCTGACGAGCGAGGCCCTGGGCATCTATCGCGAACTCGACATGCAGGGCCGGCTCCGCCGGTTTGGGGGGTGAGGTGAGACAGACCCTCACCGCGATGCTCTTGGCGAGCAGCGTGTGGCTTGCTCAAGGTTGCAGCTCAGGACCAAAGGACGCATCCACAGGGAAAGACACCTGCGCCGACGCCAAGCTCGACCCCTGTCCTCCCGCTTGCGAGGCCAGCGCCGATGAACTCAGCGGGAAGCCTTGCCCTGGCCCGATCACACGCATGATGGTCGTGAGCTGCGCAACGGAAACGCACTTCTGCTCGTGCCAGGGCACCTGGTACTGCTTCGAGCCCGAGCCCAAGGGCGACGACTGCGACCAGATTTGTCGCTGACGTCAGTTCGAGAAGACCTGAAACTCCGCGGCGTTGGGATATGTGGCGTTGTACTGCTGCATGCCAACGTAGACCTGCACCTGGTACTCGCCTCGCGGCAGATTGCAGCTGATGTCGACCTCGTCGCGCTGGACGCTGTCGCAGCGCACGTCTTGGCCACCCTTCGCTGGCCGCGCGAACACCATGAAGAAACGCCCCAAGGGGTTGTCAATGCGCGCCTCGAAGCGCCCTTGCACCGTGACCTGGGCGCGCTTGGGTGTGAGCAGTGTCAGCCGATTGCTGAAGAACCACGGGCGCAACACGGGTTGATCCAGAAATTCCGCACGGCTAATCTTTGGTTCTCTGAGCTGCCACTTGGATTCGTCTGGGAAGTGAGTGATCCCCATCACCTCCGGCGGAGCGAACAAGTAATCCGTGCTGTACTGTTTGTTGAACGTGGCTCCGTCCAGCGAGCCAGAGTCCCAAGTCGGGTCCAGCAGGTACCAGGCACCGTTGATCTGCGCGACGTTCCAGGCGTGCCCATTTCCTGACGGCGGCGAGTTACCGACCCGCGCGTCCCCGGTGACGTACAGGATGCGGTCGCCGGTCACTTTACCCAGCGCCTCCAGGAGCTTCGCGTAGCCAGCGCAAACCGCAAGCCGGGTCTTCAGCACCGTGGGCGCATCCCACGGCGGATACTTGCCCGCGACATAGCTCGGCCCGTCATACGCGATCCGATCCGCGACATAGTCGTGCAGCGCCTTCACGCGCATGAAGGGATCCGGTTCGTGCGCCTTGATGTAGTTGCCGACCGCCTCGACGCTGACCTCCTCGCTCGCGGGGATGCTCTGAACGAGGGGATGCAGCGTGCGAGGGAACGGATACTCGTGGCGCTGGGCAATCGGCTCAGGCTTAGGCTTCGGTTTGGGGTGTGGCTGCGGCTGCGGCTGCGGCTGCGGCTGCGGCTTGGGCTCGGGCGCTGACCCGCTTGGCGCCGGGTTGGTGCTGGCCGTGGCGCTCGGCGTGGGAGCAGGCGTGGGCGTGGTGCTCCCACTCGCGATCGGAGTCGCTGAACCGACGCCCAAGCCGTGGCCCGCTTCGGGATCCTCAACGCGTTCGCTCTCGTCAGCCCCATCGCGAAACGGATTGTCGTGGGCCGCGTTGTACAGGAACTCGAGAGCGTCGGCGGCAACCAGCTTGAATGAGCGCACGCCCTTGGCGAAGCCCCCGCTCGAGCCTTCGACGAACCAGTCACCGCGCGTCGCCAGCGCCGCGAAGGCTTGAGTCGGGTACCAGGCAGCCAGTACCGCGAGGAAAAGCAGGTTGAGGGCCAGGGTGCGCAGCACCCAGCGATCGCCGGTGGTGAGGATGCGCTCTTTCTCACGCAAGTCCGCGCGCTGGCTTGCGCGCTTGGCCCTGCGGCGCTCCGCGAGGCGATCCCACAGCAGGGGACCGAGAGGAAACAGCAGCACGCCGGCGACGAACGCGAGCCAGCGTGGTCCATTCAGGTACGCTGCGATGCTCGAAGCCAGCCACACGCCGAGCAACGGCAGCAAGATGACCAGCGCCCACCACACCGCGCGCAGCAGCGACACCAACACGAGCCCAGCCACGCGTTTCGCTGCCACGGAGCCGAAGGCTAGCGGAGCCGCGCCGGCTCAACGTTCAACTGATTCGCACGATGCATCCAGTTCATTCTAATGGAAGTAACGGTCTCGCTGAGTCAGTCTGAACTCGCTGGGAGTATGCGCCCCCGGCCAAGGAGGCTTGATATGACTTGCTCGTTCTTTCGTTCGTTCCCCCGTTCCGGTCTGCCCGCGCGCGGCGTGCTCTTCGCAGGCCTGCTGCTCGCGGTCGGCTGCGGCGGTAGCTCGAGCAGCGGCTCTGGAGGCAGCGGAGCCACAGCCGGCAGCGCCGGTGACGGAGGCAGCGCAGGTAGCACGGCGAGCGGTGGTGGTGGAAACGCGGGCGGCGACGCCGGCATGGCAGGGATCGGAGGCGCTGGCGCTACTGGCGGTGGCGAGACGGGGGGCGCGGGCGGCGCTCAAGGGGGCAGCGCCGGGGTCGGAGGCGCTGCAGGAGCAGGAACCGGGGGCGCGGGTGGCATGGAGTGCGTCGAGCAGATGGGCACCGGGGGCTTCATGCAGCCAGGCTGCAGCGACCTCGATCGCCTCGTGGTGCGAAACCCACGGCTCGACCCGAGTGACGGGATTGCCTCTGGCTCCAAAGGCACTTTCCTTGTGGATTTGACCGACGTCTCAGGGTACGGCTTCAGCTACTATCCCGGCGTCGACTTCGAGTCCAATACGCAAGGCGTCACCGTAACCGACGAGCAGTTCTTCGCCGTGTTGGCGTGCGGCACGAACCAAACGACGAGCAACGTCGAAGTCGATTCGTCGGTACCCGCTGGCACTGAAGTGACCATCACCGCGACGGTGACGATGCTCAATCAGCAGTGCAGCGGGACCGACAGCGTGAGCTACAAGTTCACGGTCTTGGCTCCCTGAGCGTCGCGCTGCGCAGCGGGCAGCGTTGCCAAGCCTCCCGAAGTCAGCGACGCTGCTCCGTGTGGAGCCCAGCCTGCTGCTGACTCAGGGTCATTGGTTCGCGCTCGCTGGGCTCGCGCTGTTCCTGTGGTGCGGCTGGCACTTGACCGCGCGGCGCAGCCCTGAGCCGAGCAACGCGAGAAAGGCGCTGGGCGCCGCCATCGGCGGCGCCCTGGCGCTCGTAGTTGCGGGTGGGTACGGAGCTTGGTGCTTGAAGCAGGTGCGGGCGAGCGCGCCTCACCCCCCGTGGAGCATCGAGCTGGGCGCGCTGACTCCTCAGCGCCACGGGATTATCCTTGCGGAATATGAGTTCCTGCAACGGGAGGCCAGACGCCAGCTGCCCGAAGGCTGCTTGTTCACTTGCAGCGAGCATCGCCCGGTCGAGCGCAGCTTGATCGAGCGCCTGATCGCGTTCGAGCGCGTCACCCGCCTGTGCAATGCGGATCCGCTCGTGCCGCTGGCAGTGCTCGATCCAGCGCACACGCAGCGCGTGGCGGACCGCCTGATGGAGTGCATGCCAAACCCGGGCATGCGCAGCCTCGCGCTCGCCCGTTTCGCAGATGACGACCTGAAGCTCGCGAGCGATCTGTATCAACGAGCCGCATACCGCTACGACGTCGCGGCGAACAACGGCGAGTGGAGCGCGCTCGCGAGGGAAGTCGAGATCCACTGGCTTGCGGGAGAGTGGCAGCGCGCAGCGGATGCGTTGGGCCGTAGCAAGCTCCCCGGCGAACCCGAGCAGCGCCGCGTGGAGTGCGCGCGGGACGCGTTGCTGGTGGTGGCAAACGGCAGCGAAGCCGAAGCCGCTTCCGCGCGGCTCAAATCCGCACCGAAGCTCGACAACACCTGCTTGCTCGTCGCAGGCAATCTATGGCCGGAAGAGCTCCGCACGCCCCTCGACGTACTTGATCACCACGCGCTCACAGAAAGAGCCGCCGTGATCCGCCGCTACCTGCTGACTCTCGAAGAGGCGAGGCCGGCGCCAAGCTGCCGTACGGGTCCTGAAGACTACGGCGCCATCGCGTGGTCTCCCGCCGTACCCGCTGCGGCGCTGCTCGTGGAGGCGGGTCGGCGGGCGCTGAAGAAAGAACCGACCGCGGAGAGCATGCCATTCCAGCACTGCGTGACCGTAGCGCGAGCGCAGGTCGGAGACGTGCGAGGGGCATTCGAGTTCCTGCACGGACTTAAGCCGAGCGCTGACCTCGAGATCCAGCTGACCTTGTTCTCGGCCTGGTGGCTCGACGCCGCCGCGCTCGAACACCTGGAGGGCAACCTCGACACCGCCAAGGCAGACTATGGTCGCTTGGCACCAGACAACCACCAGCCCGAACACCGAGTACGGCGCCTCCTGTTTTATTCCGCGTGGCAATCTACGCATCCCAGCGAAGCCAAGCCCACGGCGCAAGAGTGCACCTTCAGCGACTGCCTGCTCGCTGCTCGAGACCCTGAGCAAGAGCCGGCGCTGCTCGCGAAACTCAAGGCTGATCTCTTGCGCGCCCGCCACCTCACCAACCCTGAAGAGCGGCTGTTCGCCCTCTCCTGGGCCCGCTGGCTCGCCATCGCCCTGGATGAAGACGTGCTCGTGAAGTCCATCGAGCGCAGCATCGCGGCGACGCGGGAGCATGGCCTCGAGTGGCGCCTGGCGGCGGTGCTCGCTTTGTTGGACGCTGGTCCGGAGGGCCTGGAGAAACCAAACTGACATTCCCCACAACGCGAGCCCTTCCGACAGCTCCACGGCGCAGTACACTCAAGCAAGAACGACCGACTTACGAGACTTCCGGCTCGGGGGGTGCACTGCCGATGTTGATGCGTTGCGAGAACTGCGGGGCGCCGCAGGAGTTCGATGAGGTGACCCAAGTCACCGAGTGCGACTACTGTGGGCAGAACAACTTCGTCCAGCGCCCCGGGGAAACACGCACTTCAGCTTCACCTGAGCACTGTCCCGGGTGTGGCTATCGCTTGTTCGGCGCGCGCACCTCGACCGGCTTCATTTGGGGCTGTGGAAATTGTGGAGGCGTCTGGCTCGATTTGGCTAACTGCAATCAGGTGGCGTCCGGCGCTGGCAGCGAAGTCTTCGAGATGGCGAAGAATGCGACCGCCAACGCGCGGGCACGTGGTGGCGACGCCAAGGTGCCGCGCACTTGCCCCGTGTGTGAGGAGAAGATGGTGATGACACCCGTCGCGAGGGGGCGCTTCACGGTGGACGCGTGCTCACTGCATGGCACCTTCTTCGACGCGGGCGAGGTCGAGGCGGTGCACAGATACGCACGCGAGAAGACCGAAGCTGCCGCGCGGAATGCACCTCGCGTGTGGAACCACACACCGACTACCGCGCAGGAAATCGAGGCGTTCCAGGCCGCGCTCAGCAAGCCGTCCGCCGACTCGGACATCAAAGCCGTCCTCACCGGCGGCGCGATCTTGCTGTCCTTGCTGGCAGCTGGAAACAACGAATAGCCTCCCCCCATGTTGATGCGTTGCGAGAACTGCGGGGCGCCGCGAGAGGTGTCCGCTGACGACAGCGTCATGCGCTGCGACTACTGCCGCGCGACGAACTTCGTGCTTCGCGAGAAGGAGACACGGCTGCGCGCCGAGCCAGAGCACTGCCCGAGCTGCACGGCGCAGCTGTTTCCAGGCAAGACCAGCTCAGGCAGGGTTTGGGGCTGCGGCAACTGCGGAGGGATCTGGCTCGACCTGGCGAACTCCGCAGCTATTGCCTCGGGGAAAGGCAACGAGGTATCCCAGCTGGCTCGCCGTGTGGCAGGCAACGCCGCCCAGCGCCCGAAGGTGGGGCGAGCGCCGCGCAAGTGCTCGGTGTGTGACAAGCCCATGGGCATGACTCACGTGTTGCAGGGTCGCTTTAGTGTCGACGCCTGTGCCCTACACGGCACCTTCTTCGACGCCGGTGAGGTGGAGGCGATTGTGGTCGCGATGGCCAAGCCCGAGGACCGCGAGCTGCTGCTCCAGCACGCGCGGCCCCCTTTGCGTTACGACCCGGAGCCCGAGGAAGCGGAGAGCGACTTCGAGGGCGACGAAGCGGACACTGAGTATGAAGATGAAGACGAAGACGAAGACGAACAGTACGACGACGAAGACGACGAAGCGCTAAAGCTGCAGCACTTCGAAGACATCCTGCCAGGCGTGCTCGAAGACGACACGGATCAGGGGGTGAGTTAGCCATGTTGATGCGTTGCGAGAACTGCGGGGCGCCGCAGGAGTTCGATGAGGTGACCCAAGTCACCGAGTGCGACTACTGTGGGCAGAACAACTTCGTCCAGCGCCCCGGGGAAACACGCACTTCAGCTTCACCTGAGCACTGTCCCGGGTGTGGCTATCGCCTGTTCGGCGCGCGCACCTCGGCCGGCTTCATTTGGGGTTGTGGGCAGTGTGGCGGCGTGTGGCTCGACTTGGCTAACTGCAAGAAGCTCCACGAAGGCACGAACAGCGAAGTCGCCCAGATGGCGACGGTCGCCACGGTCAACGCGAGGGCGCGGGGTCAAGAGGCGAAGGTGCCCCGCTCTTGCCCGGTGTGCGATGAGCGCATGATGATGACCCCGGTCTTCGGTGGTAAGCGAACGGTGGACGCCTGCGCACTGCATGGCTCGTTCTTCGACGCAGGAGAAGTCCAAGAGCTGCATCGCGCCTTCAACGCCTATGTGAAGAAGCCGAGGCGGCCGACCGATCTCACACCATCCGACCGCGTGTGGAACCACAAGCCACCGACCGAAGCCGAGCTTGCTGCCTTTGCCAACGCCGTGAAGAAGCCCGTCCACGATGAAACGGACGTGAAGGCGCTGTTTACCGGCGGTGTGATGCTGCTGGACGCCCTCGCTGCCAACAACAAGGACTAGTCGACGCACAGGTGGGGCCGCAGGTGCTCCACGATGCAGGATTCGATCTCCAGCGCCCGCGCGCCACGCCAGCCCGGCCCCGCCGCCAGGTAGATCGCGCAGTTCGGGTCATGGGGCACGCCAGCCCGCACCAGCTGCTGGCGCTCGTCCTCACGCAGCATGAAGTCGAGCAACGAGCCCACTCCAAAGCCGCCAAGCACCAGCGCCTTCACTGAAGCGAGGCTGCCCGCGCGCGCGAAGGACTTGGCTCCACCGGGGATCATGGTTGGTTGCCCCGGCAGAGCTTCGATTTCCACAAGTGGAAATCCTGCAGCGATCTCGGCGTCGGTCGTCGCCAGGGCCAGCTCGGCAAAGCGGTCGCGCCTGCCGTAGTACTGGAGGTCGTAGCGCGCGACTCGAGACACGCGCTCTGCAGGCGGCACCCCGGAGTAGGCGACGAGCGCGAGATCCAGGTCGTCACTCGCGACGCGCTCGAGCAGCTGTGCAGTGCGCCCGGTCGTCAGCTTCAAGCCGAGCTCGGGAAACGCATCCCGCAAGGGCGCCACCAGGTGCCCGAACAAGAAGCTCACCACGCTGTCCACGGTGCCCAGGCGCAAGTCGTGATAGCTGCGCTCGGCGGTGCCTCGAACGGATTTCCGCAGAGCTTCGAAGCGACTCAAGATCGCCCGCGCCTCGGGCACCAAGGCTCGCCCCGCTGCGGTCAGCCGCAGGCCACGCCCCTCACGCTCGAACAGGCTCACGCCAAAGTCGTCTTCCAGTTGCTGCAGGTTACGGCTCACCGCTGGCTGAGAGAGGTGCACCAGCCGGGCCGCAGCGCTTACTGAGCCGGTGTCGACTATCTGCAGAAAAATACTGAGCTTTTCGAGCTGCACGGCGGTCCCGTCGACTCCATGTATACGGATTTCGTATGCTTTCCGATGCAAACATATCATTATTCTGAATAGCTCCCCGAAGCTAGACTAAGCTTCATGATCGGGTGGGGCACACGGGCGTTCGAGGCGGGTAAGAGCACGTTTTCGCGCGGCAACGGTTCTCGGCAGTGGACACGAGCGTCACGGCTCGCGCTGCTGCTCGGCACCCTGAGCCTGGGCGTAGGCTGCGGCTCGAGCACCAGCGGCGCATCGGGCTCCGGGGGAGCGGAAGGGGGAGCTGGGGGAGCAAGCGGCTCAGCAGCAGGCGGCTCAGGTTCGCAGTCGAGCTCAGGGGGCACCACCAATACACAGGCGTTCGTGGTCCACGAGTGGGGCACCTTCACCTCGATGATCTCCGCGCAGGGTTCACTGAAAGCGGGTGCCGAGCTGCCGGGAATGCACCACGAGGACGAAGCGCTACCGAGCTTCGTGCTGGGTCGCTCACCAGGCGTCGACTTCGGCAAGGCGATGGAGGCGCTGCCGGGTCCGGTGACGCAGAAGATGGAGACGCCGGTGCTCTACTTCTACTCGGACCAAGCGCTGAAGGTGGATGTCGACGTCACCTTCAAGGACGGCATCATCTCCCAGTGGTACCCGGATGCGAGCTCCTTCTGGCCACCCGTAGGCGAAGCTGCGGCGTTTTCCGGAGGAAACATGCGCTGGCAGGTGCAGCTCGCGCCCGGCGACACGGAAGCGCCAATCCCCGTCGCCGAGGACGACATCTGGGCGCCGTCGCGTAAGGTCGCGAGCGTGCCGGTGCGTGCCGCCGGCGCCATCGAGCAGTTCATCTTCTACCGCGGCCTGGGTGACTTCAGCGTGCCCCTGAGCTACGAGGTCGACTTCGATAGCGTTTCCGTGAAGAACAACTCGGAGCAGCGCATTCCCGCTGCTTTCTACCTCAACCTGCATGACGGCGGCGGGCTCGTGACACCGCTCGGTAGCATCGAGCCTGGCGGCAGCGTGGTTGCGCAGGGCGGCCCGAAGGAGCGCGACCTGGACGCCTACGTCCTGAACGCGAAGGATGTGGTGAAGAGCGCGCTGGTCGACAGCGGTCTCTACGCAGACGAAGCCCAGGCGATGGTCGACACCTGGGCCAAGAGCTACTTCCTCACCCCGGGACGGCGCTTGCTGTACGTCTTGCCTCGGGAGTGGACGGACGCGCTCTTGCCGATTCAGATCGCACCGACGCCGGATCAGCTGGTGCGCACCCTGGTGGGCCGCGTGGAGCTGCTCACCGGCGACCGCGAAACGGAGCTGATGGGCACGCTGCATCAGGCCTTCACTGGCGGCGGCGCGCTCGATACCGGCGCGCTTGGGCGCTTCGCAGAACCTCAGCTCCAGCGCGCATTGCAGCTCGACACGGATCCTGCGTTCCAGAGCTGGGTGAGCGATCAGATCTTGACGCTCAACGTGCAGACCGGCGCGCAGTAGGGCCTCTGCGGATACTTTGGGTTTGGGGGAGAGGGCACCTGGTTGGCGCCGTGGGTTGCTCACGGCTGCCGGGCGCGAATTGCGCTGTATCGGTCGACGCAGGCGATAGTTGCCTCAAATGAGCGCTGATTGCCGGGCTTTTTACGCAGGGCGGCAATTCTGCTCCTCACCCCCAAAAACCTACCAACCGTTTGAACGGGATGACGCAGCGACATAGGATGCGCGCCGTGAGACGCCCCCTGATTGCTTTGGTTCTGGTTGCCTCCCTCGCCTCCCTGAGCGGCTGCACCGATGAGGTCTACAACTCAAGCTCCGAGCTCGACGCCAGCTTCAACGTTCGCGAGACGGTGGAGCAGCTGATCGTCAGCCACGCGACGCCCGGTACCGAGCTCGTGGTGAGCGACAAGGACGGCAACGAGATCGCCCGCGGCAAGGCCGATGAGCTCGGCAGCCTGATGTTCCGTGAATTGCCGCCAGGAAATGGCTATCGCATCGTCGACGAAGCCACCGGCGAACAGAGCCGCGCCCTCGAGGTGTGGGATCGCGACAGCCACAAGCCGAGCCAGGACTTCTACTCGTCGCAGACGCTCGTCGCGGGCAGCAACTACATCGAGACCCGCGACGGCACGCAGCTCAGCGTGTACATCACCCTGCCAGGTCCGATCGAAGATGGCCCGTATCCGACCATCGTGAACTACTCGGGTTACAACCCGTCGGAGCCTGGTGGCCCGCTGGATCTCGGCGTACCCGACTCGCTCTGCGATCAGTTCCCGACCATCTGCGACGCCCCGAAGGATCCGAGCGCGATGATCGGCTCCTTCATGGGCTATGCGACGGTCGGCGTGAACGTGCGCGGCACCGGCTGCTCCGGCGGCGCGTATGACTTCTTCGAGACCATGCAGGTGCTCGATGGCTACGACGTGATCGAGACCGTGGCGGCGCAACCGTGGGTGCTCCACGGCAAGGTCGGCATGACGGGCCTCTCGTATCCTGGCATCACGCAGCTCTTCGTGGCGCAGACCACGCCGCCACATTTGGCTGCGATCACGCCGCTCTCGGTGATCGCCGATACGGCGACCTCCACGCTGGCTCCTGGCGGCATCTACAACGACGGCTTCGCCCTGTCGTGGGCGGAGAACGTGCTCGACGGCGCGAAGCCTTACGGCCAAGGCTGGGAGCAGGCGCGCGTCGATGGCGGCGATGAAATCTGCGAGGAAAATCAGCTGCTCCACGGCCAGGCGGTGGACGCGGTCGCCAAGGCGCTGAACACGCCCTTCTACGATCCGAAGATCACCGACCCGCTGAACCCGAGCTTGTTCGTGAAGAACATCGATGTGCCCGTGTTCGTGGCCGGAGCGTGGCAAGACGAACAGACCGGCGGTCATTTCCCAGCGCTGTTCGACAAGTTCACCAGCGCACCGGTGCACAAGTTCACGGTCTACAACGGCGCGCACATGGACGGCTTCGCGCCTCAGATTTTATCCGAGTGGAAAACATTTCTGGATATCTACGTCGCACGAACCATCCCCATGGTCGACCCGACGTTGCGCACCGCAGGTCCCGTGCTCTTCGAACAAATCTTCGGTGCGCCGGTGGAGCTCGGCCCCGATCGCTTCGCTGACTACGCCACCTGGGAAGAAGCGAAAGCTGCCTACGAGGCCGAAGACGACCTGCGGGTGATCTTCGAGGTCGGTGAGAAGGACGGCGGCACTCCCTACGCGCCAGAGGGCGCCTTCGAGGAGCGCTTCGCCTCGTGGCCAATCCCCGGCACCGAGGCCATGCGCTTCTATCTGGAGCCCGACGGCAGCTTGGGTGACGCGCCGCCGACCACGGGCGACGACTCCGGTTCTTCGTTCAACTTCGACAAGGACCTGAGCCACGTGCGCAACATGGGCGGAGACAACCCGGGTGTGATCGAACCCGACTGGACCTGGACCACGCCTCCCGCAGGCGACGCAGTAGCCTTCGAGACCGCGGCTCTGGACAAGGACCTGGTGTTCGTCGGTCACGCGAGCGCGGACCTGTACATTCGCTCGACGGCGGACGACGCCGACCTTCAGGTCAACGTGACCGAGGTGTTGCCCGACGGAAAAGAAGTCTACGTGCAGAGCGGCCAGCTGCGCGCCAGCCAGCGCAAGCTAGCCAGCGACGCGACGGAGCTGCGCCCGATCCAGACGCACCTGGAGGCGGACGCCGCGCCGCTGCCTGCTGGGCAGTGGGAGCTGGCGCGGGTGGAGATCCTGCCGTTTGGCCACGTGTTCCGCAAAGGCTCGAAGATCCGCATCTTGATCAACACCCCCGGCGGCAACCACGCGCGCTGGACCTTCGTGGTCAAGGAGCTACCCGACGGCACGGTGCACTCCGTGGCGCACTCGATGCTGCACCCGTCGAGCGTCGTGTTCAGCCACCTACCTCAGGTGACCGCGCCGGCGCAGACTCAAGAGTGCACGCTGCGCGCTCAGCCGTGCCGCGAGTACATGAGCATCGAGAACATGGCGTTCACGCCGTGAGTTCAGGGCACCTTGAAATCGCCAAGATACGTCAACCCAACCTTAGAGTACTCCGCGTCGAGTCCGTTCCCCGCAGTGGGCATGAAGTCCTTGGTGTTGCGGTTGCAGAAGTAGAGTTCGCGCTCGCCGGTATCAGACAGCGCCTTCGCGTTGGAGAGCACGGAGCCAAGCACCATCTCGTCGAACGGCTTTAGGCGCTTGGCACGCCGGATGCTCAACGTCTCATCGACGGCCTGTTGCGACGGAGGAATAACGGTAACGCTCTGCGCGAAGTTCGCGATTGCGTCCGGATAGCTGAAAGTCGTGTCTACGCGTACCTTGCGGGCAAGGTCGATAAACTCCTTCACACTGGATGCTTGGCCCTTGGACAGCATCCGTTGGTTGCGAAGGAATCTGCCCGCCAGATCCGGAAACGCGAGGTCCTCATTGATAACCTCCGGCAAGGTCCACCGGGCCTCACTGATGGCGCACCAAGGTATGTGTAGCGTGATGTCCTGTCCATGGCGCGCGTGCAAAGCAAGGGCGGCCCGCGTCGCGAACGGTCGCAGAAGGTCCACGATGAAATTCGTTTCAACGTGAACGTGCTTCATGCAGCACTTGGCTCAATCCTGCGAACATCAGCACCCGCAATCGCCGGCACCACATCGTAGAACAGCGGCGCTGCCCAATCCTCACGGGGTAATACCTCGGACCAGTTATTGCTCATCCCGTCGAGCCAGAGTTGAACGCGCGTGACGAGCTCGCCGGAGTTGCCCAGCAAGCGCGTCGTCTCAAGCACGGCGTCCTCTTCGATTGAGTCCCAGGTTAGGTCACGAAATGTGTCCCGCAACACATGAACCTCGGTGTCGTCGATTACCAACCCGTGCGCGCAACCGAGGTCCAGCATGGCCTCCCTCATCCGATTGAGTGTTCCTTCACTGATCTCGGCGACGACTTCGACCAGCAGGGAAGGCCGAGTTTCGTGGGGGTGTTGGAGCACGTAGCGCATTGCACCCTCAAGATAGCATCCTGCACGGGGGCGTCCAATGGCGTTCCCGCCGCTGATTACCGACCTGCTCGGGCATCAACAGCTCCTAGCACTCACAGTTCACACCCACGGCCGAGGCGCCTTGAGCCGCTTCCACAAGAACGCAGCGTAGGCATGGGGCAAACGTCCCGCGTCGCCTTCGCGGACATCAGTACCTCGCGGAAACGCATCCTGCAGGAACCCTTGCGGGATGCGCTGCGCGGCTTGGACCAGGCGCTCCAGGGTGAAGCGCCGCGCCAGCTGTTCGTCGATGGCGTGCATGCGCGCCGTGTGCGCCGCGAACAGGTGGCCGGCCACGTCGTAAGGCGTCTCCCGCGGGTCCTGTTCGGTGACTCCGTCCCAGTCGTGCTGGAAGGTCAGCGCGGCGCCGTGATCGATCAGCCAGTGCTGCCCGTGCCAGCTCAAGATGTTGGGGTTCCGCGCTGATCGGTCCATGTTCAGCACCCAGGCGTCGAGCCAGAGCACCCGCGCGGCGAGCTCCGCATCGACACGGTCTGCGCGGTCGGCGCGCAGCTCCTCGGCGCCTTCGAGGAAGCGCACACCGAGGTTCTTGCCGACGCTGAGCCCGAGCAGCTGCAACAGCTCGTCGTTCTGGTCGTCGCTGGGTATATCCTCAGGGATCTGCAGCACGGCGCGCTCGGGCACCGGCAGGCCAAGCTGCTCTGCCAGGTCCGACACGAGGCACTCGGAGATCAACGCAGCGCTGCCCTGCGCCGCGCCGCGCAGCTTGGCTACGAAGTCGCCGCGAGGCGTCTCGACCAAGAGCGGCAGCGAGCTGCCCCGACGGAAGGCGCGGATCACGCGCAGCGCGGCGAATTCTGGCAGCGCGGCAGACTGAGGCAGCACGGTAGGCTGAGGCTAGCACAGCCGAGCAAGTCAGTTCGCGCTGCGCGCCGTGAAGCGCACCATGGGCACCCGCTCCGCGAAGCTGCGAGCGCCGGCCTCCGTCGCCGGTTGTTCCTCGCCCGTGCACATCTTGGACAGCTTCTTGTACGCCGTAGGGTAGCGCTGGCTGTACGCGAACAAGGCCCGCGCGGCCTCGTCGGCGCCGATCACCTCGCCGCGGACGTCGACTGTTCGTCTCCCCACGGTAATGGTCACGTCGGGGTGCGCCTGAACATTGCGAAACCAGTTCGCTCCCTCCCCCCACCCAGAAGCGACGTACCAGCAGTCCTTGGCCTGATCGTAGTTGACGACCTCCACCACCGCGCGCCTCTCCGCACCGCTCTTGCGCCCGATGTGCCTGAGGAACAGGAAGCGCTGGCCCATCAGCCAACCCAGCTTGGCGCGGTACATCCAAATCGGCGCCCGCAAGAACGCGCGCATCAAGCCACTCGGCGGCTGCTTGTCGACTGTGCCCGGCATCGGATCGAGTATCCGCCTCAGCTCCGTCGCTGCAAGGCTTAATCCGCCAGGAAAAGTTGATGAGCAACGCTTGCTGGCGTCGGCGAACCTACCACCGTCACAGCGACTCGCAGCAACGCGCGCCGAGGCTGTAATCGTAGTAGTCCGCGCGGTGCACGGTGATGCGGGCTTGACAGCCGTGGGGTGTGTCGCGCGCGTAAAATCCCCCGAGGAACACGCCGGAGTCGTCGTCGATCCACTCGTCGAGGCCGCCCACCATGTCCATCACGGCGTCGTCGCCCCAGGCGCTGCGGCACTCTGGATGCGATCCGGTGAGGGACAGGAGTCGTTCTCCACGGTACTCGACTTCATTGAGGCGCGGATCGCGGTGCCCGAGCCCAGCGGCGCCGTGCAACAGCGGCGCCGGAGCCTGAGGCGCGTTCAAGTTGCACGCGCCCGGCACCAAACGCTCGCCGTAGGGGTGCCGCGTGTTCAACTCCGAACGACACGCCTTGAGCCACTCGCCGTGGCGGCACAGGCGCTTGCCCGCGTTCGCACACGCGCGGCGCGCCGAAGCGAGATCGAGGTAGGCGTTCGGCACGACCCCTGGCTTTGACTCCGCGCGGATATCGAAGTCGCTCTGGGTCTCCCAAGCGGGCAGTTCGGGCAGTGGAACTTGTCTCGCGCTCCAGGGACCGATCTGACCGCGCCGGTTCTCCCACTCCCGCTGGTCCCGCAGCGCGAGGAAGCGACTCGGGTGGTAGTACGGCGAGACCCGCCGCGTGCTGCCCTGCTCGAACAGCGACAGTTCCCAACGATCGATGCAGTAGGCCCGGTCGATTTCCACCATCTCGGGCGGGCAGCGCCGGGCCACCGGCGCGGGGGCAGACACTGCAGGCTCCGCCCCACCAGGCGCCGACTCGGTCTGGTTCTCGACGCTGGGTGGCGCTGCGCCCGAGAGGCACAGCGCTGTGAGCAGCGGGAGAATGAGACGGCCGAGCACGATTTCCGCAGTTTGCCGCAGCACGCGGGCCGCGGACAAATGTCCGGAAACAGCTGTTAGCCGAGCCGGCTCAGCCCTCGATCACACCACCCGTGCACGCTCCACAGCCAGCGCCGTTCAGCTCCACCGGCTCGTAGGTGACGTTGAACTTCTGCTGGTAGAGCTGGCTGCCATCGGTCCCCGTCACTTCGAAGCCCCACAGCTCGGACTCGACATCTGGCAGGGACTCGTAGGTGTACCCAGAGAGCTTCACTCCGTCGCTGGTCTCCTGCCACTCGACGTGGGCCTTGTCGTTGTCTCCCCGCCACACGCCGCTGCTCACCGGCTTGAGGCTCACGTCGCTGCAGGCATCGACCTGGCATATCCGCACGGTTGCAGGTGCTGTCCCAGTCGCTGCGGCAACACTGAGGTCGAACTGCAGACCACCGCAGCCGAGCTCGGTGCAATCATCCGAGGAGCAACCGACGAAGATCGGAGTAACCAGCAGACTCAGAGCAAGTAGGCGCACCATGGGCGCACTCTAGCGCCTCCTCACCCCCCGATCATCAAAAGTCGTCATCGTCATCGTCATCGTCATCGTCTTCGTCCGGCTCATCGGGCTCGTCTTGTTCTTCCTCGTCTGGCTCGTCAGGCTCCGGCTGAGCGACGCTCCCGCCGTGCTTCAGCGTGTACTGGTCGAGGAGCTGCATGTAGCGGGACAACAGGTTCATGTCGGTCCCCATCTTGGTTCCCCACGGCATACCCGCCATGCTGAAGTCGAGCATACTCATCCCGAAGACGCGCTCGATCTCGACGTTGGGATCGAGGCCCTTTTGCCCCCAGGCGACCTGGGCGCCAGCGACCTCACAGTAGAACTCGAAGCTGATCTCCTTCGCAGCCCCGCTGGCCACGCGCGCCTTCTGCACCTCAGCGAGCTCATCGGTGTAGATCTTCGAGTAGGTCTGACCGAGCACGCCCGATGGGTCATTCTGGAAACGCTGACGCCAGCCTTCAGAGACGCGCGCATACCCCGTCTCATCCAGGCGATACTGTGCGAGCACGTTGATCCACTCTTGCCCCGCGGTACCGCTGGTCTGGTGGGCGGCGAGGGCTGCCATCGCCTTGAGGTCGATGCCCTCGATCGGAGCAGTGAGCTCGGGATGTGCGGCGAGGGCCTTCGCAGCACCCTGATCCTGGTTCACACGAAACGCCTGCATCATGGCGTTTTGCGTGTCGATGTCGTCGAACGCCGACATCGCGAGCCAGCTGCCGCCGGGGGTACCGAAATGCTTCGACATCGTGATGCGCGCGCGAAAGAACTGCCCCACGGAGCGGTAGCCTCGGCGCTGGAGCTCTTGCTCGACCTGATTCGGGTTCTCTCGCTCGAGCTGCTTGAAGGCCTCCTCGTCAGCGAAGAACTGCTTGAGCAGCTCGTGCTGAGTATTGAAGTCCCAGTTGCTGCGCGCGAGCGGTCCCCAGTCGTCGGCCCACTGGTCACGGCTGATGCATTGCTCGTACTGCTCCTGCCAGCGCCGCTGCCCCTCGTAGACCACCAGCTGTGCCCCGTCATAATCCTTGAGCAGCTGCATTTCTGGATGATCTCGGTGCCGGGAGACCTGGGGTTGGGGGTGAGGAAAGACGGGCTCGGCGAATAAGCCATACATACGCGCCCACCGCTGACCCCACACCGGCGTTACCCCGGGGATCGAAATCGGAGTCAGCCACGGGATCGAGACGTACGGTGACTCGGACCCCTGCAGCAGCTCCTGTTGCGCCTTCTGTGACTTCGCAGGGTCACCTCCCCAGAACATCAGGCCCCAGATGTAGTGATCGCTGAGCTCCTGCCACGAGGTGTAGGCCCGCTGGAGGAGCGTCGCCGCGGGCAAGATGTAGCTCCAAGCCTCTTGCTCCTCGATGTAGCCCGCGAGGTAGCCCCAGCCAGCCACGGACACCAGGCGCCCTGCGTCCCACGCGAGCAAGCTCCGCTGACCGATCGCTTGCTGAAACTGCTGCACGAAGCGATACTTCTGCGCTTCCTCAGGGTAATATTGTTCAAACGCGAGGTTCGGGCCGTACTGGCTGAGCAGCTGATTGCACTCGCCTTGCGCCTTCTCGTAGCTTGCGCTGTGGCCTTCTTCCCGCAGCCACTCGATGGTGCTGCGGAGCTTGTCGGCGCCTTGTGCGCCCCAGGAGCTGGCCAGCACGTCCTGAGCCGACTTCACGTAGTCGTCACGGTTCCGGGGCCCGCCCCCTAGCAGATACGGCGCATCCTCGTTGATGCGCGTCAAGATGGCTGCGGTCGAGAGGGCCCAGCGCTGTGCGAGGAGCATAGGCCGGCGAAGCTAGCATGAGGCAAACCGGCGTCTACGAGATTCGCTGCACGCGAGTCCGTCAGGGGCGTCCACTTCCACAGCGGAAACAAGCTACTCGGTCTGGTCCGCTTCCCCCGGCGCGGCGACCACACCCTCATGTTGCAGACGCCGAACCAAGAGCCAGGCGAGCACCGACCAGACCAGACCGAGGCACCAACCGGCGAGCACATCCGTGGGGTAATGGCGCCCAAGATAGACGCGACTGAAGCCGATGAGCAGAGTCAACAAGCAGGCCACCAGCATGCAGTAGACCCGCACCCGGCGTCCGACCACCACCCGGCTCAGCAGCGCGCCGAGGGTCGGATACACCGCAGCAGCGATCAGCGAATGACCGCTAGGAAACGAGAAGGCGTCCAGCGCGAAGGCCGCGTGCATCATCAAGGGCCGCGGTCGCTGAATCGCCCCCTTGAGCAGGTAGGTGGTCAGCGCGGCGCCTAGGATGCACACCAGGAAGACCAGCGCCGTGCGGTGATGGTGAATCAAGAGCAGGTAGCCAAGGATGACCACGGTCAGCAGAAACACCACGGGCCCGCTACCGAGGGCCGAGAACTGCTGCAGCACGCCGAGCAACCAGTCAGGGCCGACGGGCACGCTGAGATCAGGGCCGCGCAGCAGCTCGATCACGTGCCGGTCCCACGTGCTGAGCAGGCCGCCGCCACGGGTGCCCGTCGCGAAGACCCCGAATATGCCGAGCAAACTCAGCACCAGCACGCCGGCGATCCGCGTCGAGGGATCTCGGGTAGGCTGGGGGGTTGGAGGCGCTGAACCCACCGCGTGGTTATAGCGTCGATCCAGGGGGAGCGAGTGGCGGGCGAGGACACAAGGGACGCAACGGGACCGCAGCTGAGCCACGAGACAGCCAGCCGGGCACTCAAGCGAGGCAAGTTGTTCCCTCGTCTCACTTCTCTCTGCGCGGTGCGCTGGCTTGTGGTCGGCATGGGCGTCGCCACGGGTTTGGCCGCCTGTGCCGGCTCGAATCCCGGCGCCACCTCCGATGCTCCTCACCCTCCCGCCAGCGCGGCCCCTGTCGCTTCGGCGACATTTCCCTATCTGGACTTCGATCCAGACAGGAGCGGGACGGCTGACGCAGGGGACGCCGGCGCTGGACACGACGCGGCGCCCGCAGACGCCGCCCCAGCCAAGGTGCTACCGCCACCGCCAAGCTGCAAGGCCGTGGCGACCACAGCTCCCCTGAGCGTCGACGGAGACAAGCTCGTGGACAGCCCCACGGATCCGAGGCTCGCATCCGTACGGCAAGCAATGCAGGGCCTGAGCAGACGCAACGTCCAGTGCAAAGTGGGACACAATGACGGCAGGCTCTTCAACCTCGAGTGCGCCAGCGCCTACGCCAACGCGGACGGGAACATCCGCCCTGGAGGGGTCGAGAGTCACCTCTTCGAGTGGAACGGACGGCGCTTCGAGCCAGTCGCCCTGAAGCAACTATTTCCGGGCGGCAAAAGCCTGGCCAGCGTACTCAAGTCTGCCTGCAACACCGATGATGGCAGCGTGTACCAGAAGATCTGGCTGGATCACGCTGGCATGTCCTTTGTCGCCGGGCTGTCACCGCTCGATGAGTCCGGGTGCAGGCTGGAGTACGCGGAACACGCCGACTGGGTGGGCTGCGGCCCCCTCGCCTACCTGGCAGGCTACGCACCGCGGGCGCCGGCGCCGGACACGGCTCTGCCCGAGCCCCTGGGCTGGGACAACGGCCGTGTGATGAGTCGCCTACCCGCACAGCAAGACCTCGTGAAACGCGTGAATGCGCTGCTAGATGGCTTCTACGCACAGGTCAAAGCGGACAGCTCGGTGCAGCTCGAGTGCGCCCCGGTGTTCAGCAACAACCAAGTCGTCAGCCTGCAGTGCAGTCGGGACTACTCGACGAAGCTACGCCTGAACTACGCGGTCCGCAGCGGCGCGGAGCTCGACATCGACGCGCTGATCGCGGTGGCGGGGCCGAAGCTCGTGAACGCGGTGAACGCGGCCTGCAACAAGCAGTACAAGAAGCGCCCCACGTCAGAATACGAGCTGTTCTCCAAGTCTCCCATCAAGCTCGCGCGTGACGACCTGACGGCGTTCGAGTTTCACGCCTCCGCGCTACGTTTTCACGTGGAAATAGAGCTGCAAATGCGCGGCGATTCACCGTCGAAACGTGAGGCGACGTGCGACGTCCCCTGGAAGTCCGCGGGGCTCAGCCTGGAGAAGCTCGGCGCGGTCTCCGCTTCTACGCAATAGGCGTACACGCCGAGGGCGCGCAGCACGACCCTTGACGTCAAGAGACCGCTCGGAAACGCTGTCGGGTATGTTGCGAGGAGCGCTTGCGGTGACGTTGCTCGGTGCCCTGACATTGGTGCTGGGCTGCAAGAGGCGGGAGTCAGAGACCTACACCGGACCACCTGGCTACATGCACGTCGAGGCCGAGGTCACGATCCAGAGCACCAAGCTC
>JBFXBK010000087.1:0-27642 GCA_050183255.1 Polyangiaceae bacterium | reverse complement strand
GCTTGGCCAGGACGTCGTCGCGCAGTACGCCAACCCTGGTGACTGGCAGGCCCTGGTGGCGATGCTGAAGGAGCAGCGAAGGGTCAAGGCGTTCGAGATCACCGCCGTGACCAGCGCAGGCCGGCATCGGCGCCTGCTTTTGTCCGCCGATCGAGTCGGCGATTCCGTCGTCGGCTCACTCGTGGACATCACCCAGGTCAAGCGAGTCGAAGCGGACCTGCGCGCTAGCGAAGAGCTCACCGAACGCTTGCTGGAAGCTGTGCCGGGCGGTGTCGTGTTCGTCGGCCTCGACGGCAGCATCGGCATGGGAAACGCAGAAGCGCAGCGCATCCTCGGCCTCACGTACGATGAGCTCACGCAACGCTACGTGAACGACTTCAGCACGATCACGATTCGCGAGGACGGTAGCCCGTTACCCGCGGAGGAGTACCCAGTCAGCGTAGCATTGCTGACTGGACGCGAGCAGCCGCCGATGGTGATCGGCGTGCGCACACCCGGCGGGGAATTCAGCTGGGCCGTGTTCAAGGCCGTGCCGGTTCGCGATCCGGAGACGGGAGAGCCCACCGGTGCCTTGGTCACCATCCTCGACATTACCGCGAGGAAACGCGCAGAGGAAAGCGTCCAGCGCAGCGAAAACCGCTATCGCGAGCTAGTGGAGCGTTCCCCGGACCCGATTTCAATCGTCGTCACTGGGAAGATCGCGTTCGCGAACCGCACCGCACTCGAGCTGGTGCGCGCCAACGACGCGAGCGACGTGATCGGTCGTTCGGTCTTCGACTTCTTCGACCCAACCCGACGCGAAGCGCTCAAGCGCCGCTCTCTCGAGATCTTGAACGGCGCGAGCCTCGCACCTTTCGAAGAGCGCTTGCTACGCCTCGACGGAACAGACGGCTGGGTTGAACTATCAGCGACGGCCGTGACGTTCGAAGGCGAGCGCGCACTGTTCGTCTCGTCGCGCGACATCACTGCACGCCGAGACGCTGAGAACCGTCTGCGACGCTACGAAGCGCAGATGCAGCACACCCAGAAGCTCGAGTCCCTCGGCATCCTCGCCGGGGGCATCGCCCACGACTTCAACAACCTGCTGGTTGCCATCGTTGGCAATGCCGATCTCGCGCGCCTGCGGCTGGAAGACACGTCACCCGCCTTGGAGTGCCTCGATCGCATTCAAGCCGCGGCTCAGCGCGCTACAGACCTGACGAATCAGATGCTCGCATACTCCGGCAAGAGCCGCTTCGTCGTCACCGAGGTCGACCTCAGTCAACTCGTGGCGGAAATGAGCGAGCTCTTGGGCAGCGTGATTTCGAAGAGCGCCACCTTGCACCGCGACCTCGCTGAAGAGCTGCCACCGGTCGAAGCCGACCCCACGCAGCTTGGACAGGTCGTGATGAACCTGATCACCAATGCGTCTGACGCGTTGGAGGGCAAAGCAGGAGACGTCTTCGTCTCGACCCGACTCGTGGACGTCGATCGGGGATTCTTGCAGCAAACGTACCTGGATGAGGGCCTACCGGAAGGGCGCTACGTGTGTCTCGAAGTGCGGGACACGGGGTGTGGCATGGACGACGCCACCCGCTCGAAGATCTTCGATCCATTCTTCACCACGAAGGCAACGGGACGTGGCCTTGGCCTCGCGGCAACTCTAGGCATCGTGCGTGGTCATCGCGGGGCGATGCGGATCGACACGGAGCTGGGTTCGGGCACACTCTTTCGCATCTATTTTCCCTGCAGCAATGCCCCATCCAGTCGAGCGCCGAGCTACGCGACGAGCGTTCCGCCCAAGGCGATGGCCGGAGCTGGCATCTTGGTGGTGGACGACGAAGCACCGCTACTCGAGGTGTTACGGGAACAACTGAGCGGCATGGGATTCCGCGTGTTGACCGCTCACAGCCAACTCCAAACCCTGGAGTTGCTAGCCAGAACGGAGTCGATGATCGACCTCGCGCTGGTCGACGTGAGTCTCTCTTCGGGAGCCGAAGGTCAGCTGTTGCAGCGACTGACCGAGGTCGCGCCTCGACTCAAGATCGTCCTCACCAGCGGCTACACAGAACATGAAATGCGTGAACGGGTCGGCGGGCCTCTTGACCAAGTCGTGGGCTATCTGCAGAAGCCGTACACTCATGCAGCGCTCAAACGCGCCATGAGTCGGGCGCTGCGCTGAGCGACCGGTCCGGACGCTCGACGCGCCGCGCCGAAGGCCCGACGCGGAGGGAAAAGATTCTGAGCGTGGGCGTTCCTAATTCCTGCGGCCTGATTTAGGGTGCGCCGCGCATGGCCAACCCTCAACTGTTCCACCGCCTGCTCATTGCGAATCGGGGAGAGGTCGCCGTTCGTATCGCGCGAGCCTGTGATGCCCTAGGCATCGAACCTGTGTTCGCCTACTCCGAGGCCGACCGTAACGCTCCCTACCTCGAGGGGCGTCGGGGAGTCTGCCTTGGTCCAGGGCGAGCTTCCGATAGCTATCTAGACGCCGCACGAGTGGTTCAGGCCGCGAAGCTCAGCGATTGTTCAGCGCTCCACCCAGGCTGGGGTTTCCTCTCGGAAAACTCTGCCTTTGCGAGCTTGTGCGAGACCCACGGCATCAGCTTCATCGGCCCGCCAGCGCACGTGATGCACCTGATGGGAACCAAGAGCCCCGCGAAGCGAGCCATGAAACTGGCGGGCCTCACCCTAATCCCCGGCAGCGACGGTCCGCTCCAGTCAGCGGAGCACGCGCGCCGCGTCGCCGAAGAGGTCGGCCTCCCCGTGCTGATCAAAGCGGAGAGCGGCGGTGGCGGGCGAGGGATGAAGATCGTTCGCGATCTGGGCGAGATGGAGGAGGCGTTTCACGCCGCCCAACGCGAGGGGCAAGCCTTCTTCGGGGACCCTCGAGTCTACCTCGAGAAGCTGATTGAGGGCGGGCGCCACATCGAGATCCAGGTGGTCGCGGACCGCTACGGGAACGTGTGTCACCTGGGAGAACGCGACTGCACGATTCAGCGCAATCATCAGAAGCTGATCGAGGAATCACCGTCTCCTGTACTCGACGAAGCGGAGCGCGAGCGCACGCTGCAGAGCGCCGTCCAGGCTGTGAGAGACATTGGGTACGTGGGCGCGGGAACCCTGGAGTTCCTGCTCGACACCCAGGGGGCAACCGCCGGGGAACCCGCCGTGCTGCGCTTCATGGAGATGAATACTCGCCTCCAGGTTGAGCATTGCGTCAGCGAGCAACGCAGCGGTATCGACCTCGTGCGCGAGCAGCTACTGGTCGCGGCGGGACACCGCCTGAGCTTCACCCAAGCGGACGTCAAGCTCACTGGCCATGCAATCGAGTGTCGGATCAATGCGGAGGACCCCAGCCAGGGCTTTCGCCCCTCTCCAGGCACGATCAGCAAGTGGAAGCTCCCCGACCTCCGCGCTGGCCGCATCCGCGTGGATACGCATGTGACCGAGGGCTACACCATCCCTCCCCACTACGACAGCTTGATCTGCAAGGTCATCGCTCACGCGAGCGATCGCACGGCCGCCACCCAGGCCATGCTCGATGCGTTGGCGGAGCTGCAATGCGAGGGGGTCCAGACGACCATTCCGATGCACCAAGCGGTGCTGGCTTCGCCGGAATTCGCCGAGAGCCGCTATGACACGTCAAGCATCCCCGGTGGGAACTACGCCGCACGCACCTAGCCCAGCAATCTTTAGCCGCCCCGAACGGTGTTCGTCCGCCTCGACGAAAACGGAGTCGAACAGACATGGCCCACATCCCCTTGAGTCCCATCGGTAAGCCGCGCGGAAACGTGTTGGACGACCAAAGCTACGATCAAAATCTCGAACGAGCCGCACAGCTCGAGGAACGTCTCCAGGCTCGGCGGGCCGAGGTACACGCCGGCTGGGGAGACAAGTACAAGGAGCGGGTCCATGCGAAGGGCAAGCTCACGGCTCGCGAGCGCATCGAGCTCCTGAAGGATGCTGACTCACGAATCTTCGAGGTCGGCACTTTCGTCAACTTCGAAGACGAATTTCCCGGCGGCTTGAAATCGCCTGGAGCTGGCGTCGTGACCGCCTTCGCCTTGGTGAGCGGCCGCTGGTGCATGGTCATCGCCAACGACAACACAGTCGCTTCCGGCTCCTGGTGGCCGCGGACGCCGGAGAAAATCCAGCGCGCGCAGACCATGGCGCTGCGCCTGAGGATCCCCACGCTCTACCTGGTAGACTGCAGCGGGCTTTTCCTCCCGGAACAGTCGAAGAGCTTCCCAGGTGCCCGGGGCGCGGGGCACATCTTCAAGATGAACAGCCTGCTGTCGGCCCAGGGCGTCCCACAGATCGCAGGGGTGTTCGGCGACTGCATCGCGGGTGGTGGGTACATGCCGATCATCAGCGATCGCGTCTACATGACCGAGCAGGCGTACATGGTCATCGCCGGCGCGGCGCTGATCAAGGGCGCAAAGAGCCAGAAGATGACGAGCCTGAGCATCGGGGGGCCCGAAGTTCACGTTCACCAAAGCGGGTGTGCCGACATTAGAGTTCCGAACGATGACGTCTTGATCGACTGCATGCGCCGCGAGGTGGAGCGGCTCCCCACCAGCGCTGCCACGTTCTATCGCCACGGCTCGGGCCCGATGCCGCCCCGAGAGCCTCCGAGCGAACTGCTTGGGTTGCTGCCTACGGACCATCGCGTCGCCTACGACGCGCATCAGGTACTCGCACGGCTCTGCGATCAGAGTCTGTTCTGGGAGGTGCTGCCCGAGGTCGGCGAAGAGATGATCTGCGGCGTCGGGCGTGTCGGTGGTCTCTACGCCGGCTTCGTCATCAATCGTCAGGGACTGGTCGGCGATCCAGAGCACCCCGGAAAGCAGCGACCTTCCGCGATTCTCTATAGGGCAGGCATCGCGAAGATCTCGGCGTTCTCACGGGCCTGCAACGCGGACGGCATTCCACTGGTTTGGCTCCAGGACATCTCCGGCTTCGATATTGGCCTGGAGGCAGAGCGCCAGGGGCTCCTGGCCTATGGCTCCAGTCTCATCTACACGAACTCGACCAACGACGTGCCCATGTTCACCGTCCTCCTGCGCAAGGCCTCGGGTGCTGGCTACTACGCCATGAGTGGCTTGCCGTATGACCCGGTAGTGCAGCTGTCCACGCCAATCTCACGGCTGAGCGTGATGGAGGGCCGGACACTCGCTATCGCTGCCTACAACACGAAGCTGGATGACGACTTCGAGATTGTGAGCAAAGACTCCGAAGAACGCGCGAGCATCGAAGCTGGCATGAAGCAGGTCGAGCAGCGCATCGAGGGAGACATGGATCCGTACGTTGCCGCACGGCAAATGGACACAGACGAGATCGTGTCGCTGACGGAACTACGCGCCTACCTAGAGATGCTGGTTGAAGCCAGCTATCAGAACACTGGCAGTCGACGCATAAAAAACCCGCGAATTTGGTCACTGCATGACCTCGCAGTGCTAGTTCAGGAGGTGCGCTGATGAGCAGCCGGCTACACGCAGAGCACCTACTCGCTGGCGTCAGCGCCTTAGACGCTGGGCGCGTGCGCCTCACCTCACCGGGCGTCGGCCTTGCGCGCGGGCTGCCCCGACCTGGATCACTGGTTACCGCGGGGCAATGCATTGGGCAGCTCGTGGTGCTCGGCAGACTGGTCGACGTGATGGCGCCGCAAGGCGTTCACGGCGTGGTCAGCGGGGAACGGCGCCGGGTCTACCCCGCCAAGGTTCCGGTGGGATACGGAGACGCACTCCTCGAGCTTGAACGGGTCACCGAGGGCGAAGTGAGAAACTCGGAGACTCTGGGCGGGCCGAGCCTCGGGCTGGTCTTTCGCGCGCCCACCTCTGGTCGCTTCTACACGCGGCCCGGGCCGGATCAGGACCTGTTCGTCAGCGACGGCCAGCAACTCGAGGTCGGGCAGAACGTGTGTTTGCTCGAGGTGATGAAGACGTTCAACCGAATCGCGTATGGCGGCGACGGACTCCCGGCCAAGGCGCGCGTCGTGCGGATCTTGCCCGCGGATGGTGACGACGTGGAGCAAGGCGATCCGCTGCTCGAGCTCGAAGCGGTCGAGTGAGGTTCACGTCGATAGCCAGCCGAGTATGCTCTCGCGCATGACGGGAGAGTCGAACGGCGAGCGCAAGCGCTATCAGCTCCGGGACCGGGACGTGCGCATCCCCTTGGCCGGGGGCCACACGCTCGGGGGCTACGTTGCAGAACCTCTGGAGCTCGATCAGGCGCCGGGCGTCTTGGTGCTCCACGAGATCTTCGGCTTGAACGCCGACATCCGGCGCATCACTCGTCGCTTCGCGGAGCACGGCTTGGTCGCTCTCGCCCCCAATCTGTACGACGGGCCGGGAGTGCGATCACTCTGCGTCCTGCGCACCGTGCTGGGTTCGACTACGGGAAAGGGCGCGGTGTTCGATCACCTGGCCGCTGCACAAGCTGCGCTGGAAGAGATCCCCCGCTGCGACTCTGAGCGAATTGCCGTCGCTGGTTTTTGCCTTGGGGGCGGCTTCGCGATCCTACATGCGTTGAAGAGCTCGAATGTCCGCGCGGTGGCGCCGTTCTACGGGATGGTCCCTAAGCGATCGGCCGAGCTCGCGGGGATCTGTCCCGTCGTTGGCTCGTTCGGCGAGCGGGATGCCGTCTTCGCTCCGCAGGGCAAACGCCTCGGCAGGCACTTGCGCACCTTGGGCATCCCCCACGACGTCAAGCTCTACCCCGACGCGGGGCATAGCTTCATGAGTCAGCACGAGCCGGGCATCACGACCAGCCTCGGCAAGCACGGCCCAATGAAGGTTGAATACCATCCCGCTGCCGCGGAAGACGCGTGGGCGTGAATGCTCGGGTTCTTCGACGCCCAGTTCGCGACCGCGACGACGAGATGAGCCGATCGAGCAGGTCTCCCCGCGGCTCCGCTGAAGGCGTCGAGATAGCCAGCGGTCGGCTACTCGTAGCGACTCTCGGGCACGTGGATCACGGGAAGACCAGTTTGCTTCGAGCTCTCACCGGGACGGATACCGATCGGCTACCGGACGAGAAGCGCCGCGGGATATCGATCGAGCTGGGTTACGCCGAGTTGCCGGACGAACCGCTGAGCTTCATCGACGTGCCTGGACACAAGAAGCTGGTGCACACGATGATCGCTGGCCTCGGCGGGGTGGACGTCGGCCTGCTGGTCGTCGCGGCGGACGACGGGGTGATGCCCCAAACGCGAGAACACCTGCAGATCTGCCGCCTCACCGGTATCAGGCGTCTGGTGGTAGCGCTCAGCAAGGCGGATCTCGTCGACGAAGAGACGCTTCAGCTTGCAGTCCTCGACGTCGAAACGACACTGACCGAGCTCGGGTTTGGTTCCGCGCAGATCATCCCCACGGACACCGAGAGCAAGCGGGGGATCGCGGAACTCGCGCAGGCGCTGGCCGCACTCTCCGCCCCCCAGCGCGCACCCACCTCCACCAAGCCAACCTGGCTCGCTATCGATCGGGTCTTCAGTGTCAAAGGGGCTGGCACCGTCGTGACCGGCACGCTCACCCGCGGGTGCCTCGCGGAAGACGAGCAGCTCACGCTGCTCGGTTCGAACGGCCAGCGTGCAGTTCGCTGCCGGCGCCTCGAGGTCCACGGCAGGGGCGTGAGTTCGGCAGCTGCTCCCTGTCGGGTCGCTTTGAACCTGACCGTGGGTCGCGTTTCAGAGGTGGCACGCGGCGACGTGCTCTCGGATGACGTGTATGGCGATACCAGCAAGCGAATCGACGTCGCGCTCAACGTCCTCGAGGAGGCGCTCGCCGAGGTTGAGAACGGTGCGAGCGTGCTACTCCACGTCGGAACAAGCTTCCGCCCGGGTCGACTGACTTGGTTCGCGCCCCCAAAGTCGGACGCGGGGGGTCGGGTGCTGGGTGTGGCGCATCTGGCCCTCGAGTCTAACTTGCCTGTCCAACCGGGGATCCCCCTGGTGCTACGCGGTTTCCGCACGACAACACGTCGAGGCAGCGTGCTCGCTGGTGGTGTAGTGCTTGACGTTCGCGCGGCGGCACTCCCACGCCGCAACGCGCGAGTTCGAGGGAGCAGCGACACGCTCTGGCAACACCGCCTGGCTGCTCTCGAAGCCCTGAACAATCAGCGTTTCGGGGACGCGTGCGAGCACTGGCTGATGTATGACGCCCCTCGCTCCTCGACTGTCGCAGCCCTCGCCGCCCGCGCGGGTTGCAGCGAAGCGAGGTTATTGCGCGCAGTGCAAAAGAACCCTCGCCTCAGCGTGCTGACTGACAGCGTTACAACAACCCACTCGCTCACGCTGTTGGCCAATCTGCTGGTGGGCGAAGTCAGCGCATACCACGCCCACGCGCCTCACGAGCTCGGCATGCCGCGGGAGGCGGGGCTGGCGCGCTTGGCCCGCTTGGCGGGTCGAGTGGTCGCCGAGCGCGTGCTGCGAAGAGCTTGCGATGACCACCTGCTGACCGACGACGCCCAACGCCTCGCAACTCCAGAGTTCTTGCGATCCGGCGCTGCCGCTCTGACACGTAACCGCGAGGTCGTGACCGCGCACTTGGAGAGGCGAAGTCTGCAGGGAGCCACGGAGCGAGAGCTGTGGACCGAGTTGGAGCTCGCCCCGCCAGCGCTCCGCAGCACTCTGGCCGAGCTGGGACGCTTGGAAGTAGCGGTGGCGCTAGCTGACCTCTGGTTCACCAGAGGCGCCCTGGAGGGGCTGCAGACCACCGTCCGCGAACACTTCAGCCGTCACCCCGCGCTGACGCTGTCACAACTCAAGGACCTCGCGCAGGTCAGCAGAAAGCAAGCAGTCCCGTTGATGGAGTACCTCGACCGAGCGAGAGTGACTCGGCGGGTAGGTAACGAACGCATTCCATATGGGAATGACTCCTGAGTCCCAGGGGCGCTCCGTCAAGGCAACGACATCAACGCCAGCCCGGCGTCTACGATCTCTTGCTCCTGCACGAGAACCAAGTTCGCCGCATCTCCCAGAGGGATGAACGAGTCTGCCGAAGCCACCCGCCGCCACTTCAACGGGTACCCGGCATCCAGCAGCAATGCCGCGACCGCCTCGGACACGCTACCACTCTGGCGGCACTCATCGACCATGAGCACCCGACCGGTCGCGCGCGCGTTATCGAGGATGTCGGCCTCCGGCAAGGGCGCCAGCCAGCGCAGATCCACAACCCGCGCAGCGACGCCGCGTTCCTGCAGCTGGTGGGCTGCGCGCAGCGACATCAGCAGGCCGTTCCCATAGGTGATGATCGTCATGTCCTCGGCGCCCGCTTGGTAGACTCGCGCGCGCGCAAAGTTCGGACTCACGTCGCCGCTGCGAGCGGCTGCGTCTGCGGCGTGAGCGAGCCACTGTCCGTCGCCGTCTTCGTGCAAGTCACGGGTATGGTAGAGCGCGATTGGCTCGACGACACACACCACGCGTCCCGCAGACTTGGCGAGCTGGAGCGCATGACGGAAGATTTCCAGGGCGTCGTCGGCCCGCGTCGGCACTGCGAGAGCGATCCCTGGAATATCCCGCAATACCGCCACTGAGTTGTCGTTGTGGAAGTGCCCCCCGAAGCCCTTCTGATAGGCGAGCCCCGCGATCCGGACGACCATCGGGTTCGTGTACGCGCCATCGGAGAAGAAGCTCATCGTGGCCGCTTCCCCACGGATTTGGTCTTCCGCGTTGTGCAAGTAGGCGAGGTACTGGATCTCGGGGATAGGCAGCATGCCCATCAGGCCCGCCCCGAGAGCCATACCCAGAATCGTCTGTTCATCGAGCAACGTGTTGAAGACGCGCGCTGGTCCGGCTTGGGCGAGGAGGCCTTTCGTCAAGCCGTACACCCCGCCTTTCTTCGCCACGTCTTCCCCGAAAACCAGCGCCTCGGGGTACGCCTGAAGCGCCTCTCGCAACGCTAGGTTGATGCCCTGTGCTAGCGTCAGCGGCTCCTCATTGGCCAGCCCGGGCGGGGGCAGTGGCGGTTGGCTCAGCGGTACGGGGCGCGGCGTAAGGGCGTGGAGCACCTCTCCGCGACTCTGCAAACGCGGAGCGGCAACGGCCTGTTCGCATGCCAGCTCCACTTCCCCACGGATCTGTTCGTCGAGACTCAGCAAGCGTTCTGCCGGGACACCAGCCGCCAGGAGCTGCCATGCCGCGTGCAGCACGGGGTCCGCACCTTCCGCCGCCGCGAGCTCGGCGGGCGCGCGATACACGGTATCGACATCGCTGCCAGCATGCCCGAGTAAGCGCACAGTCCGCAGATGGAGGACTTGAGGGCGACGGGTGCGTCGACACTCCTCGATCGCTTGCCTTGCCGTGCGGTAGCACTGGCTGAGATCCGTGCCGTCAGCGTAGTGATACGCGATGTGCGGTAGGCTGCGCAGACGCTCCTCGACCCAGCCGGTGGGCGTGCGCACGCTGATCCCGAGCCCGTTGTCTTCACACACGATGAGCAGAGGTAGCTTGAGCTTCTGGTGGACGACCCAGCCAGCAGCATTCAGCGCTCCAATCGCGGTGGAGTGGTTCAGACTCGCATCGCCAAAGCTCGCCATGACGATTGAGTCCGCAGCGAACTCGTGGGCGAGCTCCAGACGCATCACGCGTTCGAGCGCGATAGCAAGCCCCACGGCTCTGGGCATGTGGGAAGCGATGGTGCTCGTGGACGGAATGATCCCAAGGTCCCTGCCGCCAAAGACCTTGTGGCGGCCTCCGCTAGTGGGCTCCGTGCGCGCGGCGACCAGCGACAGCGCGATATCCTGCACGGCCCGCTTACCGGGTACGTGTCGTGACCGTTCCAGCTGAAGCGCGGCGGAACGGTAGTGAACGATCGTCGGATCTTTCGGCGACGTGAGCCTCCCGAGCACCACGTTGGACTCGTGCCCCGTGCTGCAGATGGTGTAGTGCCCTACACCACGCCTTCGCAGCTCGTGAGCGGCGACGTCCAGATGCCGCGCGCGCAACATCGATTCGAGCAGCTCGACGCCGAGGTCGGCGCCGTGCGCCCACTCGGTGGTGTCATCCGGGACCGAAGTCAATTGCTCACGAAACCGGCTCGTCAGCCGCTTCACGCGCTCCAGGCTCATGGCTCGCAACCATAGTCGTGTTTGCTCGCTGATCCACGCCTATCCAGAGGGAGCAGAGGCCGCTCGCAGTCCGGGCAGTGAACGGCCCGGGACCCGCTCGCCCAAACGTGCTTGTTCCAAGCCGAAGCCCACGGGATCCTACAGAGATGAGCTTGGGGGTAGACGATCCCACCGTTGTGGAAGCTCCCAGGCCAACGGGAGCAACGTCGGAGTCGAGTTCTGACTCGAACCCTACTCCGCTCATTTCGCCGGAAGGCTCGCGCGCAGGGCACTCGAGTGGCAGCGCCGAAGTGTGGCTCACCACGCCCGGGATCTTGGCCACCGAAGGCGCCACACGCGGGCGTGCCCTTGCAAAGCTCGCTTCCCTCGTGGCAGGCGCGGCGCTGGTCGCGATTTGGATCCCCGGCGCGAGGCTCCTGGGAGAACACGCCATCACCCGTCAGTGGCTGGCGACCGGTGTGCTCGCGGTGGTAGTTGCCGCCAGTATCGGCATTGCCGTGTGGTACCGCAATGAGCAGCACTACAGCCCAAAGCTCGAACTCGCCCACGGCATGCTGTGCGTCTTCGCGATCCTGACCATGTGCGTACACCTCGGGGTGTTCAGTCCCGCGGTGATGACGCTCTGCCTTGGCATCTACTATTTCGGTCTCAGCGACTGGGAGTTCGCCGGGTGGCTCGTCTTCGGTACCTGCGCGCTGGGTTGGTTTGTGCTCTGCGCGCTGGCCGCGTTCGGTATCATCGACGTCGGCAACTCGGTGCTCGCGATGCGACCTTCGAGTGCAGTCACGCTGCTGAGCTTCGGACTGGTTTGTGAGGTGATCCTCGGAACAACGTTCTGGCTCGCTCGCCAGAGCCGCCGCGCAACGCGCCGCGCCTTCAGCCGCTTGGAGCGGGCCGCACAGCAAATCCAGAAGCGAGATGCGCTGCTCGACGAGGCCCAGGCCGATTTGGATCGCGCCATGCGGGTCAAGCCCGGCGCCTACACGGGCACCCGGGTCGAGCGCTACCAAGTCGGCGAAGTCATCGGACGCGGCGCCATGGGCGAAGTCTACCGCGCACAGGTTGAAGGCAGCGAGGCCCAGGCTGCGCTCAAGTTCCTACAACACGTCGTCTCGGACGACCCCGCAAATGTCGGGCGTTTCTTTAGGGAAGCAGACATCGTTGCGCGCCTGGAATCGCCACACATCGTTCGTGTATTCGGCACCGGCCATGCGCCGGACGGCGCACCGTTCATCGCGATGGAGCTGCTTGAAGGTGAGGACCTAGCACAGAAGCTCCGACGCAAGCGACGCCTGGGAATTTCCGCGACGCTCGCGCTGGTGGAGGAAGTGTCGCGCGCACTCACAGTCGCCGAGGACGCGGGTATCGTCCACAGGGACCTCAAGCCGCAGAACCTGTTCCAAGTGAGCGGTCCGAACGAGCAACGTTGGAAAATCCTCGACTTCGGTGTGTCAAAAGTGATGGCGAGCACCGGTACCCTCACCCAGGGCGCCGCCGTGGGCACGCCGAGCTACATGTCACCGGAACAAGCGAAGGGTAGCGACGTCGATCATCGCGCTGACGTGTTCGCCCTGGGTGTGATCGCCTACCGCTGCCTCACGGGGCGGCCGGCGTTCACCGGGCCTGACATGATCAGCACGCTGTACAACGTACTCCACGTCCAGCCGACCCAGCCAAGCAAGCTCGCGCGCCTTCCGAGCGATGTCGAGCGCGTGCTCGCCCTCGCCTTGGCCAAACCCCGAGACCGCCGCTTGGGTTCTGCGTCCATGTTTGCGGCGGCGCTGCACGAGGCGGTGCGGCACCGCCTGGACGAGCGCCTCAGACGAGACGCCGACGCCCTGCTCTTCGCGCATCCCTGGGGCGTTGACGACGAAGATCTCCCCCGTCCAGGACGGCCGAGCTTGCCGACGCTCTAGCGACGCTGTTGTCGCTTGGCGGGGATCTTTCAATGCTGCTGGCATCACGTTCCGCCGGTGCCGCCGCTCCCGGCTCCACCCGTAGCGCCGCTGCCCGTGCCGCCGGTGCCGCCGTTCCCGCCGGTGCCGCCGTTTCCGTTCGGAACACACATTGAGTTATCGCAGTGCTGGCTCGCCATGCAACCAGCGGTGCACGACCCGCACTTGCTGTCGTTGGAACTCCAGTCGAGCTCGCAGCCGTCGTCAGAACTGCCGGGCGCGGGGCCATTGCAGTCCCCAAAGCCGGTGTCGCAATTGGGAGTGCACTGACCGCCAGCGCAGGTGAGGGTCGAGACATTCGTGTTGGAGCAAGCCGCGTTGCACGAGCCACAGTTGGCCACGCTGGTATTGGTATCCACCTCACAGCCGTCATCCGTCGCACCTGGCCGCGTACCATTGCAGTCGCGGTACGCACCCTGACACGTGTGTTGGCACTGGCCACCGGAACAAGTCTGACTCGTGCTGTGACTCGTCGAGCAAGCTGAGCCACAGGCTCCGCAGTTGTTCTTGCTGTTCTGCAGGTTCACCTCGCACCCGTTGTCCGTAGAGCCCGGCCGAGGCGCGTCGCAGTCGCCGTAGCCGTTCTGACAGGTGTGAGTACATTGCCCCGAGGAACAGGTCTGCGCGCTGCTGTGACTCGTTGAGCACGCCGCACCGCAACCGCCGCAGTTTGCGGCCGAGGTGTTCGTGTTGGTCTCGCAGCCGTCGTCTGCGCCTGTCGCGGGGCGAGAGCAGTTCCCCCAGCCGCTGTCGCAGGAAGACGTGCAGAGTCCAGCGGCGCACGTGCGTTGATTCACGTGGCTCGTAGAGCAGCCGCGATTGCAGGCTCCGCAGTGATCCGCGTCAACCTGCGTGTTCACCTCGCAACCGTTGGCGGCTGTGCCGTCACAGTCGCCGTATCCGGAGTCGCAGCTGCCCACCTCGCACTGTCCGGCGTTGCACTGCGCCGTGGCGTTCGCGAGGTTGCATGGGTTGCTGCAGAAGCCGCAGTTGCCAACGCTGGAGTTGAGGTCGACCTCGCAACCGTCGCTCGGGTCCTGGTTGCAGTCCTCGAAGCCAAGTGGGCAGCTGCTCACCTCACACTTGCCGGCGACGCACCGCCAGTTGTCCGCCGAGGTGTTGGCGAAGCAGTCGTTTCCGCAACTGCCGCAGTTGCGCGGGTCTTGATCGACATTGATCTCGCATCCGTCGACCGCGTCGGTGTTGCAGTCATCGAAACCGGCAGCACAGCTCCCAATCGCGCAGTTCACACCGGAGCAAACGGGCGTCGCGTTAGGCACGACGCAGCTCGAGCAGCCGGGAGCCGCGCAACCGAACGCCGGGTCGTTGACGTTGACGCAGGTGTCTCCACACGCCTTCTCGTTGGGGCCGGGGAAACACCCAGCGCCACCGCTACCAGCATTTCCAGCGGTACCTCCGAAACTCGAACCGGCAGCGCCGGCATTGCCAGCATCCCCACCGCTGGCACCGCTCCCTGCATCGGGTCGATCGCCTCCGGCGCCGGCGCCTTGTTGGTCAAGAGTACACGCTACGAATCCAAGAAGTACGAGCCCAAGGCTCAGCGCCACACGCCGCATCCTCGACAGTCTAACCCGAGCACCCGCCCAGGCTATGCCGCACGGCACATCAAGCTGCGATTCTGGAAGCGTGCTCAGCTCGACGTGCTGCCGCGTAACGTCCGTGTGGCGGCAGCACGAAACGCCTTCAAAAGCTGAGCATCTTGATCAACGCCAGGAGTACGCGCATCGATCCACAGCGCCTCTTGCTGTACCCGCGCGAGGATCGCGGGGTCGCTCGACCTCAGCGCCTCCGCCAGTTGGTGGGCCTTGACCCCGCGCGCGACGAGCGCCCAGGAGTCGAGTTCCACTCCGGGCAGCGTGCCCCCGCCCACAGCACCGAAGCTGGGCTCCACACTCAAGGCCAGCGGCACATCACTCAGCGCTTCGCGCCAGCTCTGCGCCCGCCGCTCGAGCGACTCCTGAGGCAACGAAATCAACCGCACCACCTCGACCTCGGACGACGCGCCAGTGACGTGGGCGCGGATCACCGGCGCCAGCGCGGCGAGCGTGAGTTTTCCGACCCGCAGTACTCGCGCCAGTGGATGAGCGCGGAAACGCCCAACGAGCGCCTCGCTACCGACGATGGCGCCGCCCTGGGGCCCGCCGAATAGCTTGTCCAGGCTGAAGCAGACCGCGTCCGCGCCAGCAGCCAGACACTGCTGGACACTCGGCTCGTGTCGAGACAACTCTCCCAAATCGCAGACCCGACCTCCACCGAGATCCTTGATCAGCGGGATCCCCGAGCTCCGCGCGAGCTCGCACAGCTCGACGAGCGAAGGGCGCTCCACGAAACCCTCGGTGCGAAAGTTGCTCGGGTGCACTCTCAGGATACAGGCGGTGTGCTCGCTCAGCGCTCCCGCGTAGTCCCGGAGACGCGTGCGGTTCGTGGTCCCTACCTCCACCAGCCTCGCACCGGAGGCCTCGAGCATCTCGGGGATACGAAAACCTCCACCGATCTCGATCAACTCCCCACGGCTCACGAGCACTTCTTTTCCTCGCGCCACTTCCGCGAGGCAAAGCAATACGGCCCCGGCGTTGTTGCCCGTAAAGTGGCATGCCTCGGCTCCGAGCCAGGCGGCCAAGCTGCGACCGAGGAGCGCTCCACGCTTGTTGCGCTTGCCATTCCGCAGATCCAGCTCGAGGTCGCAGTAGTCAGACATCGCCGCGAGCTCTTGACTGACGGCGGAACCAAGCGGCGCGCGCCCGAGCCCAGTGTGCAGCACGACGCCGGTGGCGTTGATCACCTGACGCAGCCCCGGTCCCGTGGAAACGCGCTGCTCCACGCGTGTCACGACCTGCTCGACTTCGAGTGACATGTCTTCGCCGCGAAGCAGCCCCTGCCTAAGCTCGTCGATCGCGTCTCGCACCTGCTGCTTGATCCAACCCTCGCCCCAACGAGCGGAGAGCGCGCGAATCGCTCCTTGCGCAAGCACGTGGTCCACGCGCGGCAGCCCGCTCAGCTCTGGCTTGTGTGGTGAGCGCGCTTTCACGCTTCGGATCTTGCCCCGACCAACCCGCGTTAGGGCAAAATGCGGTGTGTTTCGTGCCTTCAAGTCCGTGCGCCCGGCCAGCCTGTTTCACCGCGCGCTCGCTCCATCGACAGCCGTTTCTGCGCTGCTTTTTTGGGGGGTGAGCCTCGCCGTTGCCTGCAACCCGGCTGACGGCAAGACAACCGCCCAGCCCGGTGCCGAGAGCCCCAGCGTCTCTGCGGCCCCGAGCGCCGCCCCGAGCGCTCCTCCACCTGCTCCCGTCGTCAGCGCGCCTGCTGACGCGGCCGCGGCCCCTGGCCCCCTCACCCTCACGCACGACGGAAAAGTGGTCCCCGCCGCCCAAGCCAAGCGCGTGCTGCACGTCGGCGACAGCATGGTGCCCCTCGTGGGCAACTATTTACGCCCCGTCTTCCAGAACGACGGCCGCAAGTACTACATCGAAAGCGTCACTTCCTCGAGCACGCTGTCCTGGGACAACAAGCGGCTGCTCCAGGACGCGATGTACAAATACGATCCGGACCTGATCCTGATCTCCCTCGGTTCAAACGAGCTGTTCGACCGTAACCCCGAGCGCCGCGTCCCGGCCATCAAGCGTCTAGTCCAAGACACCCGCGGCCGTCCCTGCTTGTGGATTGGTCCCCCCGCGTGGAAGGAAGACTACGGCTTCATCGCGGTGCTGAAGCAGAACCTCGGGCACTGCCGCTACCTCGACTCCGTGGCGCTGAAGCTCCCGCGCATGGCCGACGGCAGGCACCCGAGCTGGACCGGCGGCTACCGCTGGTCTGTTGCCGTATGGAAAGAACTCGGCGGCACCGGTGAGGTCCCGGACGGCAACCCGAGGCCCGATTGAGCCCCGCTTCGAGGACCACGGCGGTTGCTAGTCTCTGCTGCCTTTTCGGCGCACTAGGCTGCAACGGAGCGCCCACGTCTGATGCCTCGGGCAACGAGCGACGCTCCGCCACGGCGAACGTGGCACCCTCTCCCCCTCCCCCTACTGCGCAGCGCACGGAAGAGGCAAGACCGTCGCGCCCAGCGCAGAACGTGGTGCTGGTGCTGGTGGATAGCCTGCGTTGGGATATGCCCTGGAACGGCTATCCGCGAGCCATCGCTCCATGGATGACTCGTTTCGAAAAGTCGAGCGTGAGCTACACCCGCGCCTATTCGATTTCTTCAACCACAGCACGCTCTGTTGCTGGATTGCTGGCCAGTCGTTACCCCTCGGAAATGGCAAGAAACGGGTACTTCTTCACGCACTGGTACCCGGAGAATGAATTCCTCGCGGAGGTCCTTACCAAGCACGACAGCTACAGCTTCGGCACCCACGCCCACGCCTACTTCTTCCCGCAGAGTGGCTTGAATCAGGGCGTCACTGACCACCGACTCCTGGAAGGCACGTTTCTCATGAACACCAGTGAGAAGAACGTCACTTCGGAGCGGTTGGTCGCACAGGCGAAGACGCGACTCGGCTTGGCGCGTGAAGCGGCGAAGAAGTCGGGCAAACCGTTCTTCGGCTACGTCCACTTCATGGATCCTCACAGCCCGTACGTGCCACACACCGACCTGCCCAGCTTTGGCAACAAGCCACGCGACTTGTACGACGCGGAGGTGCGGTACACGGACGAGTGGGTGGGAAAGCTCATCGATTGGGTGCTGGAGAGCGGCGACACCAGCGTGATCTTGAGCGCAGACCATGGCGAGTGCTTCGGCGAACACGGCCATCTGAAGCACGGCTACGAGCTGTGGGAAGAGCTGGTACGCGTGCCGTTGATGATCCACGTCCCGGGCACCAAGCCGAAGCGCATCAAGCTGCCCCGCAGCCACCTCGATCTCGCACCGACGATCCTCGAGCTGATGGGCTACCCGAAAGGAGAGGCGATGCGCGGTGTGAGTCTGGTGAGTGAAGTCGATGGCGACGAGCCCAAGCCCCGCCCAGTGGTGGTGGATCTGACGCGGGACAACCTGCAAGACCGCAGGCGCGCAGTCATCGACGGTCGCCTCAAGCTGCTCGCGACCGGCGACGACAAAGCGTTCTTGCTATTCGATGTCGAGGCCGACCCCCATGAGAAGCACGACCTAGTTGGCGAACGCGACGCTTTCAAGCGCATGAAGCGCCTCTACTCGAAGCTCAGCGAGGGCATACCCAATGCAGAGATCCGCGGCGACGCCGTGAAGCTGCGGGATGCGCCCGAGGGACGGCGCTGGTAGTGCGCTGTTGCTTCGAACACCACGCTTCGCCGGAGATACATTGCCGCATGGCAATGAGTGCTGGTGGCGTCTAGTCGCACTGTAGGTGGAGCAGCGTGGCGGATTTCTTGTACCCCTCGAGCGCTGCGCTGCAGTTGGTATCCGCCAGCTGAAGGAAGTTGTCACAGCTCTTCAACGCGGCGGGATCCCCTCCGCTCGCCTGAACGATCTTTCGGCAGCAGTCCGCCGTCTTCGAGCACGTGCCACCGGGCGCGGCCACCGCTGGACCTGCGGCGACCGGACTCGGCCCCGGGGAGGATGAAGTCGCCCACAGCATCGCGCCGGCCGCCACTGCGCCGACCGCCACGACGAGCACGCTCGCACAGCCAATCAACGCGATCAGTCCGGTTTTTGGTGACTTCGGCGGCTGACCGCCGGAGCCGTACATGGGCGGCGGGGGCGGAGCAAATCCACCGGGGGGCGGTGGGGCGAAACCGCCTGGAGGGTACTGAGCCATACTTTTATATTTCCGAGGGGATACCAGCCTTCGCGGGCGCCGAGACCTTCGGCGCCGTGGCTTGTGGCGGGGCGGCGGCAGGCTTGGCCGTCGCCCGCGGCAGCGCCTTCTTCGGCGCTTGTTTAAGCTCGCTCGGATCGAGGGTTTCCGCCTCGGGTTCCGCAATCGCCTCCGGAGCGGCGGCGTCCTCGCTGGCCGCGAGCTCTTCGGCCGTAGGCTGCGGGGTCGGTGCCGCGGTCGGGTTCGCAGCCTGCACCTCCCCAGGCCCGGATGCTTGCACGACCGTGCCGCTCCCGCTGCCCGAACTCTTCAGGTGCGTCAGCAAGCCTCCAAGACCGAAAGCTGCGACACCCACGGCAACCCAGATCCCGACCGAAACCCAGTTCGTTCGCTTGGGCGCCTGACCCGACAGGCTCGCCATGCTGGGTCGACCCTGTGCAGGGCGCCGCTTGGTGACGATGGTCGCGTCGGTCCACTTCTCTTGATACTGCTGAGCGCCAGGCTCGCTCACGACAACGCTGGGGCCTGGCTCCGCCGTCTGAGTCGCGCGCACCGGCGCATGAACCCCCGCCACTTCGCGTGCGGACGCAGGGGGCTCGTAGTCGTCGCCAGGATCGGCTCCTCGCCGAGAGCGGGGATCACTCACGCTATGCGTTATAGCCGCACGAACCCAGCGAGACCAGCCTCAGTCAATCCGACACTTGCACAGGTCGAACCACCTGCGCGGCACCGCCGCTGGGTCAGTAGCCGCCTGCTCCGCGTGGGCCAGCTCGTCGCACAGTGAGGCGAAGCGCTCCGTCAAGCCTTTGCGGCTTCACCGGAGAGGGGGGTGCGTTTCGATATGGAAGTGCGGCCCGCGCAAGGCGCATTCTGTAAGGAAACCGCCTTCCCCGAGCTACCCTGATCCGCGAACGTCACCCGTGCGAGCAACAGCGCCGGCTTGAAACCAGCGGAATGACCGACGACAATCGACGCGTGTGTCGTTCTTGGGTCCCATGGCACGCTACTTCGTGTCCAGTCTGGGAGTTGAAGTGATCCACCTCCCACTGCCTTTGGAAGGCCTGCGGCGCTCTTCAGAATGTTGCTAGTGGCCCCCAGTTCCGCCGCCCCTACGCGCTGCCGCCCCCGACACCGCCGATCCCAGGCGACGCGACCTTGAGATTGCTCATGCTTAATGTCCCACCTCCCCGTTCGCTTCGCTGCCTTGGTTCGCACTGGAGTCGGTATGCGCTCGGTCTCGCGTGCTGCATGTCGCTCGGTTTACAGGTGAGTAGCGCCCGCGCCGACGGCGTTTCCCCGGAGCAAGCGAACGCCGATGAGCGCACGCAGGCTCAGCAAGCGTACAGCGCGGGCGTGGAGCACTATGAAGCGAAGCGGTTTGCCCAAGCGGCCAAGTCCTTCCTCGCGAGTCTGGAGGTCGTCGCGAGCCCCAATGCGCGGCTGATGTATGCCCGCGCCCTGCGGGAGTCTGGCGAGACGGAAATGGCGTTCGAGCAAATGGCCCAGACCCAACGGGACGCGGCTCATCTCGCGGAGCGAATTCCGAAGTACGCAGGCACCGCTGAGAGCGCCGAAGCCGAACTCCGAGATCTACGCTCCAAGGTTGCATCGGTCAGCATCGAGGTGACCGGCGGGACCGCGCTCGAGGTGTGGGTCGGACAACGCAAGGTTCCGCAAACGCTGTGGCGGGGCGTTGCAGTGAAACCAGGCCTGGTTCACGTCGTCGCCCGCCTCCCAGGCGGCAGGCGAGCGTGGCGCCCTGTGCAGATCCAGGTGGGGGATGCAAAGACCGTGGAGCTCGACCTGACCAGCGCCGAGGAAGGCCCGGCGAGCATCGTCCCTTGGGAGACAGCCGGGAAGGGCGCGCCGCGGTCGTCAACGGCTTCGAATGACCCCGCGCCAGAAGTCGCCGCAGACCACGAACTAGATCCGCGCGGAGACAAGCCGCCCTACCGCGAGTTCAGCTACATCGCAGCCGGTGTGGGAGGTGTGGGGTTGATCACCTTCGGCGTGGCCGGATTGATGAGCCAATCCACACACTCCCAGCTGGAGAGCGACTGCGCTGACAACGCTTGCCCGGCTGGCAGCGCTGATCTGATCGACCGCGGCAAGCGCGAGCAAACGATCGCCAACATCGGACTTGGAGTCGGCCTCGTGGGGCTCGGGGCTGCCGCCGTGCTCTACTTCATGGATCAGCAGTCAGGTAGCTCCGCGTCTTCTGGTAGGCGGCACCCTGCAGTGCGACTTGCACGGCGCGTGACCATGAGTCCCGGCTTCGTGGGCTACGAAGGGAATTTCTGATGCGTGCGTGGCTGAAGGCTTCGAGCCGAGTTGCACTCGCGGCAGCAGCTATCGGCGTCGCGAGCCTGGGCGCCTGCACCCAGGACTTCGACTCGTTCTATGTCGACGCAGATGCCGGGTCGATGGGCGGCTCTGGTCAAGGGGGCGCAGCAGGAAGCAGCGCAGGAGCGGCGGGTGGAAGCGCCGGAAGTGCGAGCGGCGGCGACGCGGGCGCAGCGGGCAGTGGCGGAGCGTCAGGCAGCGCCGGGATGGCAGGTACTGGCGGCACCGGTGCCTGTGACTCCGGCTTCAAGGCGTGCGGTGGAGAATGCGTTGCTGCCGACGACCCAGCCTACGGTTGCACGGCAACTGGCTGCGATCCTTGTGGGGTCCCGAACGCCACGGCAGCATGCTCCGCCGGCGCCTGCACCATCAACACGTGCGATACCGGCTTCGCAGATTGCAACACCGACGCGGGGGACGGCTGCGAAATCAATCTAGCGAATGACGTGAGCAACTGCGGTGCGTGTGACCGCGGCTGTGCCCTGCCCCACGCAAGCGCTCGCTGTGAGAACTCGCAGTGCGAAGTCGACAGCTGTGACGCGGGCTACACCAACTGCGACAACGATCCATCAACCGGCTGCGACACCAACACGGACTCCGACCCCCGAGCTTGCGGCAGCTGCGTCAACGACTGCTTCGCTTCCTCCGGGAACTGGACTTGCAAGACCGGAACCTGTGAACTCTCGTCTTGCCCGACGGGTTTCGCGGACTGTGATGGAACTGGCTGCAACACGAACACCCAGACTTCGCTCTCTGACTGCGGCTTTTGCGACAACGCGTGCGCGCCGGCAAACGCCACCGGCACCTGCATCGCCGGTGAGTGCAAGGTCCTGAGCTGCGACTCCGGTTTCGCGGACTGCGACAACAACCCCGACAACGGCTGCGAACGGAACCTCAAGACGGATCCGGACAACTGCGGCACTTGCGGACGGGCGTGCTCCAGCTCGGGAGTCGCAACTCGAGCCTGTTCCAACGGGGTCTGCGCCCCGTCGTGCTCCTCTGGCATGGGTGACTGCAGTAGCCCCGCCGCTCCCAGCCCGGACAACGGATGCGAGACGAACCTAGGCACGAGCCCGGACAACTGCGGCGTGTGCAATCGAGCGTGTTCCTCCGTGAACACGCAGACTCGTCTCTGCATGGGTGGAACCTGTGCTCCCATTTGCAACTCAGGCTTCGGCGACTGCACGACTCCAACCGCTCCCGCTGCTGACAACGGCTGCGAGGTTTCAACGTCCACTGACGCGCTCAACTGTGGCGGCTGCGGACGCACGTGTTCGACCTCCGGGGTGCAGACGCTGGTTTGCACAGCGGGTCTGTGCACCTCCACTTGCACGGGCACGAAAGGCAACTGCAATCGCCCGGCTGCGCCCGCCCCAGACGATGGTTGTGAGGCCGAGCTCTCCACGAACCTCGACAACTGCGGCACCTGCGGACGCGCCTGCAGCGGAACGAACGTCGCCACGCGCGTGTGCTCCGGCGGCAGCTGCACCTCCACTTGCCAGGCAGGTTTCGGCAACTGCCTACAGCCGCCCGGCGCAGTGGCGGACGACGGCTGCGAAGCCAACCTGAATACCAGCGCCGACAACTGCGGCGCGTGCGGACGCGCGTGCTCCTACGCCAACACCACAACCCGCAGCTGCAACGCAGGCTTGTGCAACTCGATCTGTGGGGCTGGTTTCGGCAACTGCACCCAGCCCGCGGCCCCCGCCAATGACAACGGCTGCGAGAGCATCCTAGCGTCGGACCCGCAGAACTGCGGCGCCTGCGGGCGCCCTTGTTCAACCAGCGGGACGAGCAGCACCAGCTGTAGCGGCGGGCTCTGCAACTCCCCCTGTTCTACCGGAAGGGGCAACTGCACTCAGCCGGCTGCTCCCAGCGCTGATGACGGCTGTGAGATTGACACCCTCACAGACACTCGCAACTGCGGTGCGTGCGGCCGCGGTTGCTCGAGCGACCACGTGCTCAGCAAGTCGTGCAGCTTTGGTGTCTGCAACTCGACCTGCGACGTCGGCTACGGCAATTGTGCTCAGCCACCAACCGGGACCGATGACGGCTGCGAGACGAACGTATCCGCGAACGCTTCTTCCTGCGGCGCGTGCGGTGAAGGCTGCGTGAGTGGATTCGTTTGCGGCTCGAGCACCTGCGGCTGCGACTCCAACGGTGACTGCAACGCCGGCGGCAACGCGACCTGCTCCTCGGGGATCTGCGAGTGTTCACGGATCGGCGCTGATCAGGTCTGCAAACCAGGCGAACGCTGCATCAACAACAGCGGGCAGAGCACTTGCTCGTGCAATGGAGGCAGTGGCTGCGGAAGCGGCCAGACATGCTGTGAATCCGGCTGCAAGAACCTCAGCAGCGACGCCACGAGCTGCGGTGCTTGTGGCCACACGTGCCCCCCCGGCTTCAACTGCGCCAGCAGCTCTTGCGTGTGCAACGGCGATGCAAGCTGCAACGCCGGCTCTGCTGGAACGTGTAGCTCGAACGTGTGCCACTGCGGCGCCACTACCTGTGGCCCCGGCGAGCGCTGTCAGCCTGGCGGTACCTGCGGCTGACGTCGAGTGAGCTGAGCTGCGTCCGCGAGCTCGAGCCGCGCGTCGTGCTTTCCAGACGCAGAAAGCGGGTTAGAGTCGGGCGATGGATCCGGTTGCGCTTTTCTTGTTAGCTGTCGCTGGCATCTTCGCCATTGGCGCGGTCGGCGAGCTGATCTTTCAGCGCACGAACATCCCGGACGTGATTTGGCTCATCCTGGCAGGCATCGTCCTTGGACCAATCAGTGGGCTGTTGACGCGTGAGATGCTCTCCAGCGTCGCGCCGTTCTTCGCAGCAATCACCTTGGTGGTCGTGCTGTTCGAAGGCGGCAGCAAGCTCCGCCTCGGAGAGATCGGCAAGGCCGCGCCCCGCTCCAGTTTGCTGGCGGTGTTGAGCTTCTTGTTCGCCACGTTGGTCGTCGCAGCGCTGAGCATGCTGGGGCGCTGGCCCTTCGGGCTGCTTCCCGAGAGCTGGAGCTGGACCCACGGACTGTTGCTCGGTGCCATCCTGGGCGGGTCGAGTTCCATCATCATCATGCCGGCCATGGCTCAGGCGCGACTACCCGCGCCCCTCGCGAATCTGGTCAACATCGAAAGTGCGCTCACCGACGCGTTTTGTGTGGTCGGCACCGCAGCCATCATCGACCTGCTACTCAAGGGTGCGGGCGGCGCGGCTGCACCCGCGATCTCCCTATTAAAGTCCTTCGGCATCGGCCTGGCCATCGGCGGCGTCGCGGGACTGGTCTGGTTGCTCCTACTGCGTTTTCTGCGCGGCAGCGAGCATGCGTACCCGATCACTCTGGCTGCGCTGCTCGTCCTGTACGTGGTGATCGATCACGCTGAGGGCAGCGCGGCGCTGGGGATCCTCACGGTAGCGATCATCTTGGGCAACGCCGGCTCCATCTCCTCGAAGATCGGCCTCGCCGAACCTGCTGAGCTCGACACCGAAGTGCGCGGGTTCCATCGCCAGATGGCATTCATGATCAAGTCGTTCTTCTTTGTCTTCATTGGAGCCATGCTCGGTCCGCCGTGGGGCTTGATTGTGTTCGGTGTGTTCCTTGGCTTGGTCCTATTCGCCGCACGTATCCCCTCGGTGTTCCTAGGCACGTTGGGCAGCAAGTTCAGTCCAGCCGAGAAGCGCATGGCGGCCGTAGCCATGCCCCGGGGAATGGCCGCTGGCGTGCTCGCTACCCTGCCGATGTCCGCTGGTGTGAAGGGCACCGAAGGTCTACCGGTGCTGGTGTTTGCCTGTGTCTTCACCACCATCCTGGTGTTCGCCGTTGGTTTCCCGATCATCAAGCGGGCGCTTCCCGCAGTGGACGACGACGAACCGGAGAGTCGCATCCCGATGCCCGCAGGTGCCGCCATGCCACGCCAGACGGAGCGGATGCAGCCGCTGTCCGTGACCCATGCAGCGGCAATCGCTCCCTCAGATGCTCCCCCGGCCACCGCTCCACTGCCGCCCACCGGTTACGAACCGGTGCAGCCGACATCGAGCGAGGTACCGGCTACCGGCAACGTGAGCTGGCCGCGAGACACCCAGCCCATGCGCCCCTTGAGCCCGGACGATCCGCCAGAAGATTGACCTCACCGGCTCAGCCGTATCACGCCGCGGCACCTACGATTCTCTGCGGAAATTGAAGAACGCCGACTCCTAGGCCTTGGAGCGGACGTCGTCTGAGTCCATCGGAGGCACCAGCGGCGCAGGGCTGGCAAAGGCCTCGCTCGCAGGCTCGTCCGGCTCCAGACGGCGTTTCACGATGGCGCGGCTGTACGCGTGAAGCACATCATCATAGCCCAACAGCCCCAAGATCTTGTTCGGCTCGCCGTGGTTGCACACTGGCAACTGCGGGTAGCCGGTCTCTGCGAAGCGCTCTAGAGCAGCGCTCAGCGTGTCGTCGGGATGCACCCAGGCGTGGGGCTGAGCGAAGTCCGCAGCGATAGCCAGCGCGCCCATCTCTTCATCGAAGAAGTACTCGCGCAGCACGTCCAGCGTGATGATGCCGGTGACCTCGCCCTGTTCATTAACCACAGGGAAAACCGCTCCACGACTCTCGGAAGCCTTGCGCAGGATACCCTCGAGAGACGTCGAGGCGTTCACCGGATGGACTGCCAGTTGCTGGTTGTAAACCTCAGCAACGCGCTGCTCGTCCAGCACGTCCATCACGTAGTCACCTGCGTGCGCAGGGGAGTCACGACGCGAAGGCACTTGCTTCTCGTACAAGGTGAAGCGGCGCATCAGCGTCACGGTCACCACCTCGGCCAGCATGATGGGGACCAGCAACTCGTAGGATCCGGTCATCTCACTCGCCATGACCAGCGTGCTGATCGGAGCGTGAGCTACCCCCCCCACGAAGCACGCCATGCCCACGATCACGAAGGCGCCAGGTTGAGTCACCACGGTGGGGAACATCTGGTGAAACGCGAGCCCGAAGGCTCCGCCCACCATGCCGCCGATCACCACGGACGGTCCGAACACACCACCCGAGCCGCCCGAGTTCACGCTCAGGGACGTGGTCAGCACCTTCAACAGCGCGATGCCCAAGAACGCGAGCGCGCCCCACCAACCCACAGGCAGCGCTCCGTGGGTGTTGAGCAGCGCTTCCTGTAGCCAGCCGTAGCCCGCGCCCAGCGCCTGGGGAGCAACCAGCGAGAGCAGTCCTACCGCCAAGCCGCCAATCATCGGCTTGCTCCAGTTGGGTACCTTCAGGGGATGGAACACCTTGTCCCGCATCCCATAGAAGACCTTGATGTAGAGCACACCGATCAGCGCGGCGCCGACCGCCATCACCAGAAATAGAGGCAGCTGGATCGGCTTGAACGCGTACGCCGGCTCAACGGCGAACATCTTCCCCTCGCCGAAGATCATCGTGAACACAGAGTACGCGACCACCGACGCGAGGACGGTGGGCACCAGGCCTTCCACCTCGAAGTCATCGCTGTACAGACACTCCACCACGAACAGCGCCGCGCCAAGCGGAGTGCGGAAGATGGCGCCGATGCCGCCCGCCGCACCCGCGAGGAGCAGGAGCCGGCGCTCTTTCACGGACAGCTTCATCAGGCGCCCCAACAAGGACGCGATGCCCGCAGCGACTTGAGCGATCGGTCCCTCGCGACCCGCGCTACCACCGGTACCGATCAACGCGACCGAGGCGATGCCCTTGATCAGCGGGATGCGGCCGCGGATCTTGCCCCGCTTGTGGTGGAACGCGTCGATCAGCGCATCGGTGCCATGTCCCTCCGCCTCGGGCGCGAAGGTGAACACCAGCAATCCGCTGATGAGCCCACCGATCGCGGGCGCCAAGACTAGGAGCCAGCGTCGCACGTCGCCGTTGGCCACGTGATGACCAATCGGCTTCTCACCCGCAGGCTCCAGCGGGTGGTAGTTGGCGAGGTCCGTCAGCACGAACGACTTCAGCCAATCCATGCAGAAGTAGAACAGTGCCGCGGTGAGCCCCGCGATGATCCCGACGAGCAGGCCCAGGCCCACCCAGCGGGACACCGTCCGGAACTCAAACAGACGGGCTAAAGCAGATAAATCAGCGAACAGCGGTAAGCGACGCGGTCGACTTGGCATGGCGTAAGCGCTGCACGCTTCTCCAGCGGCAGCCTCGGGGCGGACGAATCGGTCCACTTCGACGGCCCAGTAGACACCCGCCAATCAGACCGGGCGGGCTGCTGTCGACCTGCTCCGTGGTCGCCGAAGTCGCTCCGCAGGGACGCTCCACCCAGTTCGTGGGAGGACGACAGGACCGCGCGGGTCATCGGAGACAGGCGCGAAAGGAACAGGCTACGAACGATGCACGGCAGGCCGGCAACGCGCGCGATGCTCTGCCACATCCCCCCCGGAACGCAACACTCTTCTGGCCCAAGCCGCCAATCGCTGCGCGACTCCCCAAACTCGCGCGCCACTCAATCCGCGCCGGGGCTTTCGCCTCCGTACATCCTCTTGCCGCCTCTCTCAGGTCTGGGGGTGAGGGAAGCAATCTCAGGCATCGCTGCAGCCAGTTTGCGCAAGCG
>JBFXBK010000086.1:0-27679 GCA_050183255.1 Polyangiaceae bacterium | reverse complement strand
ACGCTCTGCCGCTGCGTGTGCCGTGAGGGCGAGCAAGCTCGGGAGAGTGGCGACGCGATATTCGCGACCGAACGCGCATAGCAACTAGCCAGAACGCAGAACCTGCGGGATTCCCCGATCAAGCTCGGTGAAAATGCCGGTCCAGATCTTGCTCGGTGGACCCCCATGGAGGTCGGCCGCGCATGCACGGGGTGATCGACGCGGTCCACGGCAGCGTCGTCGACGTGCGCTTCGACGGCTCGAGCGTGCCGCGCGTGCGCGACGCGCTGACGGTGGAGGAGCCTCGAAGCCGCACGCTGGAGGTTCAAGCGCAGCTGGGTCAGTTCCGGGTGCGGAGCTTGGCACTGGAGGACAGCGCGGGCTTGGTCAGGGGGATGCGCGTGAGGTCCTCGCGATCGAGCCTCAGCGTGCCCGTTGGTCCAAAACTCCTCGGGCGCGTGGTGGATTGCCGCGGGGTACCACTGGACGGACGCGGGCCCGTCGAGGCAGTTGCACAGCACCCGATTCATCGCCAGGCGCCGCCGCTCCACACCCATCGCGCCGTGGTCGAGCCGCTCTTCACGGGACTCAAGGCCATCGACGTGATGTGCCCCTTTGCTCGCGGTGGCAAGACGGGCCTCTTCGGTGGCGCGGGCGTCGGGAAGACAGTGCTCTTGATGGAGTTCGTCGGGGCGATCACGGAGTCCCAGCACGGCGTGTCGGTGTTCGCGGGCGTCGGGGAGCGTATCCGGGAGGGACACGAGCTGTGGAAAGCGTTCGAAACGTCCGGATTGCTCGAGCGCACCGCGATGGTCTTTGGTCAGATGGACGCGCCCCCAGGCACGCGCTTTCGGGTGCCTCACGCAGCGCTGACCATCGCTGAGTATTTCCGCGATGAAGAGCACAAAGACGTGCTGCTGCTGATCGACAACATCTTCCGCTTCGTGCAGGCGGGCACCGAAACGTCGGCGCTGGTAGGACGCCTACCCTCTCGCGTGGGGTACCAGCCGACGCTCGCCACGGAAGTCGCCGAGATCGAGGAACGCATCGCATCCACCGACGCCGGAGCGATCACCAGCGTGCAGGCTGTGTACGTCCCGGCGGACGATCTCAACGACCCGGGCGCGATGGCCGTCGTGGAGCACCTGGACACACGGGTCATCCTTTCACGCAAGATGGCTTCCGCGGGGCTCTATCCAGCCGTCGACGTGCTGCGCTCCGAGTCGCGTCTGCTCGACCCTCACGTGATCGGCCACCGCCACTACGGCGTCGCCAGCGACGTGCGCCGCACCCTCACCCGCTATCATGATCTCGAAGACGTGATCGCGATGCTCGGGCTCGACGAGTTGGCGGCCGAGGATCGCACGCTCGTCCGGCGAGCGCGGCGCCTCGAGCGATTCCTGACCCAGCCTTTCACCGTGTCCGAGGCGTTCACGGGTCGACCTGGCGTACGCGTCCCCATCGAAAGCACGCTCGAAGGCTGTGAGCAGATCTTGGCCGGGGCTTGCGATGAAATCGATGAACAGCAACTCTACATGATCGGGGATCTCGGGGGGAGAGGACGGGCATGAAACCCCTGAGCCTGGCGCTGCGCACGCCGAGCGGGATCGTGCTGAACACTCCAGTAGATCGGATCCGCGCGGAAGACCTTGACGGCTGGTTCGGCATCTCCCCAGGACGAACGGATCTGATCGCGATCCTACCGCCGGGGCTCTTGGTCTTCACGGACGCCGAGGGAGAGGCGTTCGTCGCGCTGGCCGGCGGCCTGCTCGATCTCGAGGACGGCCGCTGCCGTGTGATGACACAAGACGCCACGATGAGTCGCAACCTCGAGTCCCTGAGCGAGCAACTCGAGCGGTTGCTCGAGACACGAAGCACTCAAGGCCGAATCCGCAAGGAGGCGTTAGGGGACCTCATCCGCGAGGCACTGCGGCGCCTGGTCCAGGAGGAACGAGCATGACCTCCAAGCCTCCGGATCCCTTCCTCGGCACCGTCAAGCGCAAGGTCGAGCGCATGGAGCAAGCACGCCGCCAACCTCGAGGTTTCTGGCAGAACCTGGTGCACGTGGGAGTGCTCGGCTGGCTGTTCGTCATTCCGGTGGTGTTCTTCACGTTCGTCGGACGCTTCGCCGCGCGAGTCGTGGGTCAGCCGGCATTGGCCGTGGCCCTGATCGTAGTGGGGGTCGGCGTTGGAGGATACGCGGTCTGGCACCAGCTACGCCCGAGCGTCCGTGATCAAGACGAGGAGGAGCGATGAGTGATTGGAGCCTGGTTGTCGGAGCGGCGCTCGGGGCCCTGGGTGGCACGCTGCACCTGCTCCTCACCCGCTGGCGCGCTGATCAGATCCGCGCGCAGCGCGCCACCCTGATCCTCGTCACCTATCCATTGGGAATCGCGATCCCGGCAGTCTGTGTGCTGTGCGCCGCGGCGATCGCCCGACCGGCAGCATGGGCTGCGGCGGGCAGTCTCGCAGCGCTGCACGTCGCGTGGCTCGCGCTGGCGGCGCGCCGCCTGGAGCGGAGGTAGGCGGGGCATGCAACCTTTCCCCAAGGAATTGCTGAAGCTGGGACCGATCGCGGTCACGGACACGATGCTGGTGGCGATCCTGCTGAGCGCCGCCCTGCTTGCCCTGCTGCGCTTCGCGATGCTCAACCAAGCGGCCAGAGAGAGCCTGGAGTTGACCTACGAGGTCTTGGAACGATCGATCCTCGAGACCACGAACACCGACACCCGGGCGCTGGTCCCTCTCATCCTCACGCTTTGGCTCTTCATCGGTGCGGCCAACCTAGTTGGCCTGCTCCCGGGCCTCTCGAGTCCGACCCGAGACCTGTCGTTGGCGGCCGCGCTAGCTTTGATCTCGTTCGGCGCAGGCCACGTCCACGCCCTGCGGCAACAGGGCCTCCGCTACTTGAAACGCTACGTCGAGCCGAGCCCGTTTCTGCTCCCCTTCAACGTGATCGGCGAAATCAGTCGCACGTTGGCTCTGGCCTTGCGTCTGTTCGGCAACATGCTGAGCGGCGCCTTGATCAGCGCGATCTTCCTCTACCTCGCAGGTCTCCTGATCCCGGTGCCGCTGATGTTGCTGTCCGCGCTCACGGCCGTGGTCCAAGCCTACATCTTCGGCGTCCTCACCCTGGTGTTCGCGGCGAGCTCCCTGGAGAGCGCCGAGCGCCAACCCATCCTCTCGAAAGCAAGGAAAGCATGACAGCCCAAGACTGGATCGCCATCGCGAGTATCGTGACTGCTGGTCTGACGATGGCCATCGGATCCGTGGGTCCGGCGCTCGCCGAAGGGCGCGCCGTTTCCAGCGCGCTCGAGGCCATTTCCAGACAACCGGACTCGAGCAACAACATCACTCGGACGCTCTTCGTCGGTCTGGCGATGGTGGAATCCACGGCGATCTACTGCCTCGTGATCGCACTCATCCTGCTCTTCGCCAATCCTTTGTTGCCGTAGGGATAATTCGATGGGATTCTCATTGACGACGTTCATCTTCGAGATCGCCAACTTCTTGGTCTTGATGTGGATCCTGAATCGACTCGTCTACCGACCACTGAAACGCGGAGTCGAGCAGCGTCGCGGAGACCTGAAGCGCCAAGAAGACGAGCTCGCCGCAGCCCTCGCGGAAGCGAGAGCGCGTCAAGGCAGCGCAGACGAACAACGTCGCGAGGTCGATGGCCTGCGTGACCAGGTGCTGCGAGAGGCTACCCATCGTGCCTCGGAAGAGCGCGCGCGCCTGCTTGCCCAGGCTCGAGAAGACGCGGACGCGGAGCGCGCCCGGGCGCGCCGGATGCTGAGCGTCGAGCGCGAGGCGGCGGCGAACTGGGTGCGGGAGCTAGCGGTGGAGCATGGCGCCCAGATCGCCGGTCGCATGCTCATGGACATCTCCCCCGAGGGCGTAGACGGCGCGATCTTCGACCGCCTGCTCGAGGAGCTCGAACGGAGGCGGGAGGACTTGCGGGCGACGGGAGCCGAGGAGGTGGAGGCCACCTTCGCCCGTCTACCTTCCACCGAAACCGTCGCGCGGTTGCGAGCAGCGCTCAACGCCCTGTTCGAGCAGTCACCTCACCTCGTGTTGCGGGACGACGACGCGCTCGTCGCCGGCTTGATCCTACGGGTCGGACACGTCGTGCTGGACGCGTCGATCGCTGGGCAGCTCGACGTGTTCAGAGATCGCGTACGGAATCTGCTGGAGCGAGAGGCACGCGTTGCCTGACGCCTCCATGAAGGTGCTCGCCCGCTCGGTGGGCAGCGCGATGACGCGGGTCGTCGACGAGTACCAGTTCCAGGTCCTGACGCGGGAAGAAGGGAGCGTGCTCAGCGTCGCCGACGGAGTGGTGCGCATCGGAGGACTACCAGGCGCCGGAGCGGAGGAGGTGCTGCGCATCGGTCAGCACGGCACGGCCTTGGTGCTGGGCCTCCGGCCCAGCGGCGTCGAGGCCGTGCTGCTCCAGCGTCCCGACCAGGCTGAAGTTGGCGCTCCAGTGCGTTCGCTCCAACAGACCGCGGTCGTCGCCGTCGGAGACGAGCTGCTTGGCCGAGTCGTGGATCCGCTGGGTCGTCCCGTCGACGGGCTCTCCCTCGAGCAGCCGCGGGAGCTCATGCCTCTCGAGCGCGAGGCGCCGCGTATCTTCGAGCGCACGGACGTGCACACTCCGCTCTACACCGGCGTGCTCGCGGTCGATTCCATGTTCCCCATCGGGCGAGGGCAGCGCGAGCTGGTGGTCGGAGACGAAGGCACCGGAAAGACCGCGTTCGTCCTCGATGCGCTGCTGCGCCAGCGGGAGACGGACGTGGTGTGCGTCTACGTGGCGATCGGTCGCCGGCGTGTCGAGACCTGGCAACTGGTCGAGTCGTTGCGCAGCGCTGGCGGTCGCTGGGTAGTGGTCGTGGCGCCCGACGATCTGCCGCCAGGCATGCGATACCTCGCGCCTTTTACTGGCACCGCCATCGCAGAGTACTTCATGCATCGGGGCGAGCACGCGCTGGTGGTCCATGACGACCTCACGGCCCACGCGATCGCCTGGCGGGAGCTCTCGCTGCTACTGCATCGACCGCCCGGGCGCGAGGCGTACCCGGGCGACATCTTCCACTTGCACGCGCGGCTCCTCGAGCGGGCAGCGCAGCTCTCCACCGACGCGGGCGGAGGCTCTCTGACGGCGCTCCCCGTGGCTGTACTGGAAGGCGGCAGGCTCAACGCCTACATCCCGACCAACTTGATCTCGATCACGGATGGTCAGCTCGTCTTCTCTCGAGATCTATTCGTTTCCGGGCAGAAACCTGCAATCGACGCGAGTCTGTCGGTCAGTCGCGTCGGGTCTCGCGCGCAGGCTCCCGCGTTTCGTGAGCTCGCGGGGCGGTTGCGGCTCGAATACGCATCGTTCCTCGAAGTCGAGAGCTTCAGCCGCCTGGGTACTCGGCTCGAGGCCGAGACCCAGGCACGCATCGAGACTGGACGCCGGATCCGCGCCCTGCTGCGCGCTCCGCGTCTCGCACCGCTCAGTGTCTGGGAGGAGGTCGTACGCTTGGTGCTGGCGCAGACTCAGGAGCTCCTGCGGGTCCCTGTGGACGAAGTCCCAGGATTCGCAGACGCGTTGGTTCGCGCCACCGAACTCGACCTCGCGAACGTCCGCCTCAGCGTCGAACGGGACGCGACCCTGGCGGCGGACTCGAGACGCGCAATCGAGCGAGCGATCCGCGAGTTCGTAGAACACAGCTACCCCACCTCGATCTCCGAGGGGGTCGAAGTGACGATCGATGTCGACTGATCGCGAGGACATGGAGTCCATCGAGCGACGCTCGGCGGCCGTCGGTGCGGTGCGCGAAGTCGTCCACGCCATCTGGTCCCTGGCGCGCGCGGAGCTTCCCTTGGCGGAGAGCACAGCGCGCGAGGCGCGCACTTACGTCGAGTGGGTGCAGCGTGCGCTTGGTCGAATCGCCCAGCCTGCACCGCCTGTCGCAACCGAGCGCGTCTTGCACGTGATAATCGGTCCCGAGCGCTCCTATTCCGGCTCGCTCCCCGCACGGACTGCCCGAGGACTGCCTCGGTCGGGAGCGCTGGGACTCGTCGGCACGCGCTTCACCGAGCTCGCTCTGCGTGAGCCGACCGTCGCCAGCCGCACGCTCTTCGAGCTGCCTGGCGCGAGCGTCGTCACGGAGGCGGACGCGGTGGGGCGCGCCGTCGCGACGGCGCTCCTGGAACATGCAGGAGAGCGTTCCGTAGCGCTGCACCACATCGCGACGCTGAACGGTCAGCTGCGCGAGAGCCGGCTCGTGTTTCGCCGCGGCCCGTTGTTACATTTCCACCCAGATACGTTCTCTCCCCCGACCGACGTTGTGGACGCGGTGCTCGTGGAGGCGGTGAGCAGTCAGCTGAGCGCCGCGGTCGCTGAGTCTTTGTGCAGCGAGATCTCCGCGCGCATGCTGGCAGCGGAACGAGCGAAGCTAGCTTGTGATCGTCGCCTCGAGGAGCTCGCTCACGATTGGCGTACGGCGCGCCAAGAGCGTATCACGAGCGAGCTACTCGAAGCCGTAGCCGGGGCTCAAGCTCTGAGGGACTCAGGTCCCGGCTGACCCACGAGGCGCCGCACCAGTGCTCCGAACGGCAGCGTCAGCAGACTCCCCACGAAGACGACCGCCCAGCCTCGAGCGTCCAGGGCCTCCGTATCCAGCACTGTAGCGAGCTGTGGCAGGTAGAGCGCAGCCAAGAGCAACCCCACGCAGAAGAACACCGCTCCCCAAACCCAGAGGTTCCGCGTTACCTCGTTCTTGATCCACGGGGAATCATCTCCGCGCATGTTGAACACATGGGTCAGCTGTGCGAATCCGAGCGTCGCGAACGAGACGCTCACGGCGCCCCGGGGAGTCAACCCAAAGCCCGAACGGGCCAAGATCAAGCTCCCCAGCACCAGCGCCGCAATGAAGCCGCCGTGCGCCGCAATCGCCAACCAGTGTCGACGCTCCAGCACGCCCTCGTCCGGAGCACGCGGCGCGAGTCGCAGAGCACGGCCCTGACCCTCGCAGGCGCCCAGAGCGAGCGCGGGGAAGACGTCAGTCACCAGGTTAAGGAACAGGATCTGGAGCGGGAGCACTGGGAGCGGGAGGCCAATCAGCGCAGCCACGCCGACGGCGCCCAGCTCGCTGGCGTTGCAGGACAGCAGGTAGAGCGCGAACTTACGGATGTTCTCGAAGATGATCCGGCCTTCACCGATCGCGACCACCACGGTGGATAGTCGATCGTCGTTCAGCACGAGGTCGGACGCCTCCCGGGCGACCTGCGTTCCGCGTCCCATCGCGACGCCGATATTCGCCCGGCGCAGCGCTGGGGCGTCGTTCACGCCGTCTCCGAGCATGGCCACCACCGCGCCGCCCTTCTGATAGGTCCCGAGGACCTCCAGTTTCTGACGTGGCGACGCGCGGGCGATCACGTCGGAGTCCACGATCTGCTGCTCCTCCGCTTTGGAGAGTTCGTGATCTAGCCCAAGCACGCAAGCTCGGGAGTCAGAACTCACGAGGCCCACGGACTCCGCCACGCGCAGCGCCGTGGGCGCTTGATCGCCCGTGACCATCACCACACGCACTCCAGCAGCGCGGCAGTCCTCGAGCACCTGACGCACCTCGGAACGGGGTGGGTCCGCCATCGCCACCAGGCCGAGCAGCGTGAGGTGCTCGTAGGGCGGCTCGGTCAGCTCGACGGCGACGCGTTCCGCCAACGCCAAGACGCGCAGGCCGCGGGAGGCCAGCTGCTGGTTGTGATCCAGCCAACGGCTGCGACGCTTCGCATCTAGCGAGACGGTTCCCTTCCGCGTGATCACGTCACGACACACGGCGACCACCGCCTCCGGAGCACCCTTCACGGCGACCAGGAATCCTGAATCCCCTCGCTCGTGGAACGTTGCCATCATGCGGACCTGGGGGTCAAACGCTTCCTCACGGACTTCAGGCGTGTGCCCGTTCAGCTCGTCCGCCTCCAGCCCGGCCTTCGCTCCGGCTAGCAGCAGAGCAACCTCGAGGGGCTCACCAACGCCTTCACGCTCTGCAGTCAGATGAGCATCGTTGCAGAGCACCCCGACGCGTAGCGCCCTTCGCAACAGCTCCAGGAGCCGCCCGCTCGCGACCTTCCCATCGTGGAAGAAGTGCTCCCCGCTGGTGGAGGTTTCCACGACGATGCGCTGGTGATCGATCACGAGCTCCTCCACCGCCAAGCGGTTCTGCGTCAAGGTCCCGGTCTTATCCGTGAGGATCACGCTCGTGGCCCCGAGCGTCTCGACGACCGACAACTGCGCACAGAGGGCGTTGCGACGCGCCATGCGCGCCATGCCGCGCGCCAGCGCGAGCGTCGCGACGATGGGTAGTCCCTCCGGCACCGTCGCCACCGCGAGCGCAACGGAGGTCTCGAGGATCAAGAGCGGCGGTCGACCTCCGATCACTCCGACCACGGCCACGACGAACGCCACACCGAGTGTGATCCACGATAGTTTTCTCCCCAGCTCCTCGAGCCGGCGCTCGAGGGGGGTCGACTCGTCCTTTACCTCAGCAACCAGGCGCGAGATCTGCCCCAGTTCCGTCCCCATCCCGATCGCAGCGACGACGCCTTCCCCAGCGCCTCGGGTTACGCTGGTGCCGCTGAACAGCATGGAGCTCCGTTCCGCCAGCAGTGTTTCCTCGCGGTTTTTTTCTCCCCCCCTTCTCCACCGGCAGGGACTCACCGGTCAGCAACGACTCGTCGACCTGCAGCTTGCTTGCTTCGACGATCCTCAAGTCTGCAGCGACGATGTCCCCGGCCTCGACGATCACCAGATCGCCGATCGCCAGCTCGCTCGCCGGGACTCGCAGGTGCTCGCCGCTTCGACGCACCGTCGCGGTCACCTGTCCCAGCTGGCGCAGGGCCTCCATCGAACGCGTCGCTCGCGCCTCCATCGCGAAGCCGATGACGGTGTCGAGGACGATCACCAACGCCACCGCGACGCCTTCCACGATGCGGCCCATCGCGAAAGAGGCGACGACAGCCAGGGCCAACAGCACGACCAGCACGCTCTGGAGTTGAGCGACTAGTATCGCCACCAGGCTACGAGACTTGTGCTCCCTCAGACGGTTGGGCCCGTCTCGCAAGCGTCGTTCGTGAGCCTCGCTGGCATCGAGCCCCCCGCGCGTCGAGCCAAGGAGCCGCAAGACCTCGTCGACCTCGAGGCTCCAGGCGCGTACTCGCTGAGACTCCTGCACGTGGGGCTGGGGGTGAGGCAAGGCCCAGACTAGGCCCTAGCAAGCTCGGGCAATAGCCCACGCTGCGTGAGCTCGTCACGCAGGCGCGGCGACGGATGCCAGCTGAGATCTTCTTCGAGCTCGTCCACGGACACGTTGTCGGGCAGCTTCGAGATCAGCTCTGCTCGGAGGTGCCCCAGGGTGCGTGCCGGCGCCACCACCATCAAGCGCCGCGCGTCCAGCTCACGGATCCGCTGCAAGACGTTGCTCGAGATGCGTCGGGCGAAGCGGGCATGCTGTTCCTCGCGGTGCCCACCACGATGGTCGTCGTAGCCGTGGACGGCCATCCCCTCGTTCGCGCGGTTCCTCCCCTTGGTGTTGCTGAACAGCTCGTGCCCCAAGAGCCCCGCTTCGGGCTCCGTCAGATCGTCGAGCTCCTGCAACTCGAAGCGTGGATGCGATGCATCCTCGTCGGGACGTTTGACCTCGAACACGCGCGCCCTGCGCGCATCTCCTACCAATAGTAGCCAACTCATCAATACCTCCTCCGGCCGCCGCGTGCGGGCGACCTCCATGGCTGCTGCAAGCAGTCAGCCAATCCTCTGTTTCAGGTACGCGACGGTCGCATCGAGAGTGACGAGCTTGGGGTAGTCCACCTCCGGAATGTCCACTCCGAGGGCTTCGTGCAGCTCGACGACAACGTTCAAGAAGTCCATGGAGTCGATGTCCAGCTCCTCGCGGAAATCGACGGAGGTCGGGATGTTGGCTGGTTCGGTCTCCGGAGCAACCCGGGAAATCGCCGCAAAAACCGCTGTTTTGATCTGTTCTTCGGTCATAGCGCGTCCGGCTCCTGCAGTAGTCTCTCGATGCGATTCAAGAACATCGCCCCTTGGTGACCATCACTGACACGGTGATCCGCGCTCAGGCTGACGGTCACGACGGGTGTGACCCGGATCTCTCCCGAGCTCACCCAGGGCCGCTCGACGATCTTGCCGAAGCCGACGATGGCGACCTGTGGCGGATTGACAACCCCGAACACGGTCTCGACGCCACGCTCCCCCATACTCGTCACGGTGATCGTGGCATCCGTGTACTCACTCGACCTCAGCTGACCGCGGCGCGACCGCTCCACCAAATCCCGGAACTCGCTCATCAGCTGCCCAAGCGACTTCGTGTCCGCGGAGTGGAGCGCGGGCGCCACCAAGCCTCCGCCCCGCAGCGCGATCGCCGACCCAACGTGGATCGACGGGTTGTGCACCACGCCGTCCTCCCAGCGTCCGTTCAGATCGGGGAACTCTCGCAACGCCAAGGCCGTCGCCTTGACGAACGCGACTCCAGCGATCAGCCGCTCGGGCGGCGGACGCTTTGCGTTGTGGCGGTCCAGCCACTGAACGAGCGCCGCGACGTCTAGTGTCGTGCTGACGTAGTAGTGGGGGATCTCGCGCTTGGATCGACTCATCGCGGCCGCGATCGCCGCGCGCATGCGCGCCCTCGCTTCTGCAGGTTCGGGCAGCGCAGACGCAGGGCCTTCCTTGACCGGGGGCGCAGATCCAGCTGCCGCGCGGATATCATCCAGCTGGATCACACCGCCTGGTCCGCTACCCTGCACCCGCGCGAGATCGACCTCGAGTTCCCGCGCCAGGCGCCGCGCCGCTGGGCTCACGCGAACCCGATCGGAGGGAACGGACTCGGCCGACGCGAGAGCGGATACGGACCCGAGCGCGGCAGCAGGCGTCTCGGACGAGATGGTGGACGCCGCGATGGCGGGGCTCGCTTGCTTGTCACCCGGCTCGCGGATCTTCGCCAACGGAGTCCCGACGGGTACCTTGACGCCCGGCTCGACGAGTAGTTCCTCGAGCACGCCATCGCAGTAGACCTCGACCTCGATGATGCCCTTGTCGGTCTCGACCTCGGCGATGATGTCGCCACGCTTCACGCTGTCCCCCGGCTGCTTGAGCCAGCTGGTCAGCACTCCGCTGGTCATGTCTGCGCCCAGAGAAGGCATCAAGAAGTCAACCACGACCCTCCAAGCTTTGCCGCGCGGCAATCACGATGTCCGAGACTTGAGGCAGCGCTTCGTCCTCGAGGTGCTTCGCGTAGGGGATCGGCACCTCCTCGGAGCAAACCCGGAGCACCGGCGCGTCGAGCTCGTACAACGCGCGTTCTGCGAGGATCGCCGCCACCTCCCCCGCCAGGCTGCCAGTCTTCCAGGCTTCGTCGACGATCACCGCGCGGTGCGTCTTGGAGACGCTGGCAAGGATCGCATCGACGTCCAGCGGACGCAGGCTGCGCAAGTCGAGCACCTCTGCGCTGATCCCCGAGCGTTCGAGCTCCGCCGCCGCTGTCAGGCACTTGTGGAGCGACCCGCCGTAGGTAATCAGGCTGATCTGGTCGCCCTGGCGCACCACCTTCGCCTCGCCGATGCGCGGCAACGGCGCGTCGACATCCAGCTCCCCTTCGGTCGCATACAGCAGCTGGTGTTCGAAGATGAACACGGGGTCCGGATCCTGCAGCGCAGCGAACAGCATTCCGTACGCGTCCTGGGGCGTCGCCGGACTGAGCACCTTGATCCCAGGAACGTGGGCGTACCAGCCTTCGAGGCTGTGGCTGTGCTGCGCCGCGAGCTGCTTTCCTCCGCCGGTCGCCATGCGCACCACCAGCGGCACACTGAGCTGCCCACCGGACATGTGGCGCATCGTGGCCGCGTTGTTCACGACCTGATCGAGCGCCAGCAGGCTGAAGTTGACGGTCATCACCTCGACGATGGGGCGCATGCCGCCAATCGCGGCGCCGATGCCCGCGCCAACGAAGGTGGACTCACAGAGCGGCGTGTCTCGAATCCGCTCGGGACCGAACTCAGCGAGCAACCCCTTGCTGACACCGTAGGCCCCACCGTAGCGGCCGACGTCTTCACCCATCAAGAACACTCGCGGGTCCTCGCGCAAGGCGCGCTGGAGCGCGTCGTGCATTGCCTCGCGGTACGTCTTCGAGGTCATGCTCTCTCCTGCTGTTCGGTGTAGACGTCCTTCAGCAGATCCGCGACGGGCTCGAGTGGTCCCTCCTCCGCGGCGCGCACCGCCGCCTCGACAGCCCGCGCTACGTCGGCCTCGATTTCCGCGAGCTCGCTGTCAGTGAGCAAGTCTTCGGCGCGCAGCTCCGAGACGAAGCCGGCGATCGGGTCGTGGTGGCTCTTCCAGTCCTCCACCTCCGCCTTGTCGCGGTAGAGTTCCGCGTCATACATCGAGTGCGCCCGAAAACGATAGGTCATTACCTCGAGGAAGTAAGGCAGCTGCTCCTCCCGGACGTCCTTCGCAACCCGGCGTACCGCTCGTTCCACCGCGCGGACCGACATGCCATCGACGCGCTCGGAGGAAACCCCATAGGCGGCAGGCTTGCGACACAGATCGGTCACCGACTCGTGACGCTCCAGGGCCGTCCCCATCGCGTAGCGGTTGTTCTCACACACGAACAGCACCGGCAGCTTCCACAGTGCCGCTAGGTTGAGGGACTCGTGGAACTCGCCCTCGTCCACGGCGCCGTCACCGAAGAAGCAGGCCGTGAGCGCCTTTCGACCCTGGAGCTTGTCCGCCAGCGCGAGGCCCACCGCCACTGGCAATCCGCCGCCGACGATGGCGTGTCCACCATACAAGCGATGCTCCACGTCGAAGAGGTGCATGGACCCACCTCGTCCGCGACTGCAGCCGTTCTGCTTACCGAACATCTCCGCCATGACGGCCTCGGGCGTAGTGCCCCGAAGCAGCGCATGACCATGCTCGCGATAGGTGGCCACCACGTTGTCGTCCGGGGTCAGAGCGTTCATCGCTCCGACTGCGACGGCCTCTTCACCGATGTACAGGTGCAAGAACCCGCGGATCTTGCCCAGGGAGTACATCTCTGCGCTCTTCTCCTCGAATCGCCGAATCAGGATCAGCTGGCGCAGCAGCTCCAGCCCATGTCGCTTGGCGTCAGTCATGGCTTCCCTCCAGGGTTGACGTGTCTCCTTCGGGCAGCCCCAGCTCCCGAGCCTTGAGCAACCGCCGCATGATCTTCCCGCTGCGGGTTTTGGGCAGTCCGGTCGTGAACTCGATCTCACGGGGCGCCACCGCCGGCCCGAGGCGTTTCCGAGCGTGACCAACGAGCTCACGCATCAGCGCCTCGCTGGGCTCATGCCCCTGTTTCAGCGTGACGAACGCCTTGACGATTTGCATCGCGACCGGATCGGGCTTTCCGATCACTCCCACTTCGGCCACCGCGGGGTGCTCCATCAGGACGCTCTCGACCTCGAACGGCCCGATCAGATGACCCGCGGTCTTGATCAGGTCGTCGGCTCGCCCAACGAACCAGAAGTAGCCGTCGGGGTCCCGCTTCGCCAGATCGCCGCTCAAGTACCAACCATCGACGAACGCCTTGGCGTAGCGCTCGGGGTTGTGCAGGTAGCCACGAAACATGCTGGGCCAGCCCGGCCTCAGCGCCAGCTCGCCCTCGACCCCCGGTTCCTCGATCACCCGCACCGCGCGCTCCGCGCCCTCACCCTCGACGCGAACGATGGCCGCCTCGATCCCCGGCATAGGCTTCCCCATGGATCCAGGCCGCACATCCATCGAGCGATAGTTGGCGATCATGATGCCGCCCGTCTCGGTCTGCCACCAGTTGTCGTGAAACGGCTGACCGAAGGTCTGGTGGCTCCAGACCACGGCCTCTGGATTGAGCGGCTCCCCCACACTCGCCATGAAGCGCACCTGGGAGAGGTCGTACTCGTGGGCCACTTCGGCGCCGACCTTCATCAACATCCGAATCGCGGTCGGAGCCGAATACCAAACGCTGACCCGCTGTTCCTCGAGGATCCGATACCAGCGCTCCGCGTCGAACTCCGCTTCGTCCACGATCAGCGTAGCTCCAGACGTCAACGGAGCGATGATGCCGTAGGACGTACCCGTCACCCATCCGGGGTCGGCGGTGCACCAGAAGACGTCCTCCGGATGCAGATCGAGCGCCAGCTTGCCGGTCAAGTGATGCATCACCACGGCCTGGTGTACGTGGACGACGCCCTTGGGAGCACCGGTGGTTCCACTGGTGAAATGCAGGAGCGCCATCGACTCCGGGTCCGTGACCGGGATCTCGAACCGATCGCTTTGGCGATCCACCAACGAGCCCCAAGCCAGCGTGCCTTCGGGCGCCTCCTCGGCGTCTACCAAGATCACGTACTCGAGTTTCGGCAACGCCTGGCGAAGCGCTGAAACCTTGCGGCGGTACAGGCTCTCGGTCGTGACCAGCACGCGGCCGTCTCCGATCTCGAGCCGAGCGCGGATTGGCTCGGGCCCGAACGCGCTGAACAGAGGACAGAACACGGCCTGACGCTTCAGGGTCCCGAGCGCCGTGACGTAGAGTTCGGGGACGCGTCCGCACAGGGCGTAGACCCGCTCTCCGGTCTGGATCCCGAGATCCGTGAGCGCGTTCGCGAACTGATTGGTGCGCCGAGCTAGATCGGCATAGCTGAAGTCCCGCTGCTCTCCGGCCTTGCCGAGCCAGCGCAGCGCGATGTGCTCCCCTCGTCCCCCGGCGACATGCCGATCCAGCGCCTCATGAGCGATGTTCAGTCCACCTCCCGGCAGGCCCTCCAGCGCTTCTCGAGCCGCATCCCAAGAAAACCCTGCGCGGGTCGAGTCGTAGTCCCGCAAATTCGGCTGCACCTCGACAGCCATACCCGCCTTTTCGATCGCTGCATTTGGCGCCACGCTGCCGGCAAAGCAAGGCACGTACCACCGGTGACTCGAGCGCCTCGACCGAGCGGAGGCGGGCACGTCGGCGAGCAGACCGAGAGCGAGCGAATGGATATCGGTTCTTCGAGGAAACGGTCGCACAAGGGGCTCGACGGCGCTCGACCCTATCACTCGAACCCGGGGAGCCTCTGGACTAGACTCGGTCGCGATGACTCGCCGCCGGATCTGGATAGGCCTCGCACCCCTCGTGGCTCTGAGTCTCGCCGCGTGCGCTCAGCCGCGCGCCGCTCCGAAGCCGCCCCCGCGTGAAGAGCCGCTCAGTGAACGGCGAACCAAGCCCGGCGCCGAACCAACCCCCGTGCACACCTGCCCGCCGCCGCAGTACGGCCATCGCGTGGTCAAAGGCAAACCGGGAAACGACGACTGCGACAGCGCAGAACACGAAGAGCAGGCGGAGTGAGGGACACCGCTCGCAGGGCATCCCTCACCCCCAAACCTCAGAGCTGCGGGGGCGCAAACCGCTTCTCTATTTCCTCGAGGAACTCACTCAGCAGAAGGACACGCTGCTCCGCGCCCATGCGCAGCGCCACGCGACCGTTAGCCACCTCTCGCGCTCCGAGCACCGCGAGCTCCGCGACGCCCGCCTCGTGAGCTAGCGCCACGCGACGCCCGAGGCTCTCGCTGGAGGCGTCCATATCCGCTCGGATCCCGAGACGCCGAAGCTCCGCTAGGAGCGCCTCCGCGTGGCTCTGCTGCGCCTCGGCGATCGGGAGGACCCGCACCTGTCGCGGAGCGAGCCACGACGGCAAGCGACCGCCGTGGTGCTCGAGCAAGATCCCAAGGAAACGCTCGAGGCTCCCACACAGGGCACGGTGCAACATCACCGGGCGCTGGCGCGAGCCGTCGCTGGCGACGTAGGCCACGTTGAAGCGACTCGGCATGAACAGATCGAACTGGATTGTGCCGCACTGCCACTCGCGGCCCTGACGATCGCGCATCCCGAACTCCAGCTTGGGTCCGTAGAACGCACCGGCTCCCGGCTGCACGACGTACTTCCAAGCGAGGCGATCCAAGACGCGCGCGAGCAGCGCCTCGCCTTCGTCCCACTCGGTATCGCTACCCGCGCGATCCTCCGGCCGTGTCGAGAGCGCAACCGCAAGCTCCTCGAACCCGCATGCTCGATAGAAGGGCAGGACCCCCTTCAAGAAGCGCTCGACCTCGGCCTCCGCTTGCTCCGGCGCGCACAAGATGTGGCCATCGTCCTGTGTGAACTGGCGCAGACGCAGGAGGCCTTGCAGCGCGCCGCCCGCCTCGTCGCGGTGCACCAACCCGAACTCGGAGAGCCGGAGCGGCAAGTCACGATATGAGGGCGCCATGGCCTTGAACACCGACAGGTGCCCAGGGCAGCTCACGGGCTTGAGCGCTGACTCGTCCGCAGCGCCGTCCTCGCCGAAGCCGAACATATTCGCACGGAAATGCGCCCAGTGACCGCTGGCTTCCCACACCGCGCGACGCATCAGCTGAGGTGAGCGCACCTCCGAGTAGCCGTCGTGTTCCATGACCTGGCGCACGAAGCGCTCGAGGGCGCGATACATCTGCCATCCAGCCGGGTGCCAGAACACCATGCCGGGGGCATTGGCCTCCTGATGAAACAATCCCATGCGCTTCGCGAGCGCGCGATGATCACTGCGATCGAGGGACGAGCTGGCATCTACAGGTTTTTCTTGGGGTGAGATGATATTCGGGCTTTCCATGATACACTTCCGCGACACTGCGCGGCCTCCAGTAATGACTCCGCAAGGAAACAAAGCCGAGCCGCACCTCCGCGTCCGCTCCACGCACAAACCGCCGCCCCGGCGCTCCAAGGCGACTAGCCCGAAACGACACGCTGCGCGGATGCCGTGCATCGTCCGCGGCGCGAATACGCAGACCAACGTCCAACGCACCTGCGGCTCACGACGCTGCAGCTCAAGGTAACTGCAGCTCAAGGTAACTGCAGCTCAAGGTAACTGCAGCTCAAGGTAACTGCGCGGCCCACGGGGTCGGTTTGGCGTCTACTTCGTTGCTAACTCACAGCGTACACGCGACCAGACCACCGCGAACCGCGGTGATAGTGGTGGTCGTCGTGGTGAGCCTGTGAGCCATTTCCGTGCAGTATACTTGAGGCCTCAAGAAACGCCAGCCAGCATTCATGGACAGTCGCTCGCTTGCTCGAAGACTCCACGCATCCGAAGGCTATGGGTCCCCTGGAGTTGCCTGGCGCTCTCTCTGGCTGGCTCTGCTGGTCACCGCGTCGTCAGCATCGAGGCGGTCTCCGGGAGGACCGCTTACCCAAGCCGTGGAGCGGCCGTTCTTGTGCCTTGGAGGCATCGAACGGCATGATGCGACGTCACACCGCAGCTGAGCGAAGCGCTCCGCGACGCCCTAAATACTTGTAATTCCAAATTAATTTGTTGTTCGCGCTGCCAGGCTCTACACACCCGCTTGCTGAATTTGAAATCCACATTCAAATAGAGGGAGCTTCGCACGCGAAGCCTGCCCTCACCTGAATGACACCTGCATGACCCTCGACACCGCCCACATCGGAGAGCACCTGAGGATCCAGCAAGTAGCTGGGGAGCGAGCGTTTCGGCGCCGCCTGCTGGAGCTTGGGTTGGTGCCGGGCACGCGCGTCGAGCTCAAGCGCGTCGCACCACTTGGAGATCCCATCGAGCTCCTCGTGCGGGGCTGCAGTCTGTCGATTCGCCGCGCGGAAGCGCGCTCCATCCACGTAGCCCGCGAGGTGAGCGCGGAGTCCGCGGCGCGCCCCGTGGCGGCGTGCTCTGATGGCGGTGAGTCCCTTCAGCTAGAAGAAGAAGGAAGCGCGGCGTGACTCAGAGCCGGGTCGAGCGCGACACAGGGTTCGACCGTGTAGCCCCAGCTGCTTCGGGGAGCGAGCCCTGGGTAGTGCTGGTCGGCAACCCGAATGTGGGGAAGACCAGCCTCTTCAACCGCCTGTCGGGCGAGCGGGCACGCGTCGGCAATTACCCTGGGGTAACGATTGAGCGACGTGAAGCCAAGCTGCGTTTGCCAGACAAGTCCCATGCGCGTCTGGTGGACGTGCCCGGCACCTACTCCCTGAGTGCGCGCTCCGGAGAAGAGCAGATCGCGCTCTCGTCGGTGCTTGGTATCTCTTCGAACCCGACGCCGGATCTGGTGGTGGTCGTCGTCGACGCGGGTCAGCTGATCCGCAACTTGTACTTGGTAGTGCAGCTAGTGGAGATGCGCCTACCGATGGTGCTGGCGATCAACATGATCGACGAGGTCGACCAGCCGGTCTCAGTCGACCTGTTGAGTGAGGAGTTCGGGGTGCGCTGCGTCGCCACGAACGCGCGCACCGGGCAGGGCGTCGAGAACCTCCGCAACGCGATCGCCAAGGCGCTCGAGCACCCTGCGTTGCCTCAACGCGTGAAAGTGGATTACCCAGCCAGGCTCCACGAGCGCGTCGAGCTGATCGCCGAGGCGGTGCCTGATGAGTGGCTGCACTGGCAGCTCGATTCAGTGACCGACGACGATCGTGGTGCGCGGCGCCACGCGCTCGCGCTGTGGGGGCTCACGAGCATCGAAGCGGACGACGAACTGAGCGATATCCCGCCCGCGCTGCGGGAGAAGTGTCTGGCGCTCGAGAGCGAGGGCGCGGACATCGACCTCGAAATCGTTCAGGCTCGCTACGCCTACTTGGACGCGCTGGCTGAGCGGCTGCACGGTGAACGCGACCTGCACCCTCCCAAGCGCCCCTTTTCCGAGCGGATTGACCGCTGGCTGCTGCACCCAGTGCTCGGCTTCGTCGTGTTCATCGCGATCATGCTGGTGGTGTTTCAGAGCTTGTTCGCCTGGGCCGATCCCGCGATCGGTTTGATCGAGAGCGGCGTCGCGGGTCTGCAAGGCTTCATCCGCACCACCTTCCCCGACTCGATCCTGCGCGACCTGGTGACTGAAGGCGTGGTCGGCGGAGTGGGCAACGTGGTCGTGTTCCTGCCTCAGATCCTGCTGCTCTTCTTCTTCATCGGTCTGCTCGAGGACTCGGGCTACATGGCGCGAGTCGCCTACCTGATGGACCGCATCATGAGGTCCCTCGGCTTGCATGGCCGGGCCTTCGTGCCGATGCTGAGCGGTTTCGCCTGTGCGGTGCCGGCGATCATGGCGACTCGCACCATGGAGCGGCAGCGGGACCGCCTGCTCACCATGCTCGTGATCCCGCTCATGACCTGCTCGGCGCGCTTGCCGGTCTATACGCTGATAATCGGCGCGCTGTTTCCTCCCAGCAAGGCGTTCGGCCTAGTACCGGTGCAAGGTCTCCTGATGGTGGGCATGTACCTCTTCGCCATGGTGATGACGCTGAGTTCTGCCGCAGTACTGGGCCGAACCACCGTCAAAGGGCGGCGGATCCCACTGATTCTCGAGTTACCGCCGTATCGCTTCCCAAACTTGCGCTCCATCGTGCGCTCGATGCTCGAGCGAAGCTTGGCTTTCCTCAAGGAAGCGGGAAGCGTGATCTTGGTGTGCACGGTCGCGCTCTGGGCGCTGCTGTACTTCCCGCGCGCGGGAGAGGCCCCACCCAACGTCGACCCGGTGGTGCACCAGGCAGAGGCGCTGGAGAACAGCTACGCCGGCCGCCTTGGCAAGGGCATGGAGCCCGCGATCAAGCCCCTCGGGTTCGACTGGAAGATCGGCGTTGGGCTGATTGGGTCGTTCGCCGCGCGAGAGGTCTTCGTCTCTACGATGGCTCTGGTGTACGGCGTGGGCGAGCCGGAGGACGACGAGGCCAAGCCGTTGCGAGAGAAGATCCGCGCGGAGACCAAAGCAGACGGCAAACCAGCGTACACACCCTTGGTCGGGCTTTCGCTGCTGATCTTCTTTGCTATCGCCTGCCAGTGCATGAGCACGCTAGCAGTTGTCCGCAGGGAAACGCGCAGCTGGCGTTGGCCGCTGTTCATGTTCGCCTACATGACCGTGCTCGCCTACGTGTTCAGCTTCGCTGTCTACCAAGGCGGTAGGTTGCTGGGATTCGGCTAGCCCAGTACGCCTGGCTCACGCGTCCACGCGCGACACCTCGCCGAACCGCGTACGCAAGTCTTGGAGCCACTCGGCGTGCCTCTGCTTGTCGATCAACATCACGCCGAGCTCCCCTCCCCCCGGAAGGCGAAATATGAGGTGCATGTTCCCGGTGGCAGCACCCAGGAACCACCTCGACTCGCGTACCCCAGCAATCTCTTCGCAGCGCACCTCGATGGGGCTGCCGAGCAGGCGGCGTATCAAGAGGCGCTTGTTCGTGAGAGCGATGATCGAGTTGCCCTTCGCCTGACCATGACCTGCGTTCGATCCACGATACAGTGCCGACTCCGGTCCAAGCACTAGGATCTCGCCTTTGGCCTCGAGTTCGCGTCCCAGCGCGTCGGCCTGTTCGCGCGAGCGCTTGCGCATCCAAGCGCTGATGGGGATCCAAATCAATACCTGGAGCAGCAAGATCCCGACGACGAGCGCCACAACGAAAAGGGCCGTGTGCGATGACTCCACAGCGTGGATCCTAGCGCGCTTTCTTATGGGCGGATAGCGTCGTGAACGCCCCCCTCACCCCCAAGAAGGAATCGCCGTGTTCCGGCAAGACACCTGCTTCGATCCGCAAACGCTTCGAGTATTGCCCCGCGGTTTCTTCGAGCGCTTGGTGCTGACCGTCGCGCGCGAACTCGTTGGCAAGTATGTCGTGCGAGAGCTAGACGGCGAGCGGCTCATCGGTCGCATCGTGGAGACCGAGGCTTACCGAGGGCCCGAGGATCGCGCCGCGCATTCCTACGGAGGACGCCGCACAGCGCGCACGGAAGTGATGTACGGAGCCGCGGGGCTCTGTTACGTCTTTCGCATCTATGGCATGCACGATCACCTCAACGTGGTCGCCGGTGAGGTCGGGCAACCCCATGCGGTGTTGGTGCGCGCCTTGGAACCGAAGCATGGGCTCGAGACCATGCGAGCGCGGCGAGTAGGCCGCACTTCGCGGCCTCCCAGCGATGGTCAGTTGCTCAGCGGACCCGGTAAGCTCACCCAAGCGCTGGCCATCGGACGAGAGCTCTACGGGCATGCGTTGGATAGCGCACCGCTCTGGCTCGCCGAACGGCCCGGCGAGCCGCGACCGAAGCTCGTGCGCTCCAAGCGGGTCGGGATCGACTACGCTGGCGAGTGGGCGGACAAGCCCTGGAGGTTCACGGAGCGCGGCAGCCCGTGGGTCAGCGTGAAGCCGAAGACTGGCTAACGGGACGTGACGAAAGTAGGGTCCGGGCCATGAGCGAGCGTCCGAAGCCACCGCGACCTTCGAGCATTCCCCCGGCCTCCGTTCGCCCGCCAGCCCGAAGCGCGCGTAAAGGGCGCCTCGCGGGACGACGCATCGCGCTGGGAGTCACCGGTAGCATCGCTGCGTACAAGGCCGCGATCCTCGCGCGCTTGTTGGTCAAGGACGGAGCCGAAGTCCAGGTGGTGCTCACACGAGCGGCGCGTGAGTTCATCGGGGCGGCGACCTTCGCTGGCATCACGGGCAACCCGGTGCTCGAAGACATGTTCGACGAAAATCTCGGCGGCGAGGTTCACGTGGAACTCGCACAAGACAGCGATCTGCTCGTCGTCATGCCGACCACGGCGGACGCCCTGGCGCGCTTTGCTCAAGGACGCGCTGGCGACGTGCTCAGCGCTTGCTTGCTGTGCGCAACTTCACCGGTCCTGCTCGTGCCCGCGATGCACCCGCGCATGTGGTCTCATCCCGCCACCAAGCGCAACGTCGCCACGCTCACCGGCGACGGGCGCGTGCTCTTCGTGGGTCCTGAAAGCGGCGAAGTCGCGTCAGGCGACAGCGGCGTCGGACGCATGGCGGAGCCAGAGTCCGTGCACTCCGCAATCCTCGCGCAGCTCTCGCAAGACGCGCTCGCCGGTAAGCACCTGGTGATCACCGCGGGTCCGACCGTCGAGGACCTGGATCCGGTGCGCTACATCAGCAACCGCTCCACAGGGAAAATGGGCTTCGCCCTCGCCGAGCGCGCGGCTCAGCGCGGCGCCCATGTGACCTTGATCAGCGGCCCTGTCGAGTTGCCCACGCCCTACGGTGTGCACCGCGTCGATGTGCGAAGCGCCGTGGCCATGCGCGGCGCTGTCTGGCAGGCAGTAGGCCCTGACCTCAAGCACGCTGACGGCTTGATCATGTGCGCGGCGGTTGGCGATTATCGCCCCGCGGAAACGCACTCGAGCAAGCTGAAGCGCGGCGAGGGTGGGCTCAGCTTGGAGCTGGTGCAAAACCCCGACATCATCAGCGAGGTGGGCGCCGCACGTCAGGGCAAGCGCCCCGTGCTGGTAGCGTTCGCCGTGGAAACGGCTCCCCCGGAGGTCATCGTGGAGAACGCGAGGGGAAAGCTCAACAAGAAGCGAGTCGACTTGGTCGTGGCCAACCACGCCAAGGACAGCTTCGGTAAGGCTGACAACGTTGCAAGCCTGGTTGGCCCAATAGACGCCTTGCCGCTACCTCAAATGCCCAAGCTGGAGCTCGCCGATCGCATCCTCGACTGGGTGCTCGCCCGGCTCTCCGAGAACCCCCAAGGCTAAGCGATGCCGCTGATTGCAATCGTCGTGTTGGTAGTTGGTGCCAGCCACTTCTATTTCCTCCAGGAACAATACGCTGGCACCTGGACGATGTACGCCGGACTCGGCTTGCCGTACCTGGTGTTCGCCACCCTGGCTCTCCGAGACATGTGGGAAGAGGGCGTGCTCGCGAAGCGGCTCGCGCCGCGTTGGGGTGATGTCGGGCTCGGGGGGTTGCTCGGACTGCTCTTGGTTGGCGCCGGCTGGGCCGTGCGCGAGCAAATCCTCCCGGAGCACGACGTACATCGCGTTTGGGTGATGCGGATCCTGACGCAGGTCGGCGACGCGAAGGTGATCCAGGCGAGCATCGGACTCACGATCGCGATCTTGGTCATCGCGATGCTCGAAGAGCTGGTCTGGCGCGGCCTCGTGTTGCCTCAGGCCGAACGCATCGTTGGGGTTAGGCGCGGCTGGATCCTGACAGCCGTGCTCTACGCCCTCGCGGTGGTGCCCGCGATGTGGCCCACTCGCGTCGAACCCATGGGCCTCAATCCGTTCCTACCCGCTGCGGCGCTCGGCTGCGGTCTGGTCTGGAGCTTCCTCGCGGCGCGCCTCGGCCGCCTGGCGCCCATCATGATCAGCCACGCCGTGTTCACGTATTTTTCCGGGGTTGTCTTCCGTATCCCGGGCACCTGACCACACCGCAGAGCGTTGCCTCACGGCAACGCTCTCGAGCGGCTGACAGCAGCGAAGGTGGCGACTCAGCCGTCGCCAGCGATGCGAGCCATCTCCTCGTCGGAGATGTCGAAGTCGGCATAGACGTTCTGCACGTCATCATGGTCGTCGAGCGCCTCGAAGAGGTTCAGGCACACCTCGGCATCGCGACCAGTGACCGCCTTCTTGTTCTTCGGGACGTAGACCAGGCTCGAGTCTTTCACCTCGAGCTTGGCAGCTTCAATCGCCGTCGTGACCCGGTCGAGATCGGTGGGCGGCGTGTAGACCACCCAGTCCTCCCCCACATCCCGGTAGTCTTCGGCGCCGGCCTCGACCGCGACTTCCATCAGCTGGTCTTCGGTCACGTTCGACTTGTCGAGCACGATGCTTCCCAAGTAGTCGAAAGCCCAACCCGCGGTGCCCGACTGGCCCATCACGCCGTTGTGCTTCTCGAAGACCTTGCGCAGCTCCGGTGCCGTGCGGTTACGGTTGTCCGTTGCGCCTTCGACCATGAAGAGCGTGCCGCCGGGCCCCGTGCCTTCGTACACGATCTCCTCGTAGATCGCGCCCTCGACCTCACCAGTGCCGCGATTGATCGCGCGCTGGATGCTGTCCTGAGGAACCCCTTGGCCCTTGGCGACGAGGATCGCCTTGCGCAGGCGTGGGTTTCCGGACTCGTCTCCGCCACCCATGCGCGCCGCGATGGCGATCTCGCGGTTGAGCTTGGTGAATAGCTTGCCGCGCTGGGCGTCCTTCGCACCCTTCTTGCGCTTGATTGTGGCCCATTTGGAATGGCCGCTCATGACGAAAACCTCGACTGTTGATGATGTGGTGGGGCCGCCAGTGGCCCGCAGGGCCGAGCAGCATACTCAATCCGACCTCGCGGTGTGAGCCTCCTCGGTGGCACTCGCGCAGCCCCCTAGCCACTAGCCTCACGCGCTGCGTTCGGCAGCGGGTCGGGCAGCGGAAGAAAGTCAGCCGCGCAGATCCCCAGCAAAGCGTGAGATTTCAGGGGTCTATGCCAACTTCGCTTGACAAAGTTTTTTCTCCGCCTACCTTCCGGCCTCCCAAGAGCAACCCATGGCTCGAAGGGCGCCCGCGAAGGTGGCGGAATTGGCAGACGCGCTAGCTTGAGGTGCTAGTGGGGTAACTCTCGTGGGGGTTCAAGTCCCCCCCTTCGCACGACAGACTCAATCGAGACATTGTGATTCGTTCGCGACATCCCAGCGCGAACCACGGCCCGCCAAACGCGGGCCTTTCTCGTTTGTGCGCGAGTGCTGTGGGCTTCAAGGCTCGCTGCACTCACCGTGATCGACACACGTGGAGACGCACGTCGTCGAGGCCAGGGTGCAATCGAGCTGGCACTTCACACGCGGGGGAACGCAGGCGCTGGCGCATGCCTCGTCCCCAGCGCACTGGGCGACACACTTCGCGCACGGCGGTCTGCACTTCACCTCACACGACGCACACGCGTGTTGGCAACCATCGATGCATGCGCAGTCGCCGTCGGGCGCGACGCACATGAGATCCTCCGGCCCAGCGCCGCACATCTCTGCCTCGAGTGAAGTTGGAGCAGAGTCGGCGCCTGCGTCCGCCGCCTCGGCAGCCGGCGCGTCCGCCGAGCGCGCTGCGGTAGCCGTGCTGGTCGTTGGTGAACTAGCATCTGCGGCGCTCACGCTGGACGCGCTGGACGCACTCGCGGTGGTCGCTGGAGCCATCGGCTTGGCTGGGGGGGAGAGGAGATCCCGCAAGCCCAAGCGAGCAACGCGAGCACAACGCCCGAGGCAGCAACGTAGGCACCCGAAGTCATGGCGCATGGTCGCCCATCGCGGACGATCCGGTGCGAACAAATCACGAGCGCAGCCGAGAGAGGCTCAAGGAGCCGAGGCACGCCCGAAGTTCACTCGATGCAGCTGAGCGCTTCGAGCACTTCGCTGACTTCGAACGGCTTACGCACCCAACTCATCACTTCGTCGGCGGCCAGACCAGGAACGTCGAGCGCGCTGCCAGTGATCATGACGACGGGCAGCCCCGGGTGCTCTGCCTTCAGGTCGTGGATCCAACGCGCTGGATCGTCGCCGAGCGGAGAAAGGTCGACCAGCGCGGCATCGAATGCATGCGCCTGCAACTTCAAGAGCTCATCGGCTGAGCGAGCCGACAGCACCCGAGCACCGCGACTCTCCAGGGCCAGCTCGAGCAGAGACACGATCGCCGGATCGTCCTCGAGCAACAGCACACTGCGCCCCGCGAGCGACGCCGGAGGAACCGAACGGTGCCGGATGGCCGAGCGCACCTCACCAACCGGCCAGCGCAGCTCGAAGCGAGCGCCGATCAGGCTGTCGCCCAGGCTGAGTCGCCCGCCGTGGTTCCGCGCGACTTCGAACGAGTGAGTCAAGCCGATGCCTGCGCCACCGTCTCGCAGCGACACCTGACCATCGAAGATGCGATCGCGGAGCTCTGCAGGAACGCCGGGCCCCTCGTCGGAGACCGCAAAGATCACGTCGGCGCCTTCGCCGATCACGTCGAGGCTCACCAGCCCACCCTCGGGCGAGAACGCGATCGCGTTCAACAGCAGATTCGTCAGGATCTGCTGGACGGCGACGGGACTGAACACCGCACAGTTGTCGACGCGCGAGTCGTCGACGCGTAGATCCACGCCGTTGCGAGTCGCTTCACGGAGCACGCCAAGCGTTGCATCCTTCGCCACGCTCCGCGCCTCGCGGTCCAGATCGTGCCGCGCGGAAACGGGTGCCTCGGCGCCGATTGCGCGGCGAGCGGCGGCGTGACCAATGCGCGCATGGGAGCGAGCGATCGCGACAGCGTCCCTCACTGGCCCGCTGGCCAGTTGGGCGTCAGCAGCCTCGAGCCAACCGAGCACCACGGTCATGGCGTTCGACACCTCATGGAGCACACCAGCCAGCTCACGCTCGCGCTCGGTCGGCTCCGGCAGAGCCAGCTCAGCGCTGTGGGACTCGGCGTTGGGGCCATCGCCAAGAGGGGATTTCACTCGACTACACTATTACAGCCAGGTGCTACGAACCAGATCTGAGCATGAAGAAAAACCGTATGAAAACGGCACAGTGAGCCGGTGTGGGAAGGTGTCCCGGGGTGTAGCAGACACTGGACGCGGCCATCGCAAGTGGGCGCAGTTGCTGAACTAATGCTCGCGTCCCGAGATGCAGCTGAACGCGGCGACGCGCTGCGCCACAGCAGTTTGTTGCACGTCGTCTGCGCCGTCCTCGTGAGGAGATTCAGCGCGAGGGCAACACGAGTTGAAAGCTGCCGTCGGCGGCGGTGTACGTCTCGCCCACGGCGATCACGCTCTGCGCCCCGCTGCGGTTCGGCAGGTAGCCGTCAGCACCAATGTACGCGTAAGCCTTCACCGAAGCACCGGAGACGGGCTCGCCGCCCAGCGTCACGACGCCGTGCTGCACTACGGGCGCAGGAATCGTCAGAACACCGAGTCCGTTATTCGGGACGGGAACGCTGACGTTCGGTCGCACCAGCCAAGGCAGGTTGGACCCAACGGATGGCCGCACGGAAATATCGAAGACCCCGGGATCTGCAGCGAGCTTGAAGGTGCCCCCTTCACCCGTGAGACTGGACGAGGCGCGCGGCACGAAGGGAGCCTCTCCCAGCGCGAGCTTGAAGGCGTCGATGGACGTCTGGCGTGTCGAAGCGACCGCTTGCACCGCCGCCCCGACCACGGCCGGCGTCCCTGCCTGCTCGAACAGCACGGTTGCGGAGATCGGTGCGCGCGCCTCGAGCTGGATCGTGCTCCCCCCCTGACCCTTCGGCGTCACGCTGATTTCCACCTCGCGTGCACCGAGGTCACCGACTGGATTCTGGGCGTCGACCTCGCCCGGCGGAATCACTTGCACGCGATAAGTTCCGAGCGGCAGCGAATCAATCGAGAACGCACCGGACTCGTCGGCTTCGGTGGTGACCGAGAACGCGCCCAGCACGCCCTCCCCCAAGCCGTCCAGAGAGATCGCGGTGAAGGTCAGGCTCGCCGCGTGGGGCTTGCGATCGGGTCCCTCGACGAAGCCCGAGTAGCTTCCCATTTCGAAGCTGACCTTCGACAGGTCCATCGCCAGCTCACCAGGGCTGAACACCTCGAGCCCCTCGCGCTTCCAAAGCAGGGTTGGTGCGACGACATCAGCTGGTGGCCGCAGCTGGATCAGCTCCTGCCCCTTGGTCGCTTCAGGCACCTCGTTGAAGGGGATCTGCAGGCCATAGGTGCCATCAGCCAACATCGACGACTCGAGGGTGAGCTCGTTGGAGAGCAACTTACCCGTCTCTGAGTCCATCACCGACACTCGCCAGCCGTCGAGCATCACGTCGTTGGCGAGGAAGCTCAGGCTGAGCTTCGAAGGCTCACCGAGGGCGAGGGGCAAGTCGAATACTCCCGCTGGAACCATCACCGAGCGGTAGAGCTTCGGAATCACGGGGCAAGCCGTGGTGTCGGTG
>JBFXBK010000085.1:0-27690 GCA_050183255.1 Polyangiaceae bacterium | reverse complement strand
CGAACGACTGATGGAACAGGCGTGCGGCTACGGCTACGTCAACGGCTGCTTCGAGCTCGGGATCGTACGCTGGCGCCAGGGAAAGAAGGAAGCGATCGCGACCATCGAAGATGCGTGCAATCGCGACCCCTCTCGGGCGTGCACCTGGCTCGCACAGAACCACCCTGATCCGGGCAAGCGAGCGTCGTTTGCGGAGTACGGCTGCGAAAAGGACATCGTCGACGCCTGCTACATCGCGGGGCAACTCCAACGCACGGCTAGCCCGGTACGCGCGGCCGTGTCCTACGACAAGGCCTGCACTGCCAAGCATTCGGGCGCATGCAGTGCCCTCGCGGCTCTGTACGAAAAGACTCCGGAGCTCTCCTCCGGGAGCGATCGCGCTCTGGCACTGCGCAAGCAGACGTGCCTCATCGAAGCCGAAGCCAAGCGAGGCTTCTACAGCTGCAAGGCCGAGTGGGCCGAAGAGATGTGCGACGCCCGTATGGAGAGCTGCGTTCAGTTCGCCTGGAAGCTCGCTCAGGGCACCCAGGGGCAGACGAAGGACCCGAAGCTCGCACTCAAGCTCTGGCACAAAGGCTGCGACGCCAAGAACTACAACGGCTGCTGGGGGCTCTCGGAGGCCTATGAAAAAGGCTGGGGCGTAACCAAGAGCAAGACCTCTGCGCGCAAATACACGAAGCTTGCGGCAGACTACGGCGCCGACTCGGTCGACGTCGAGAAGCGCCTGCAGCTCCTCAAGTAGTTTCCTCGAGGAACTGCGCTAAGCTAGTTCGCGTACACGATGGCGCAGCGCTGATTGATGCACTGCGCGGAGGCATCGCTTGGATAGGGAGCGCCCGGGCAGGCGGGACAGGGAGTGCCTCCCCCGCACTGGAACTGCTCGATGGTTCCCTGAGCGACCGCGATCAACTGATCCGACGTTGGTGGAGTACAGGGCTCGCAGCACCCGGAGCCCCAGCGCAATTGGCAGTCTTCGTTCTTCTCACAGCCGACGAGCTTGTCGTCATCGTAGACGTTCACGCGCTCACAGCGACCCGCTCGGCAGATGGCAGTGAAGTTACCAGGCAAGATGGTGATGCAGCTCGGGCAGTCGATGGTCGAGCACTGCGCGCTGTAGAACGCTGACTCGAGACTCGAGTTGATGGGGATGAAGTCGTCGAGCTTCGGCTCGCTGCAGTAGCCGCAGCAGTTGGACGGCACGAGCATGCACTGCCCCGGGCCATCGCAGCTTCCGTAGTCGCTGGGGATCCCCCCAGCACCACCGTTTCCTGAGCCGCCGGCCGTGCCGGTGCCCCCACTGCCCGCCGCACCACTGCCCCCCGCACCGTTACCAGCAGTGCCCGTGCCCGCCGCGCCACTACTGCCTGCAGCGCCACTTCCAGCGTTGCCGCCGTCGCCAGCGGTGGCGCCCGCGCCGGCGCTGCCGCCGCTCGCGTTTCCGCCGGTGCCCGCACCACCCGTGAAGCTATCGCCACCGCACGCCGTCCATCCAAGAGCGGCGCACATACCCCCTGCGATCACCCAGCGTCCCAACCCCATGAGGACCTCCGATCAAGCAAAGCAGCGGCTCGGATCGAGCCGCACGACGCTTCAAGAGTGCCACAAATCTCGCTGAAATCTCGGAGAACCCGAGAGCCTCGCAGTGGTGACGGAACAGCGACGGCAATCAGGCTGTTGCAACCCCTTGCCCACCCGCGCAAATGCCCCCAGAAAACTCCTCGGGAACGCGCACCTTTTGGAGATGCCATGATCCGACGACTCGCTTTGCTTTCACGCCGCGCCACGGCGCTCTGCATCGGCCTTGCTCTAGCCTCGGCACTGCCCGCCTGCGGCGGCCCTCAACCCGTGCGCGGCGAGGAAGTCGAAGGCTTGGACGATGAGGCGTTCAGCACGGGCCTCGACCGCCGCGACCTCGAGAAGATGTTGAACGAGAACATGAAGGTGCTCCAGTCGAGCGCCATCATCCAGCGCTGGGAGTCGGAGAAGAGCCCGACCATCGCCGTGTTGCCGCTGAAGAACGAAACCAGCGAGCACGTCGACAGCGCCCTCGAGTCGTTGATGACTGACATCGAGACGCGCCTGGTGAACGCGGGTCACGTCACCGTGATCAACCGCGAGCTGCAACCCCAGCTCATCGAAGAGATCCGCAGCCAGTACTCGGAAGCGTTCGACCAGTCGAACATCGCGCGTTGGGGCAAGCAAATCGGTGCGCGCTACTTCGTGACCGGCAAAGTCTACAGTGCTGACGAGCGCAAGGAAGACGAGCGCCGCGTGCAGTACTTCCTGTTCTTGCAGATCATCGACGCGGAGACGAGCGCGACGGTCTTCCAGAACAAGACCTCGGTGACCAAGGCGTTGGTCAACTGAGAGGAGCGCCTGAGCGCGCGAGTCACCTCCCGCCGCAGCGAGCCATGTCGCCTCCCCTTCACCACTCACGTGACTTGAGCCGCCTTGTCGTTGCCCTGGGGATAGGCCTGCTGGCGTTCGGCTGCGCCGGTCACGCCAGCCGCACGGAGGGGGCGCGCGACGCGCTAGACGCGAACCAGCCCAAGCAAGCGCTGGCGCTACTCAACGAAGAGCTGGACGTCGACTCCGCCAAGCAACAGCCCGACGACCTGAGCGGCGACAACGCGCTGCTCTTGCTCGACCGCTCGATGGTGCTGCAACAGCTCGGGAAGTACTCACTCAGCAGCGCGGACTTGCAAGCGGCGGACAAGGCGGTCGACTTGCTCGACTTGAGTCGCGGCACGGCCGACGACATCGGCAAGTACCTGTTCAGCGACGACACGGGGCCCTACAAGGCGCCGCCCTACGAGAAGCTGCTGATCAACACCATGAACATGGTGAACTACCTCGTGCGTCACGACCTGAACGGCGCGCGCGTCGAGGCGCGACGCCTGGCGGTGATGCAGCAGTACTTGAAGGAGCACGAAGGTCAGGGAGCTGCGTTGACTGGGCCTGGCAGCTACCTTGCAGGCTTCACCTTCGAGAAGAGCGGTCGCGCTGATGAGGCGCTGCGCTACTACGACGAAGCATTACAATACGGAAACTACGAGAGTCTTTACCCCGTCGTGCGCCGAGTGGCCGCAGAGGGCAGCTATCGCTCCCCCCGCATTCGCAAGATCTTGGAGACGGCTCCGTTGACGGACAACGCGACAACGGATCCCGTACGACGCCCACGCCCCGTGGCGACCCCGTACTTCGCCGTAGAGGTGGATCAAGGCGGCAAGCCCGATGCTCCTCCCCCCCAAGATCCTGACCAGAGCACGCGTGGAAAAGACGCCGTTGCTGATGAGCGACCCGACGCAGGCCAACCGAAGCCCGAGAAGCATCTCCGCCCGGAAACGCCACTCAAGAAGCTCCCGAAGCCGACGGAAATCTTGGTCGTGATCAACTACGGGCGTGTGCCAGCCAAAGTAGCCAAGCGCATCCCCATCGGGCTCGCGTTGACCTGGGCTGCGGGGCACATGGGGCCTGACCAAACTGCGCAAGCCAATCGCCTGGCGGCTCAAGGCCTCGTGACGTGGATCAACTACCCGGCGCTGGGCAAAGCGCGAGGCCAGTACGAGATCCCCGAGTTTTCGATCGACGGAGAGCCTGCGCCCCTCGAGGCCGCGATCGGCATCGATCTCGAGGCACGTGCCGCGTGGAAAGACGCCGAGGGCGCCGTGATCGGTGCGGCAATCACCCGCATGATCTCCCGCGTGGTCGCGGGCGAAGTGGCGCGCACGGCCGCTGGGCGCGACAACATCTGGGGCGTCTTGCTGTCCCTCGGTACCCAAGCGACACTCACCGCCGTCGACACGCCAGATACGCGCAGCTGGGCGCTCTTGCCCGCGCGCATGGCGATCGGAAGGCGCGTGGTCCGCCCCGGCGTGCATCACGTGACGCTCGGTGCCCGCGGGAACTACAAGGCCGCGAAGCTCACCCTCAAAGAAGGCGGCTGGGCAGTACTGAACCTGACCGTGTTGAACTGAGCGCGCCCGTGAGCAACCACCCGCTACTGACGCTTGAACGCGCCGCCTGCATAGCGGTAGTCGAGCTGAGTGACCGATCCCCAAGGCAAGAGCAACGGCTCGAGGCCGCCGGCGGTGCCCGTTTCCACGGGGAATGGATAGCTGGCCTTGTCCCAGCCCACCACGCGGCCCGCCTTGAGCTGTAGCTCGAACCCCTTCTTCAGCGGCTTGAAGAGCAGACTCCCGATGACACGCTTGTCCTCCAGAGTGCGCCCGGTCTCTGCGCCAAAGATGCGGGTGAGGGACTCGGCGCCCACTTCGTAGACCAGGAACGCGTGCCGCTGGACGACGATGCCGCCGAACTCCTCGCTGGTCTTCGTCTTGAGCGTCGCGCGCACCAAGACTTCCGCCTTGCCGTCGCCGGTCAGATCCTTGGCGGTCACGTGAACGATGTCTTCCGCGGCCTTGGCCGGCAGCGTGATATACGCGAAACCTGTTCCCCCGCGGTAACCCTTGCCGAAGACGACCACGTCAAGCCCGTGCACCAGCACGCGCTCCATCTCAGGGCCACCGTACACATTCGTGACGAAGTCGAAGCGCGGCTTCTCCTTACCCAGCTTGCGGGACTTGCGGTACAGCGCGTAAACCTGCTCTTGCAGCTCGTCAGCGGACGGAGGGCGCGGCGCTGGAGGCGGCGGGGGCCCGTCGGTCTTCGTGCCGCCGCTGGTCTTGGGTGCGCTGCCAGCGCTGGTCAGGCGCGGTTTGCCCTGCTTTTCTTCGACCTGCTTGAACTGCTTGCCGTCCCAGCCAAAGCTGCGCTCGGCGATGCCGTCCCAGGGCAAAATGGTCGCGCCCATCTCGCTTTGCTGTGCCTCGCGGAAAGAACCTTGGTCCCAGCCTTCCGCGACGTCGTCAGCGATCACGACCGCCTTCTTGCCGCCCACCGTCTTGATGCTGACCTTGTTCAGGATCTTGCCGTCCGTGGTAACGATGCCCGTCTCGTGCTCGAAGGCTACGAATGGCTCGCCCTTGTCGGAGAGGCTCATCACCTCGAGGTACTCCCGGTAGTCGCTGTCTGTTCCGACGCGCTTGCGGTAGATGATTTCCGCGCGGCCATCACCGGTCAGATCTTCGAGCTCCAGGGAAGGCACCATGCTGGCGTCCTTCACCGAGAGGTCCTTGTAGAAGAACTGTTTCCCTCCCCGGTAGCCCGCGCCCAGGATGGTCAAGAAGCCACCGTAGAGCGCGACCTGCTCGAGCTGAGCGTCGCCGCTCACGTTGCCGTAGACCGCCTTGTCCGGGTTGGGACCCAGGGACTTGGGGGAGAGCAAGCTCTTGTCCAGGCCTTGCTCGTTCTCGAAGCGCAGCGGCGGCATTGCCATGCCACCGGTCGCGTCGCTGGTGCCAATGATCGCCTTCTGCTTGCCGCCAGCGTAGTCGACGTAGCGCACGCTCCCGTGGAGGCCAACGCGCAGCTTCTTGGTGGCTGGCAGCGAAGACCAAGGGATCGACGCCTCGATGTCGATGCCGCCGTCGGTCGCTGCTTCCACCAACTTCGCACCTGCCACGGCGCGGCCACCGCGGAGCTTCACCGCACCCGCGCTCTTGCCGGGCACACCGCTGTAGAGCCACAGGTCGTAGCTGGTGTAGCCGCCACCGGGCTTCGGAACGGCGATTGAGAGCTCGATGCGGTCTTCGTTCGCGCCCATCGCGGCGGTGCGGACGATTTCCGAGTCTTTGATGGTCACGGCGACATAGAGCGCCTTGGCGTCGTAGGCGATGCCTACCGCCGCGCGATCGCCACCTGGGTTACCGCTGATGGTTTGGGACAGCTTGGTGAAGCTCCCCCACTCTTTCAGCCAGCCGTCGATAGAGACCTTCTTGCCCGCGGTGGAGTTGGCGTTCAGCACCGCGCCCGCGGCTTGCGCGCTCGACGCCGTAAGGAAACAGCATGCAGCGCCGAGCAGCCAAGCTGCGGCGCGCCCCTTGTGGTGTTTCATCGCTTCAACCTGAGCTCTGCCTGTTGCTCCGCTTCGAGTTCTTCCAGAGCCCGCGCCAGCTCTTCACGTTCGGCGTCGTCGAGCTGCTCGAACTCTTCTTCGACGCGCAGCGGTTGTGCTTCTTGTACCGGTTCCTCGGGGATCAACCCCATCTTGCGCTTGAGGCTGACCAGATCTTCCTCGGCGCCAGAGGTCATCTCGAGCTGGGCAAAGCGCTCCTTGAGCACGTCACCCGAGTACTCCTCGGCGAGCTCGGCTCCTGCCTCTGCCTCGGCCTCGACGCGGTTGATCTCGTTTTCCATGCGGTCGAAGGTCTCGAACGCGCTGGCGTTCTTCAGGCCGCTCATGGTCGCCTGAATCGCCTTCTGCGCTTCGGCGCGGCGCTTGCGAGCGATCAGCAGCGCCTTCTTGCGCTTGGCCTCCTCGATCTTGTTGCTCAGCGCGCGGAGCGCAATTTTCAGCTGATCGACCGCGGTCTTCTGCTTCTGCCACTGCAGCTTGAACTGCTCCGCGAGGTTGTCGTGCTCTCGCTTGCGGGCAAGCGCCTCCTTGGCCAGGGCGTCGTCTCCCGCTCGCACCGCCATCATCGCGCGGCGCTCCCACTCAGCGGCGTTCGACGCCTCCTGCTCGGCCTGCTTGGCGAGCTTCTTTTCGTCAGCGATGGCCACGGCGACTTGCTTCTTCGCCTCGTGGAGCTGCTCGTTCATGTCGAGCACGACTTGATTGAGCATCTTCTCCGGATCTTCGGAGGTGCTGATCATGTCGTTGATGTTGGATTTGATGAGGCGGGCCAGCCGCGCGAAGATCCCCATCTCAGCTTTCCTTTCCCTCGACCATGGTCTTCAAGCCAGGGACGTGCTCGGCCAGCGCCAGATCCATGTCCGCCAGGATGGCCTCGAACTCGTTCAAGTCCATGTTGGCCAGCTCGAGCGCCGCGGTGAGCACGATGCGTCCATTCTCCAGCGCGTAGGCGGAGTGCAGCAGGTCGCTAGCGTTGAGCTCAAGCAGGTGGCGAAAGAGCTTCGCCTCCGTTGGCGCGTCGTCATCGGGCGCGGGCCCCACGTCGACCTGCGCGACCAGCACCGGCTGAGCGACCCTCAACGCGATGGGCGGCCGATGTGTGCCGGCGCTCACCAGATATGTCCCGTCCTCGCTTCGCTCGAAGCCACGCTCGAGCTTGTTGAGGTACCCCTCTAGAACCTCGTTCGACATGTGGGCGGAGCCTACCACGAGGGCCGGCCGCGCAAGGCTCGAGCGCGTTGCTGAAACAGTCGACTCGGAGGGGCGCGGGTGTGGGGGTTAGGCGCGATGTCTCGGCGATTTCGGGGCGGCGGGGGCCTGCCCCGTAGTGTAGGCTTGGCCATGTTTGAGACCGGTTTGCGCGAGTGTTTGACGTTCGACGACGTCATGCTCCTCCCCGCCTATAGCGAAGTGCTCCCGGCAGACGTCGACGTCACTTCGCGACTCACCCGCAAGATCACGCTGAACACCCCGCTGCTCAGCGCCGCGATGGACTCCGTCACGGAGAGCCGCATGGCGATCGCGATGGCACGCCAAGGTGGCCTCGGCATCATTCACAAGAATCTTCCGCCCCAGCTTCAAGCCAGCGAAGTGGACCGCGTGAAGCGCGCTGAGAGCGGCATCATCACCGATCCGGTGACCGCCAACCCCAGCCAGTCCCTGCGCGAAGCGCTGTCGGTGATGGAGCAGCACAACATCTCGGGCGTGCCCGTGGTCGAAGGCACGACGGTCGTGGGGATCCTCACCCACCGCGACATCCGCTTCGAGAAGAACCTGGATCAGCCCATCAGCGCGCTGATGACCACGAAGCTCGTGACGGTGCCGCCCGGCGTCGCTGCCGAGGACGCCCGCGAGCTCCTGCACAAGCACCGCATCGAGAAGCTCTTGGTGGTCGAAGGCGGCAAGCTGGTCGGGCTCATCACCATCAAGGACCTGATGCAAGCCGAGCGCAATCCCCTCGCCCTCAAGGACGAGCGCGGTCGTCTACGAGTCGGCGCGGCGATCGGCCCCGGCGCAGACCGGGAAATCCGTACGGATGCGCTGGTGGAGGCCGGCGTCGACTTGCTCGTCGTTGACACCGCCCACGGTCACTCGAAGGGCGTGCTGGATGCCGTGCGTGAGACCAAGCGTCGCCACCCGCACCTCGAGGTGATGGCCGGCAACATCGCCACCGCAGCCGCTGCACAGGCCCTGATTGACGCCGGCGCAGACGCCATCAAGGTGGGCATCGGCCCCGGCAGCATCTGTACGACGCGCATCGTCGCTGGCATCGGGGTGCCCCAGATCACGGCCATCGCGGACTGCGGTGCGATCGCCAAGAAGCACGGGGTTGCAGTCGTCGCGGACGGAGGCGTGAAGTTCAGCGGCGACGTGGTCAAGGCCATCGCTGCCGGCGCCTCCGCTGTGATGATTGGCTCACTGTTCGCGGGCACCGACGAGTCCCCCGGCGATCTCGTGCTCTATCAAGGCCGCAGTTACAAGGTCTACCGCGGCATGGGGTCCCTCGGCGCCATGAAGAAGGGCTCCAAGGACCGCTACGGACAGAGCGGCACCGCCGACGAGAAATTGGTTCCCGAGGGAATCGAGGGTCGCGTGCCCCATCGGGGCAACGTCGGCTCGATCTTGTCACAGCTAGTCGGCGGACTGCGCGCCGGGATGGGTTACACCGGCGGCGCAACGATCCCTGACATGCAGGAAAAGGCGCAGTTCATCCGCATCACCGGCTCTGGCCTGAAGGAAAGCCACGTGCACGACGTGATCATCACCGAGGAAGCGCCGAACTACCACGTGTGAGCCTTCCGCTACGAAACTCGAAGGCCGCGCTGCTCGCTCCCCCAGGGAAGCGAAGGCGCGGCCTTCGACGTTTCTACGCTGTTCAGCTCAGAAGTTGATCAGCGTGCGACGCCCCGTTGCGGTGGCGCTGCTGCTCCCACCGCCGAGATCGAAGCGGTACTGCAGACCCACGTGGCCGCTGAATACCGTTGCCGTCCCAGCGCCCTGGGCGCAACCGTCGAAGTCATTCGGATCGCTCGACAGCTGATGAGCCTGGATGTCGGCTTGCGCGACGAAGGCGAGGTTCGGTTCGACGTCGATGTCGACGCCCACGCCAGCTCCCATCGCGAGGCGCGCATTGTCGCTCGCGCTGCACTGGAAGGAGGTGCTGGGGTTGACGAACACATTGCCCTCAGCGAGCTGCGTGCCGTTGGCGTCGACTGACTGCCAGCTCAAGCCGAACATTGCCGCGAGGAACAGTCCGGCCTTGTCGCCGCGCAGCGGAAACACGCGCCCTTGCAACCACGCCGTATCCGCGATTCGGTGCACCGAGAGGCTTGACGCTTGGAAAGGCGGCGTTTCCTCCGTGCCGAGGCCGAGGCGCGCGTAGCCGAGGCCAAAGCTCAGCATGCGGTTTGGTGCAAACCAGAGGCCACCACCGAAGCCGAGATCGCCACCCGAAGCATTCTGGAAGCCCTCTTCGGCGGCTTCGAGGCGCCGCCCCACGCCAGCGTTCAGCTCGATGCCAAGGGTCATCTCCGGCGGCTTTTCGTCGCCGGCGTCCTTCGGTGGCGCGTCGGCCATCGGCGCCACGGGCTGTGGCGGCGGAGCGGCGGGCGCAGGAGCAACCGGGGGCGGAGGCTCAGCAGCCGGCGGAGGCTCTGGCGCGGGCTCGGGAGCGGGCGGAGGCTCTGGCGGAGGAACGGGCTCTTCAGCAGCCGGCTTGTCGCACGGCTTGTCCGGATCGGAGCAGTCCTCGCTCGGAGGAGCGGGCTCTCCGGGTTCGGTACCGTCCGCGGGAGGCGCGTCGGCAGGCGGTGCTTCCGCAGCGGGCGCGTCAGCGGGAGGAGTGGGCGGCGGCGCTGGTTGCGCCAGCACCACGCTGCTTGAGGCAATCCAAGCCGCAACCGCGGCTGCACTCAGAACGATTCGCATGGCGGGACTATCCAGCGCATCCCGCCACTTGGCAACGCTGAGCGCCGCAGCAGGCTTCGCTCTCACGCTGGCGCCGTAAAGTTTCTCGCGAGCGCTTCCGTCGCGTGCTTGGGAAGCGCTTCGTCAGTCTAGTTGTACGGACTGGAGGGTAACGTGGGTCCCATCGGCGGCTTCTTGTTCGAGCGAGGATGTCGAACACGCTCCACCCAGGCCTTGACCTTCAGCCACCAGCCGGGGGGCGTTTGATCGCCAGCGTGAGCGACTCGAACCGTCTCGGACGCCGCCACGGCGAAGTAGGCCAGGACCAGCGCGAGCAGTGCGAGAGCGGACCAAGTGGGGCCAACCAACGCGAATAGTCTGTCGAACACGGTAGTGCTCCTTTCTCTGGGCCAGCGTCGCGCGCCGGGATACGCGGCTTGCGCCACGCACCAATACTGGCCAGTTGGTCTGTTTCTAACCAACCTACGCCGCCTGTCAACTCGGGTATCAACGCATCGAGGGCGCCAAAGCAACTCAACCTTCCGGAATTATTCAGTTAATGCGTCGCGTAAAATCGCTGCGACAACGCTATTAACTGCGACACCAAACACTGAAACGGTTGTTTCGGCGACGTGACACGTTCCCTCACCCCCAAATCCGAGGCTCCGTGGAGCGGTGGTCAGCGCGGGGGCTCGAGCTCGAACAGACTGACGACGATCATCTCCAGGGCACGCTGGACCTCGGCGTCGTCTTCGGGAGGGGCGGGATCGAAGAAGTCATGCAGGGCGAGGCCGTCGAGGGTGCCCAGGAGCAGACGCGGGATCACTCGGGGCGGGATCTTGGTGCGGATCCCCAGCTGCGGCAGCGACTCCACGATGCCCTCGGCGACTTGCTGGCGATTCGCCTCGAACATGCTGCGCAGGGTGCCCTGAAGCTTCGCGTCGTGGAGGCCTTGAGCCATCAGGTCGGCGAGCACCCGGAGTTCCGGCCCCGCGTCCTTGCGGGTCGCACGCATCTCGTTGAGCGCTCGCAAGATCCTCTCGTGGGGCTCGCCAGGCTGTTCCCACGCCGCGCGGACACGCTCGCGCATGACGTCGGCGCACTGCTGAAGCACCTGTTCGATGAGCTCTTCCTTGCTCTCGAAGTGGTAGTGGACCGCGCCCTTGCTCATGCCTGCGGCGCTCGCAATGTCGCTCACGGAAGTGCGGGCGAAGCCACGCTCCGCAAGCGCGCGCACCGCCGCCTCCAGCACCTGTTGCCGGCTGACCTCGCTCTTCTTGTATGAACCGCGTGCCCGCATGCCGGGAAGACTTCCTTACCCCGGTTTCCCGCATGAACTCCAGCTTTCGGGGGCTTCGCGCTGGTCCTGACCCAGATAGCTGGGCAGCCCCGCCAGCCGGCTTCCGCGGCGCCGCACCTCAGGCACACGCATCGCGTTGACAGGCCCAGATCCGTTTGCCACATTCCGCCGCGGAGAGATGACCGAGTGGTCGAAGGTGCCTGATTCGAAATCAGGTGTACCGGTGACGGTACCGTGGGTTCGAATCCCACTCTCTCCGCCGGCTCAGCAATCGCTGGCTCATTCGCGGCTTCTGTATTAATCGGCTCTGGCCGATGCCGCAGTAGCGCCAACCCGAGAGGGTTCGGCTCCGCGAATGAGAGCCTGGAGAGGTGACCGAGTGGCCGAAGGTGCATGATTGGAAATCATGTGTACGGGCAACCGTACCGAGGGTTCGAATCCCTCCCTCTCCGCAAACAAGCCCGTGCCCCCACCCCGAAGCGGGAACAGCGATCGAGCACCGAGCGTAGGGCTAGCAGTGCGACGTGTGTTCACGCTCTGCCTAGCCGCGGCGGTCGTGCTTGGCTGCAACAGCACCGAGCGCAAGCTGGAGCGCAGCGCTGCCCACAACGACCCAGCGCGCATGAGCCTGAAGCCGGGGTACGACCCGTTCATTCGTGACGCCAGCTTGCCCGACGGCGTCCTAACGGGGCTGGTTCGCCTGGGCGACGGCAGCCAGGCGAAGTTTTGGTTCCTCTCGCACCACCTCACGGATGACGAGGGTCTGACGCGCTTCGAGCTGCCGGACGGCAGCGTGCACTTCGTCCACGGTGCGTTCTGTTGCGAGGTGATGCTCGCGCGCCAACCGGCGGACGCGAAAGACCTGCTCCGGATGCTCCGCGAGCTCGACGGTGAGCCAATCTAGGCCACGCTGAACTCGAGCACCTCGAGCCCGTCGATATCGATGCGGATGGCGTCGCCGCTCGCCAGTGGTCCCACACCGTGAGGCGTGCCGGTAGCGATCAAGTCGCCTGGCTCCAGGGTCATGAAGCTCGACGCGAAGGCGATCACCTGAGCGATGGAGAACACCATGTCCCGGGTATTGCCGTCTTGTCGCGTCTCGCCGTTTTGCGTCAGGTGTATCCGCAGGGCATCGGGCTCGAGATCGCTGACCAGCTCAGGCCCTGCAGGGCAAAAGGTGTCGAAGCCCTTCGCGCGCGTCCACAGCCGGTCCTTCTTCTGGTAGTCGCGGGCGGTGACGTCGCATACCACGGTGTAGCCAAACACGTGGGCCATCGCTTCCGCCTCAGTGACGCGCGCGGCGCGCTTGCCGATCACAACACCCAGCTCGGCCTCGAAGTCCGTGCGCTCGACGCCGGGTGGCAGAATCACTTTTCCGCCCGGATCCAAGATCGAGGACGGCGGCTTGAAGAACAGGAGTGGCTCTTCGGGGACTTCGCCTTGCATCTCCTTGGCGTGCTCGCGGTAGTTCTTCGCGACGCAGATGATCTTGCTCGGCTCCACGGGCGCCAGCGGCGCGCTGGAAATCGGCAGCGTCTCGCCGAGGGCTGAGCCCCCGGCCCAGGGAGCCGCGTCGAGCAGATGCAGCGCCCCATCGATCAGCTCGACGAAGCGTGGAGACCCTTGATGCAGAACCCGGAGGAAGCGCGCCATGGTAAGCCTAATAGCGCGCCTCGCCGCCCGCCGCGACGCTGAGAACCGCATCGACACGGCGTTCTCGTGAGACAGCGGACAGGCGCTTGTAGCCGGCGCTCAGCTCGGCGCAGGATCGGCCCGTGACGCTGGATGTGGAGAGCGAGCTAGACCAAATCTACCGATTGCCGCCGGGGCAGTTCATCTCGGCGCGCAACCAGCTGGAGAAGCGCCTCAAGGCGGCGGGGCAAGCCACCGAAGCCAAGCACGTGAAGAGCCTCGCGAAGCCGAAGCTCACCGCATGGCTCGTCAACTGGGTCGCGCTGAGTCAGGGCGAGGCGCTCGAGCAACTGCGGAGCGCTGGCCAGAGCGTCGCAGCGGCTCAGGGGTCGGGCGACGCTGCGGCGTTGCTCGCCGCGAGCGACGGGCGCAAGCAAGCGGTCAAGCGCTGCTTGGAGCTCTGCCGCGAAGCCTGTGACAGCCATGGCGAAAAGCTGGGCGCCGCGGCGGAGCGCGAGCTCGTCACCTGCCTGGAGACCATCGCGACGCAGCTCGCAGACGCGGCGGCGCCCGAGCGTCCAGGACGCATGACCCAGCCCCTCGGCGCCGCTGGCTTCGACGCGTTTGGAGTTGCCGGCTTCGCGCTGTCAGGCGCGGCGCCGACCAGCGCGCCTCCCCCCAAAAAGAAAGAGACCAAGAGCGCCAAGCCAGCGCCTGAAGTCAGCGCAGAAGAAAAGCGCGCGGCGGCGCTCGCCGCCTTGAGGCAGAAGCTCGAGGAGGCACAAGGCCTGCTAGATACTCTTGGGGAGCGGGTGCAGGCAGCGAAGCAGCAAGTGCAGAGCGCCGAAAGTCGCCGCACGGAAACGCACGGCGATCTCGAGGCCGCTCAAGCGGAGTATCAAGCAATGCTCGAAGCCGCGGAGCGCAAGAAGTCGGAGGTCGCGCGCAAGAAGCGCGACCTAGAACGCGCCGAGGAAGCCCTGCAGAGCCAGACCAAGGGGCTGAGGCAGCTGGTGGAGCAGCACGCTTCCGCCGAACAAGTGGTGGCTGAGCTGAAACGCAGCGTGGATCAGGCTTGAGACACCGAAAGGATCCACGGCCACCACTCAGCCCTCCTGCTTGGTCCAGCGTAGGCGGGGCTTCCGCGCGGCACCAGCCTCATCAAGGCGGCGCATGCGGCTCAGGTGAGGCGCCGTCTTCACGACGTCAGGCGTCTGCTCCGCTTCGCGTTTGATCGCCGCCATGGCCTCCACGAAGGCATCCAGGGTCTGCTTGGTTTCGGTCTCGGTCGGCTCGACCATCAGCGCGCCGCGAACCACCAAGGGGAAATACACCGTTGGCGCGTGGAAGCCGTAGTCGAGCAGGCGCTTGCCCACGTCGAGGGTCTTCACCCCGGTGTTCTGCTCGAGCTGGCGATCGGTGAACACCGCCTCGTGGAGTGGCTGCGTCTCGTACGCCAGCGGCAGAATCTCACTCAGGCGCTTTGCCAGGTAGTTGGCGTTGAGCACCGCGCGATCGCTGACGGCGCGCAAGCCCTCCGGACCGAGCTCACGAATGTACGTGTAGGCGCGCACCACCATGCCGAAGTTGCCGAGGAAGGAGCGCACCTTACCCACGCTCTGCTTGCGGTCAGTATCCAGGCGGAATTGATCGCCGGCCTTGAACACCACCGGCTTCGGCTGGAACGGCTCGAGGATCTTCTTGAACGCCACCGGGCCAGAGCCTGGGCCGCCACCGCCGTGGGGCGTGGTGAACGTCTTGTGCAAGTTGTACTGCATCACATCGACGCCAGCGTCGCCGGGACGCGCGCGGCCGAGCACCGCGTTCATGTTGGCACCGTCGCCGTAGACCAGACCGCCCTTGGCATGCACCAGCTCTGCAAGCTTCGGCATCGCGGTCTCGTAGAGGCCCAGGGTATTCGGGTTCGTGATCATCAGGCCCGCGACGTCATCGCCGGCGTCTGCCAGGGCGCGCATGAGCACCTCGGGATCGACGATCCCCGCGGAACCGGCAGGGAATGCCTGGGTCTCGAAGCCGTTCAGCGCGCAGCTCGCGGGGTTCGTGCCGTGGGCGCTGTCCGGGATGAACACCTTGCGCGGTGAGCGACCCTGCGCCGTGTGGTAGGCGCGGATCATCATCAGGCCCGTGAGCTCACCCTGGGCGCCGGCGGCAGGCTGCAAGCTCACACCGTCCATCCCAGCGATTTCCGCGAGGATATCTTGCAGGAGCACCATGATCTCCAGCGCGCCCTGAGCGAGGCGCTCAGGCGTCTGGGGGTGCAAGCCAGCGAAGCCGTTCAGTCGCGCCGCCCACTCGTTCACCTTGGGGTTGAACTTCATCGTGCACGAGCCAAGCGGGTAAAACTGCGTATCGATGGAGTAGTTCCACTGGCTCAAGCGCACGAAGTGACGGAACGCTTCGGGCTCGCTCACCTCGGGCAGTGCCGCGGGCTCTTTCCGCGCGAGCGCACCGAGCGCCACCTTCGGATCAACCGCGGGAACGTCGAGCGCAGCAATCGAGGCGCCGTGGCGTCCCGGCGCACCTAGCTCGAAAATCGGGGGTTCGACGAACTGGATTCCTGAAACTGCTTGTCCCGGCACGGGTTCTCCTCGAGCGCGGTTGGGCGAGCGCTCGGGGTCGTGCATAGCAGCCCCCGCGTCTCTCGTGGAGGGCAGCCGCAAAGAATCCGAGGCACCGCGCGCGCCACGCTGGGATGAGACACAAAAGCAGAAACGCCAAGGGTCAGCCCCTCCGCGCTCTGCAAAGCTTGGGGTTTGCGCGTCTCAGATCCCGGGCGGGCCCTGCATATCGCCGCCCTCGTCGCCGCCACCTTCGTCGCCGCCACCCTCGTCGCCGCCACCAGCGGGAGGCGTGGGCGCTTCGTCCCAGCCGCCGCCGGAGCCGCGACGCTCGAGCTCATCGGGCATCACGGAGTCGGGGTCGGGCTGCATGTTCTGCTGCTTGACGGCGTCCCAAGGATTGCCTGCTTCATTCGGGCCGAGGCCCCACTCGCCCACGATCTTGTCGGAGTCGTTGCTCTCGGGTCGCTCGTACTTGAAATAGCCCTTGCCGCTGCTAGTGGCCGACGGACCGACCATGCCGATCTTGTGCTCGGTCCACTCGAAGTGCATCAGGTCGCCGATCACTTCGCCGTGGAGCTCGCCCCACGCGTCCCCGTTCGCCGTGCGCCACTTCCCGCTGATGGTCTTGCCTTCCTTGACCAAGTGCAGGTAGCCGTACAGCTGCGAGAAGTAGACACCCGTCCAGTCAGCGCCTTCGGGCATGTCGCCGGCCTTGACGTTGGCGCGTAGCACGCCGTCATTCGTCTTGGAGCCGCACGCAGCCTGCGAGAAGGCCACCGGCGCGAGCAGACTGCAACCCAGCACCGCGCTGATCATTCGAGATTGAGTGAGACGGAGGAACTTCGAGGCCGACATGGCGCGGACTCTAACAGCCTTGCCCGGTTCGTTGGGAGTCATCAAAACGATCAGATGCGCGAACCCGCCGAGACGGCTCAGCGAAGCGTGCACTCAGCGCCTCCAGCCATTTCGCAGGCAGTTCCAAGCGCTCTTCCAGCAACCACACACGGTTCGCGACCCGCTCGGCGACTCCCGGATCGCGGCTGAGGGTCGCCTCCCAGCATTTCTCGGTGCAGACCCAGCACTCAACGTTGCTGGATTTTTTTGGGGTGAGCAGAGCCGCGAGCCCAACGTGATCCGGCGCGGTGCTGAGCCGTCGGGCTCGCACGCCGTGGCGCAGCAGCTGTTCGCACACCCGCTCGGGCCGGGCGATGGCCAGCGCCAGCTGGAAATCCTGCTGAGCGAGCCACGTGAGGCCTTGGCGCTCAGCGGTCTGTGCGTGGCGCACCCCCGTGAGCCGTCGCGCTGCCACTTGTGCCCGCCGGCCGAGCGTTGGCTCCAGCGCACCGCCGCGGTCGAGCGCGAGCACGGTATCCGCAGTCATCAGGCGCGCGCGGTGCGCTCGCAAGTCACCCAGAGGCGGGCAGAAACCACTTCCCCACGGATACTCACCGTCGACGACCAACACCGACTCCGCGAGCCGCTGAGGAGTCGCTTGCAGCGCACCATCCAAGACCGCTACAGATCCGACCGGCAACGCCTGGGCCGCAGCGTCGAGCGCTACCTGGCGTTTGCCCGCGCCGAAGACGGGAACACCCCTGCCAGCCAGGCGCCGCGCGGCGAGCCTCGCCTCGTCTCCAGCTTGTGTGTCGAAGCGAACACGTTTCGCCGAGTCGGGCGCAGCATACCCGTGAGCAACATAGGCTACGCGAACACCGCGCGCCGCGAGTTCCTCACACAGCGCGATCGAAACGGGCGTGGCACCGGAGCCGCCGAGGGTCGAGCCGGCCACGCCGATCACGTGTAGACCTGACGGCAGCTCGAGGGGGCGAACCGGCTCCGCGAGCCGTTCCCACGGGGCTGCCAGCCAGGCGAAGCGCGACTTGGCCAAAAGCGGCTGTTCCAAAAACGTGGCGACTTCGCGTCGCACTCGTTGCCCCAGGGAACCCAGCATCGCGAACCCAATAACCCGACCCGCTGGCGGAGCGTCAGCCGCGAATGCTCGCGAGCTCGCGTCCCAGCTCGAGACCGATACGATGGGCCTCAGCGCTGTCGCTAGGCCAAGCGCCGGAGACTTCCTTGCGACGCAAGTTAGTCCCGTCGGGGTTCGCGAGCATGCCGCGCAGGCGCATGCCTTGCGCCGTGCGCTCCGCGTAGGCGGCGACCGGCACTTGACAGTTGCCGTCCACTGCGAGCATCAAGCCGCGCTCGGCCGCCACGGCGATGTGGGTGTGCAAGTCGTCCAGGGCGGCGATTTGCTCACGGGACTGTTCGTCGTCAGAGGCCAGCTCGATCGCCAGGGCGCCTTGACCGACCGCTGGCAGCACTAGCTCCGGAGCAAGCGTCTCCGTGATGCGATCCAGGAGCCCCAGGCGAGCGAGCCCGGCGCGGGCCAGGAGGATGGCATCAACCTCGCCCTCCTGGCACTTGCGGAGGCGCGTGTCGACGTTGCCCCGCAGCGGGACGATCTGCAGATCGGGTCTCCACGCGGAAATTTGAATCGAGCGACGCAGGGACGAGGTGCCAACTTTGGCACCCCTCGGCAGCTCCGCGAGCGGCTTGCCGCTCTGGGTGACTGCCACGTCCCGGGGATCTTCGCGCAGCGGGACGCAGCCGATTTCGAGGCCCGGTGCGAGCTCAGCCGGCACGTCCTTCATCGAGTGCACGGCGAGCTGAGCTTCACCCGCCAGGATCGCCTCTTCAATTTCCTTGATGAAGAGCCCTTTCCCGCCGATCTGGCTGAGCGCACGGTCTTGGATGCGGTCACCCGTCGTCATGATGTGGAGCTCTTCGCATGTGAGGCCGGGGCGGGCTGCTTCCAGGGCGCGCATCCACGCGCGGGACTGGGCCAATGCCAGCTGGCTCTTCCGCGTGGCGACAATCAACGTCAGGCTCATTCGCTCTCAGTCGCACGCCTGTCCGAAGCCTGCAACGGCTGTTCCGCATCCAGCGCTTCACCCAGGTCGAACAGCTCGCGAGCGCCGGTCACCAGCTCCTCCAAGCGGGCACCGTCATCACCGGCGGTGGCGGCTTCTCGCAAGCGCTGAGTTGGAGTGTGGAGCAGCTTGTTCAGTGCGGCGTCGAGCATCTTCTCGATGGAGCGACGCTCGTCTTCCCCGAGGTGCTTGAGCTTGCCCTTGAACGAGCGCTCGAGTTCCTGATTCAAGACGCCGCCGAACGCCGCGCGCATCGCCACGATCAGCGGGGTGACCTGGGCGGCTTCCGCCCAGCGGTCGTAGCCGCGCACGGCGCCCTTGATGATCTCTTCGGCGTGCTCCGCCTCTTTCAGGCGGGCGTTCTGTGTCTCGGCGACGACTCGCGAAAAGTCATCCACGTTGTAGACGAAGACGTTGTCAACCGACTCACACTCCGGGTCGATATCGCGGGGAACCGCGAGGTCGATGAAGAACAGGCTGCGCCCCTTGCGCGGCCTGCGTATCGACTTCACCAACTCCCGGGTCACCACGTAGTGCGGTGCGCTGGTGCTCGAGATCACGACATCCGCCGCGATCAGCGACTCGGACAGCTGATCCCAGCTCCTCCCCTCACCCCCAACCCGGTCGCAGAGCTCCCGAACGCGCTCTGGGGTGCGTCCAACCACGAGGATCTTGGAGCCGCTCTGACGCAGCAACTTGGCGACCGTCTCTGCCATCTCCCCGGAGCCAATCAGCGTCACCGTGCACTTGCTCAAGTCCCCGAAGATTTGCTGAGTCAGATCCACAGCAACGCTGGGGACGCTGACCAGCCCGCCGCCAATATTCGTTTCCGTCCGGACTCGTTTGGCGGCCCGCAACGCGCGCGGCAACACCTGCCGCAGGTGCACGCCCACGGTCCCGGCAGATTGCGCGACTTCGAAGGCGTCCTTCACCTGGCCCAGGATTTGCGGCTCTCCGAGCACCAGCGAATCGAGGGACGATGCCACACGGAAAAGATGACGAACGGCTTCTCCGCCCAGGTAGGTATACAAGTGGGGTTCGATACCGTTCGCCCGCGTCCCGAGCGACGTCTGGATTGTGCGAGCCGCGGCTTCAGCGTCCGCACCGCGTGCTACCGCTGCCACCACCTCCAGGCGATTGCAGGTAGAGACGATCATCGCCTCCCCCAAGACGGGCGACGCGCACAGTGACTCGAGCACCTCCGGCAGCTCCGCCTTGCCAACAGCAAGCTTCTCGCGCACGGCAATCGGTGCCGTACGATGGGAGATCCCAACGACGACGATCACGGCGCCTCGCCAGTTCGCCTCACAGCGCACCTCGCGCTGCACTGACGACGTAAAGCAAGATCACGAGCACCAGCCCGCTCACACCAACCAGCGTTCCGTAGGCGGCGCGCTTGCCCCGCCAGCCGGCAACGGCACGCATCACCAAGACGCCAGCCACCACGAGCCACGTCACATAAGCCAGGCCAGCGCGGATCACTTGAGTCGACGTCTCCGCAGAGAGCGACGTTGCGAACGCTGCACCGCTGACGATCCCCAGCGTGAGTAGCAAGAAGCCCGCGACCAGCAGCCGGTGCTCGGTGGTGTCGAGCGTGTCGAGCGCTGGCATGCGACCTACCGTACCCAGGCGACGCTTGTCCTTCAGGCGCCGCTGCTGCAGGAGGTAGAACGCGGCGGCAGCGCCAGCCATTAGAAAAAAGCCGAATCCAAGCAGGTTCGCGGTGACGTGGAGCGCCAATAGGGAGCGTGGCACTTCTTCCGTCGGGCCGCCCGCACGCACGAACTGCGCGCCGACCATGAACGACAGCCCGAGGGGGGCGACCACCGCGCCGATCGCGTTGATCCGCAGCCGCATCCGCAGCGCCAAGTAAACCCAGCAAGCGATCAAGGCAGAGGCGCTCAGCGCGAACTGCAGAGATTCCACAGGGCAAACATTGGTCAGCAGGCTAGCCCCGACGATGTGCGCTGCATGGGCGACGCTAGCCAAGGCCAGAACGCCCGGCGCGCCCTTGGTGCTGGGCGATGGCTCCGCCCGCCCGAGATCGACGAGGAACAACGTGGCTGCAACGGAGTACAGCACGACGCCCACGTAGAAAGAGATGCTGGCGATCCAGCTCATGAGTTCACTCGAGGTTTTGCATCAAGAAGCTGGCAAGCAAGTCTTCGTCGCTCGCCGGTTGAGCGCCGGGCATACCACCAGACTGCGTCTCTGAGTCAGCTAGCGCTCGCCGACGCTCTCGGCCAGTGAGGTGAGCCACGAAACTGCCGATGGGTAGCCCGAGCCAACCCGGCACGACTTCATACGCGTTTTCGCCCAGGATGAGCGACGTCTCGAACAGCTCGCCCCCCGCCGACTCGATCGCCGCGCGTTCTTTTACCTTGCCCACGAGGTTGTAGCGGTCACTCGACCCCGTCACTTCACCGAGGACGCGCACGCCTTCGGTGATGTCGTAGCGGCGCCCCTCGGCTTTGATCACCAGCTCGCGACCGTTGAAATCGACGCGGTCCTCGGCGATCCATTCATCGAGCGCAGCTTGGGGGAAGAAGACGCGGTTGTAGCCCATGGAAGCTCAGACCCTCAGATTCGCACCCAGGGGGCGCGAACAAGCAACAATACACGCTCCAGCGCCGCCGGGGCGATCTCTAGGCGCTTGTACGCGCTCACATCGTAGGCTCTGGAGGTTCCTCTCCAGTCCGCCATTTTCGACGCGAAACTCGCGTTAGCCACGCTCGCGAGCGACGCACGAGCCCTTGCACGGTGCGCCCGGCTCGGGCACACCCCTGCGCACACATGACTCCGGGACTTCGCGCTGTGTATGACGAGTTGGTCGCGCGCGCTGTGAGCGAACGCTGGCAAGCCGAAACGGCCCGCTTGCGTGGCGCGCTGAGCGCGCAGTGCGGGGCTTTCGACCGAGATCACCCAGCTGCTGCCACGCGAGACGCCGCCTCCATGGAGTACGCGCTCGTGGAGGGGGGCCTCGCACAGGCCATCGCGAGCGGACTGGAGGATCCCGGCGAACGCGGAGAAGCAGCAGAAATCGCCGGTGCAGTGGGCGGACTGCTGACGTTTAGCGAGTTCGAAGGCTTACTCCTTGCCGACGACTTGTGGACGGGTGCGAGCTGGTGGATCGCTCCACACGACGACGTAGGCCGCGACGTGCGGCTGCAGCTACCAGATTCCCCAGTCGCCCAGTGCCACGTCGTGGTTCAAGAGACGGGCTGCGTTCTACTGCCGGGGGTTACGTTTCACCCGGCTGACGCATTGGAGCCGATCCGCCAGACCCTCGCGCGCGCGCGCGCGCTGGGACTCACCAGCCAGCAGGTCCGGCTCGCCCTGCTCAAGATGGAGCACAGCTGGCAGACGCTGAGTCGGGTGAAGGTCGGCTACGCCTACCGTCCCGAAGCGCTGAGAAGCGCTTGAGCTCTGTGTTGACTTGTTCAGCGAATCATAGATTCGCCTCACTAGAAGCCTTTGCGCGCTACTGCGCGGTCACCAGGCACTAGCTCGCGGTGCGATACGGTGACGAGCGCAACAGAGCTATCGTCGCGGACACGCAAGATGCGCAGCTCGCCGATGATTTCCTCGGGGAATTTATTCTCGTCCCCATCTAGCGGAGTACGCTCGATGTCCACGGAGTCATCGACATCTTGGCGGACGCGGTCCCGCGCCATCTTGGTCGCCGTCTTGAGGGAGCGCCGCCAGCTGTCTCCACGACGCACCACGAACAGCCGGTTGCCAGCTTCGAGGCCGTCCTTCTTGCCCTTGTCGATGAACACGACTTGGTTCTGAGCCATGAACACATGGGGGTAGACGCCCGTGAGAATGCGTGCCCAAACGTCCGTGTCGTTGCGCTTGGGGGGCACCACGTCGAAGCGCCTCCCGACGGGCCCGAGCTTCATCCCGCGCTCGATCACGTCCAGAGACTCGACGATCTTGCCCCGGGCGATGCGCGTCTTCGGGTCCCACTGCTCGATCTTCACGCTGCCCTTGATGGCCACGATGGAGCCCTTGGGCTTACGCGCGCCAGGCACCTTCTTTGGCTGGCGAATTTCTGTGAACAGCGTGAGCAGCTGCCCTAGACGCAGTTCGACGCCGGGGCGCATGATCATGTAGACGTGGTTGCCTTCAGACAACAGCATCTGATCTTCGCGTGCGCCGACGAGTTGGCCCCAGACGTCGCGCTTCGGATCGTCGATGTAGCCCTGGTCACGTAAGAAGATCGTGTCCTGAGGCACCTGCGGACGTCGGTCGATGAAGCCGCCATCGCCTCGGACTGGCAGGTTGTCGCCGCCGTTCAAGCGCATTCGCAGTTGGTCGCCGGGATAGATCCAATGCGGGTTTTGGATCTGAGGGTTGTAGCTCCACAGCTTGGGCCACATGTACGGGTTGCGGTAGTAATGGGAGCTCAAATCCCATAGCGTGTCTCCGCGCTTCACCACATGGATCTGCGGTACGGACAGCGCGCGATTGCCCGTAATCGCTTCCGCGCCTTTGCTTCCGCGTATGGTGCCGCCACCGCCGCCCTTGGGCAGCAGGTCGAAGCCATCGCTCGATCGTGAAACGTCGCTACTCGCGTGACTGCTTGAAGGAAGGTGACCTTCGAGGTCGGTTCCGGGCGCGGGGTAGCCCGGTGGGGGTAGCGTCGTCTCCGTCGAGGTGGTCGACGAAGGTGGCGTGACCGTGATGGTGGTCGTCTCCCCCCCACCCGCGCTGTCGCCTCCCTCGTCCTGTGCGGACGCGTTCACCGCGTACAGGGACGCACCCGCGCCACCCAACAACAGCAGGCTGGCAAGGTGGATGATTCGCCCGGAGCCTCGTTTGCTGCTTTGGCTCATGTGTCGTCTTCCCATGGCGAGTTCTTGATCTCCAACGGCTCGCGGCTTGGCGCCGCGCATTGACCCACGCCCCTCATCAGCGCCGTCCTTCAGTTTGACCCACGGAGCTCGCGTCCGCCTGTCCGCCAAAACCAGAGTCGTCCGCGGGCGGCTCGGGTGCCTCGGGCACCAGACGTACGGTCTTCAGCCGCGGCCGCTCCTCCGCCTCCGGCTCCGCGGCGACTTCCGCCGCAACGGTCTTGTCGTGGCGCTGAGCTTCCATCGCCATCAGGCGCTCTTCCAGGTGATCCTGGCTGCCCTGGAGCTGAGTCACCTGCTCCCGCAGCTCGCTCACCTCTTTCTTGAGCGCGTCGGAGCTCCCACCACACGCGACGGCAGACAGCGCGAGTCCCAGCAGCGGAACGCGCAGCGCCCAGCGCCGAGAGCGGCGCTGTTCCCCGGTTGCAGCACGAGGCGCGGAAGTGGGGAAAAGCGAGCGCAGGTCGAGAAAGGTCCACATGGCCCTCCCATCGTAGAGTTGGCTCCAGTCACCGGCCCACTTTCCTGCTGTTCCGCCCGTCGCCGCGGCGCCGCACGCCCGTTTCAGGCCTAGGTTGGCAAGGACGCCGCGGCCAAATGGCCAAAGCGCCCAGTAAACCCTTCGCAGGAATCGCCTCGTAGAGGCGCGCAAACGCCGCTCTGGGGAAGAACGTCTGGCGCCCGCAGCGCGAACTGGACTGCCGCGCCGCGCAAAGCTAGCTTCAAAGGCCGTGGGGTTACGCCGCAAACAACCTGTCAGGCGACGCCGAAGGCGCCGTCTAGATCTCAAAAAGACGCTCTTCGTCCTGCCCAACGCAATCACCCTGGGCAGCATCTTTTGCGGCTTCAACGCGATCTTGATCGTGTCCACTGGCTCCCCGAGCGGCGCGGATTTCTACAAGGCCGCGATGCTCCTGATCTTCGCGATGTTCTTCGACCTACTGGACGGTCGCGTCGCGCGCATGACCAAGACGCAGAGCGCGTTCGGCCTGCAGATCGACTCTCTGGCTGACATCGTCAGCTTCGGCGTCGCACCGAGCGTCCTCGTCTATAAGTGGTCGCTGTACCGTTTCCCCACGGCTGGGGTGCTCGCAGCCTTCATGTTTACGGCATGTGGTGCGATTCGGTTGGCGCGCTTCAACGTGCTTTCCTCGGACGCTTCCGGTACGCCAATGAAGCCCGGGAAGTACGTTACGGGGCTTCCCATCCCGCCCGCCAGCGGCGTCTTGATCACGCTGGTGGTCGCCAACCACGTCGTGAGCGGTGCATTGGGTAACGCTCAGTACAGCCTGCTCATCATGGTCGTCACCATCGTCCTCAGCTTGCTGATGGTGAGCAACGTCCAGTTCCGGTCGTTCAAGGACCTGAAGCTCAACACCGGTACCGTGCTGTTCGTGCTCTTCATCATCGGGTCGAGCGCCGTGGTCTGGCAGCAGTTCGAGCCGCCTTTCGTCCTCGTGTGGCTACTCTCGATGTACATTGCGATCGGCATCCTGGAGTGGATCCGCTCAATCCCTGGCAAAGTGAAGCGCGCCCGCGAGCGCGCCGAGATGGACACCTTGCCACCTGCGGAGTAGGCCTCAGACTTCCGAAGCTGCTCGAGCCCTGAGAGAGCGTTGCTTCCAGCGTGACTCCGCCGCTGACTGAAGATGAAATCGAGTTCCCAGTTTCCCATCACGCACCAGCGCTTGCTCCGAGCGGCGACTGGCCGACGTTCGCGGGGACTCGCCACCGGGGTCTTTTGGGTCGCCGTCGGCGCCGCTTGCGTGCTCGTGGGGTGTGACCGAGATCTCGGCGACTCTCACCACAGCACTGCCCCAAAGAGCAACGAGCTACCACCGCTCGAACTGAAGGACGACACGCCCAATCTGCTCTTGACCTGGCTGGACGAAAAGGGAGAGTTCCACGTCGTTCAGAAGATCGCCGACGTCCCAGAGAACGCTCGCGAGCACGTGCGTGTGGTGCAGACGACCTCTGCAGACGGCTCGGGAGACCTGCTCTACGTCGCCAATCTGACGAAGAAGGAGGCAAGCGGCAATTACCACGTGGAAACCATGGCGCGCTCTCAATGGGACGAGCTCGGTGCCAGCCGGCGCCGCAAGAGGCTGGAGGCCCTCGCCCCCAGCGCACGGCCTGAGTTCCCACCGGTTCCCAGCGCCACGGCTCAGCCGGCGAGCGCACTGTCAGCGATCATCTACGGAGCTGAGTGGTGCAAGCCGTGCCACCAGGCCGAAGCCTACCTCAAGAGCCGGGGCGTGAAGGTCGTGCACAAAGACATCGAGCGCGACCCTGGAGCGGCCAAAGAGATGCAGGCGAAGCTCGCGAAGGCCGGGCTCAACACTGGCTCGATCCCGGTGATCGACCTGGGCGGGCAACTCTTCAGGGGCTTCAGCCCCAGCGCCCTGGACCGCGCGATCAGTTCCCAGCGCAAATCCGAGACGCTGTAGCTGGGGCTGCGTGGTATCCACGGTTCGTGGACCCGAGCAAGAAAGCCAGTGAGATCTGGCAGTGGCTGCCCGTGTTCAAGGTGGTCGCGGAGACTCAGCATTTGCCGACCGCCGCGCGACAGCTGCATGTCTCGGCGAGCGCTATCTCACGCACGATTCGCCTAGTCGAAGAAGCACTTGGGCAGGAGCTGTTCGTCCGCAGCTCGCGGCGCCTAATCCTGAACGCCGCCGGAGAGCGTCTCCTCGCGGCAACGAGGCGATCGACGAATAGCCTGGAGCAGGGCCTAAGAGAGGTCTTCGACCAGAGCTTCAGCGGTCCCTATCGGGTCAGCAGCCTTGGCGTACTCACCGACGGCTTCGTCCTGCCCAGCTTGCTCGAACTGCAATCAGAGCACCCGGGGCTGGTCCCTCACATGACGACGCGGCTCGCAAGCGAAGCCAATCAGTCCTTGATCAGCGGGCTGCTCGAGGTGGCGTTCTACTACGACGCAACCACCTTGCCCGGTATCCGCTGTGAGAGCCTGGGTGAACTCACCAACTCAATCTACTGCGGGCGCGAGCATCCCCTATTCGGAAAACGCCGAGTAGAAACCCAAGAGCTCCTCGAGCACGCTTTCAGCGTCGCGGCGATCGGGGACAAGGGGACACCGATGGACAGCTGGCCCGTGGACTTGCCGCGCAAGGTCGGATTCCAGATCCTAATGCTCTCCACCAACTTGCAGGTCAGCCTGTCAGGCAGCTTCGTCACGGTGCTCCCGGACGCCGTCGCAGCGCCCCACGCGGACGCGGGTGAACTCTGGCGGCTCGCGCCGGATCTCATCCCGAACACACAGGTTTACGCCGCGTTCCGCGAAGAAGACAGGAACCAGGGCGTCACCCAGGCGCTGGTCTCCAAGCTGCGCGAGCGCATCCAGCGGGCACCTGCGCGGCGCAGGCGTAAACCCGAGCGCTGACGCGGCGGGCCGACCATCGGGCTCTCGCCCGCAGGGGAATCGTTCGACTCTGGTTCACGATCCCTCCCAATCCTTCTAATGGTTGCCGCCACGAGTTGAAGCTACCTTTCTTTGCATGGCAGCCAAGGGGAAATCAGTGAAGCAAGTCGTGAGTCGGCGGAACGTGTTGGGTCTGGCGCTGGGGCTACCACTCGTCGCCTGCGGCAGCTCAACTGAGAACTCGGATGGATCCGCAGGGAAATCAGCGAGTGGTGGGACGAGTGGTGGCGCAGGCGCGGGCAACGGCGGAAGCGCGGGCAACGGCGGAAGCGCGGGCAGCGGCGGAAGCGGTGCAGCGGGCAGCGGAGGGATCGGCGGAGGCGAGTGCGAGAGTCCAGATGCCTGCGCCGTCACCGAAGACAACATCGAAGGGCCCTTCTACAAAGCTGGCGCGCCAATGTCGCCGGGGGCGATCGCGAATCTACGCAGCGGCGTAACTGGCGATCTACTCCAGGTCTTCGGCGTCGTTTACGCTGCAGATTGCGTCACGCCGCTAGCGGGCGCAGTAGTCGACGTCTGGCAGGCGGACTCGGTAGGCGTCTACGACAACACCGGGTTTACGCTGCGCGCTCGAATGCGCACGGAGGAGTGCGGGCGCTATCTGTTCGATACCATCCTGCCGGGCAACTATGACACGCGCCCCCGGCACATTCACTACAAGGTCAGTCACCCTGATGGGTCCAGCCTCACGACTCAGCTCTACTTCGAGGGCGAGCAATTCAACGATACAGATCCGTACGTGCGAGCGTCGTTGATCAAGCCACTAGACCGCGCGGCGCCGGACGATGGACCGCCGGTGTGGCTGTGCCGCTTTGATATCGTGCTCGCGTGAGTGCAGCCCGAGCGCGTGATGGCACGCTCAAAGGTCTCGCGCGAGAGGGTGCTGCGACCGGCAGACGGAGCGGACGCCCAAAAAAACCTGAGGCCGGACGGCGCCTAGGGCCCGCGAACGGGGAAGTCGATCGATGATCGCGGCTGAGACCGCCGCGAGGCGGGCGCCCGAGGAGGGAGCACCGCAGGAATACTTGGGTATTTTGAGGAGCGGACCGACGAGGCCGCCCGCCG
>JBFXBK010000084.1:0-27835 GCA_050183255.1 Polyangiaceae bacterium | reverse complement strand
TGGGAACACCTGCTGGGACGGCACGAAGTGCGCCGACGCGGGCTTCGGTGGCGCTGGCGGTGGCGGCGGAGCTGGGGGCAGTGGTGGCTCCAGCGGCAGTGGCGGCTCCAGCGGCAGTGGTGGCTCTGGCGGTGGCGCGGCGAGTGGTTGCGTGAACTCGGGAGGTGTCGTGAGCACCAGCCTGTGCTGCGCTGCTGGTAGCGACTTCCCTGACACGTGTTCGACGGGCGCCTGCGGCTGTTCGCCGGACAACAGCAAAGACACGCAGGTCTGCGACTGTCCTCAAGGTACCTGTTTCAACGGCGCGGAGTGCGTCGCCGCCAACTGACACCCTGGTGACCCTGAACCGCGCCTTGATCCGTGTGGCAATGGCCTCCTTGGGTTGGCTATGCGGTTTTGCGGGAGTTCAGGGGGTGGGGGAGGTGAGCGCCGAGCCCATCCAGCAGTTCAGTGTGCAGTACGTGAGCGCTCCTGGGTGTCCGACCCAGGAGCGCCTCGTCGCGGGCGTGGAGGGACGAACCGCGTTGGCCCGCTACGTCCCTGGCGCGCGAGGCGTGAGCGTCTCCCTACGGATCGAAGACTCGGGAAGCGGCGCCGAGCCATTCACTGCGCACTTGAGCATCACTGGAGACGTTGAAGCGACCCCAAGAGATATTTCCGCGGGGAGTTGCGAAGAGCTGGTCAACGCCGTGGCGCTGATCGTCGCGCTGGCGCTGGATCCCGGTGCCAGCGCAGAGCCGCGGGAGGCGCGGTTGCCTCCCGCAGCTCCGCCAGCGTCGTCTTCAACTGCCGCACCCGCACGAGACGAGTCAGCGGCTCGTGCCCCGTCCGTGGAGCGACGCGAGTCGAACGAGGCGACAGTGGCCGTGTTTGCGGGCGCCGGCATCACTAACGGAGTTGGGAGCGGCGTCGCGGCGCTGTGGTCCCTTGGAGTCGCTGTGCGCGCCAGCTTGACTCCAGCTTGGGATGCTGGGGTTTCACTGCGTGGGATGTATGCGCGCGGAAGCGCGAGCGCCGCGCCTGGGGGCGCCAACCTCACGCTGCTCGGAGCCCGCGTCGGGCTCAGCCCCTACGTGGCGGCGAGCGACCAGTGGCTGCTCGAACCGAGCATCAGCTTCGACTTCGGAAGCCTGGAGGCGGAGGGACGAGATGTTCCGAACGCCGCAACCGACAGCGCGCCGTGGATCGGTCCAGGTGTGGAGCTCTTGGTCGAGCGGCGATTCGCAGAGGTGCTCGGAGGCGCGCTCGCCATGGGTGTACGCGGCGGCGCAACCTGGAGCCTCGCGCGGGACTACTTCTACTTCCGTGAGGATTCAAATGGTGGGGAGACGCGCGTCTTCGAGCAGCCCGCAGTGGTCGGCCATGGCAGCCTGGCTCTGGAGCTCGCATGGTGAGCGAGCTCAGCACGGCGCAAGCGCAAGTCGACGACGCGCGCCTGCAGCAGCTGTTCACCGAGCACTACGCTTGGGTGTGGCGAACCGTGCGGCGCCTCGGCGTGCTGGAGAGCGCGGTGGATGACGTGGTTCAGCAGGTCTACATCACCGTCAATCGTCAGCTGGATAGGATCCGGCCAGGCGCTGAGCGCGCGTACCTGTTTGGCGTGGCTCAGCGCCTCGCTGCCAACGCCCGCCGCGGCGCTCGGCGCAAGCGGGATACGGCAAGCGACGAACTGGAGTCGGCGCCGGCATCGGGCCGCAACCCAGAGCAGCTCATGGATCTCAAGCAGCGGCGTCTGCAGCTAGATCGTTGGCTCGATCAGCTGGACGACGACCTGCGCGCGCCCTTCGTCTGTTTCGAGCTGGAGGGGCTCAGCTTAGCGGAGATCGCCGACCTCTTGGAGCTACCCTTGGGCACCGTGAAGACACGGCTACGCCGGGCGCGGGAACGTTTCCTTGAGGTAGCGCAAAGGAAGCGAGAGGAGGCGACTCATGGATGATGAGCTACGGCCGCTCCTGGCGGGCGATCTAGCACCGGAGCTACGAAGGGCGCTCGAGTCTGGGCTGGACGATGGTCCCAGCCTCGAGAGCATGCAGGCGGCTGCGCTGGCGCTCGGGTTGTCTGCTGGCGCCGCGAAGGCTGCGGCGGCCGGCGCGGCTGGTCAGGGACTCTTGAAGGGTGCTTCTTCTTCCTGGCTGCTCAAGTGGTTTGGCATCGGGCTGTTGGTTGGAGGCGTCTCGAGCTCCGGGGTGGCGTTGGTGAAGAGCCAAGCTGCGGCGCTCACGGAGCCCAGCGCGTCCGCGGTGGAGGCTAATTCGCCACCTCCGACTCACGCCGTGTTTCAGCCTGCCGCGCCTGAATCCCCGAGGAACGAACCAGCCGCTCCGACCCTGGACGATGCGGAGCCGGCTCGTCGTAGTGCGGCGCGTGGTGACCTCGAAAGAACCTCGGAAGCACCTGAGCCAGCCGAGTCCGCTCCCAGCGCCGCGAGCTTTCCCAGTACAGTGCGCCAGGCCGACTTGCGAGCCGAGGTTCAGCTGATCGACGCCGCGCGGCGTTCCCTCGCGGCGGGCAATGCTCAGGGCGCGCTGCTCGAGCTCGGGCGGTATGACGCGTTGGTTGGTCCAAAGCGCCTCGCGCCCGAAGCGCTGGTGCTTCGAGTCCGCGCCTTGAGTCAAATTGGGCGAACTCAAGAGGCGCGCGCGCTGGCTGAGCCGGTCATTGCAAACCAGCCCGACAGCGCCCAGGCGAGGCAACTGCGAAGAGCGCTGGGTCCAGACTAGAACGAGCGACCTATCTCACGCCAACGCGTGGCCGTCGGCACCGAATCGCCCCAGCTCTGGGTGCTGGCGGTATCGATCGTGACTCGCGCTAACGTGATGCTACCTCCGGGTGGCACCGCTGCATGCACTCTTCCGGTCAGGTGCACGTTGGAGCTAGGGGAACCCGGATCCATGTGGCGCAGCGTCATGTTGAGCGTTGCGTGTGTATTGATAATGGTCAGCCGCTTGCCGTCGTAGCCGCCGCCGATCCAGTACCAGTAGCCGCCCGTGCTGAGCAGCGTATCCGTCAGGTTCGCGTTTAGCGGATTGGTGCTGTAGTCCGGCGGGCAAGGCGCCTTCTTGGGGTAGATGGCACCCCACAAATTGTCCGTCCCGTGCTGGCACACCCACCCGAGAGGCTTCTCCTCGACGTAGACGTAGTCGTCAGAGGGGACGCTGTTCCTGACGAATTGACCTTCCTTCCAGCGGCCGACGGTCGGTGGTTCCGCCGACATCAATGCGCCTTCCACCGAATGGCCGGTCCATGTCCCCTCGGCCGTCACCCTCTCAACGGCTAGGGGGAAGTAGACGCCAGGAGTTAGCGTTGCGCATTTATTACGGTGTTTCCGTGCGCAATCGAACTGCCCGCGTCTTCTATGCGAACCGCAGGGTAGTAGTCGCCCCCTTGTGCATGGCAGTCAAAGACCGTGCAAGCCTGAACACCGAGCAGGTGAAATGCGCGGTTCGCGGTACCGGCGCCGCCCACTCGCAAGCCCGTCAGAGTAACCCCGCGCGAGGAGTCTTGGATACGTACAGCGGGCTGCTCGCCGGCTTCCATGTAGATGCTCTCGAGGCGGGCCCATTCGACGCCCCGAATCACGATCTGTGGAAAGTTCATCGTTCCAGGCGTGGGCGGGGTCTTGTAGCCGGTGAAACCGTTGAGGGAGACCTCACCACCGATCCAGATGATGCCTCCGGATTGCCGTACTTGCTCCACGGTTGATGCAGAACCGTGGATCTCAAGACCAGGTCCACCATTCCACGTCACGATGCAGCCGAGCAGCATCGAGTCGCTTGCCCCCAGCAACTTGATGCCAGCCTCTCCACACGTGGTCACGACGACCTTCTCGAAGTGTAAGCCTGCCGATTCTCCGCTCGTCCAGCCTTGAGGAGGCGGCGGCGACGCATTGCCTGAGAAGATGCCGTTCTTTTTGGCGTTCTTCACGACCACATGGCGGAGGCTCGAGGAGTGCGCAGTGAGAAGTCTGATCCCCTGATCGACGGCGCCGGCGCAGTCGATAGTCAGGCTCTCCACCATCAGGCGCACTGTAGCTTCGAGCAAGCAGATCCCAGGCGTGCGGGCCTTGATCACGCTCAGTGGTGCAGACGAGTGGTTCTCCCCAATCAGTCTGGCGCCTCCGTGCAACACGTAGTTCGCTGCCGTCAGTGCGTCGGCGTCGACCCAGTAGACGCCACGTGGAAAATACGTTCTCCCGTAGGGAGCCGATGCCTTGATGGCTGCGACCACGGCTGCAGTGCTGTCCATCGCGACGCTACCCGATTCTGCCTCGGTATCGGACACTGCCCCGAACCAGCGAACATTGACCGCACCAGAGAAGACGCGACGCCACCTCCCCGGCGAGCTCGCCGCTTTCGAGGTGGGTTTCAAGATCGTGCCGTCGTTGTCTGAACTCACGTCTTGGTCCGCCCAAACGAACAGACCTTCACCGCCGTCAGCGCGGTCCACGCGCCCCTGGACGGCGACTACCTCGTCGCCTCCAGGCGAAGGAACCAATGCGCGAAGGTCGTTGTAGGCGACGACGTTGGCCGTCACCTCCGCGGTCGCGGTTCCTAGTTGGGGCTCGCTTTCGCCGAGCTGATTCGCGCAACCACTGAGGACGCTAGTGCCGAGCGCGCCGAGCAGCGCAGCCCCGAGCCAGCGTCGTTCACTGTTGACTGGTGCATCATTCGAGTGGTCGGTCATGCTGCCTCCTAGTTGGAGCGCCCAGCATACGTGTGGATGGCGCACCGGCAACTCGGCTTCAACCGCTGCCGCGCGGTCGCCGCTGTTATTCTGCCGTGCGGCCGCGCGACCGGCCTAGAGAACGCATGCCCGGGCGACCCGCGACTCGGCGAAAATCACGGCGCGAGCAGGCTGAAGCGCCAACCGTCAGCGCCCCGCTGGTACTCGTAGCGGCGATGCAGGCGGTTCTCGCCCTCGCACCAGAACTCGATCAGGTCGGGGGTGAGCCCGTAGCCGCCCCAATGGTCAGGGCGCGCGATCGGCTGATTCCCCAGGGCAGCAAGCTGCTCTTCGCGCTCGGCTTCTAGCGCTGCAAGACTCTGAATGTGCTCGCTCTGGGGTGAGATCAGCGCGCTCAGCTGACTCCCTCGCGGCCGCGAGGCGAAGTAGTCGTCGCTCGCCTCCGCCGAGAGCCGCTCGACGCTGCCCTGGATGCGCACTTGCGCCTCGACGCTCGGCCAGTGGAAGACCAATGCCGCGCGGCCGGTTGCTTCCAGCTCGCGCGCCTTGCGGCTCTGGTAGTTGGTGAAGATGCGGAACTGCCCATGCACGCAGCTCTTCACCAGCACCATGCGCACCGCTGGGCCGCTCTCACCGTAGGTCGCGAGGGCGGCGGCGTCAGCGCGGTCACCCCCAGAGCGCGCCAAAGTATACCACGCGGAAAATATCTGCAGCGGGTCTAGCTCCGCGGTCGGTTCCATACGGCGCTCGATCAGCTCGGCGTTTCCAGCGGGTGTTTGGGGGGGAGGAGTCATGCGCGGCTCAATTCCTTGCTGAGACACTCGAGGGCCGCGCGCAACCGCTCCGGCGGATAAAACGCGTAGCCGATGGGGAAGCCGTGCAGGTGCGGCCTACCGACGAAGGCCTGTGGCATCAGCTCGATACGGATGTGTTGCTCTGCCATGCGCGCTGCGAGCGCCTGCAAGTTCACGCTGTCAGGGACGGAGAGCCACAGGATTGGTCCTCCGCCGGGGGTGGTCCAGCGCACGCCTTCCGGCATCAGCTCTTCCAGGGCGTCCAGGCACGCGTGGTAGCGCTCGTCGAGGGCCTTTTGCACTCGGTTAAGGTGCGTGTCGTAGTAGCCACGATCCAGGAACTCCGCGAGGGCAGCTTCCATCAAGGTTGCGTTGCCGAGGGTTGCCAGGCGCTTTGCGGCGAGCAGCGCAGGCATTGCCGCGCGGGAACAGAGGACGTAGCCGAGGCGCAGGCTCGGAAGCAGCTTCTTGGTGAAGGAGTTGACGTACAGCACGTTCTCCCCCCCTAACGCGCGGAGGCTTGGTCGGTAGTCGTTCTCGCTCAGCATGTCGGAGCCCCAGTCGTCCTCTAGCAACGCGAAGTCGAGGCGCTGAGCCAGCTCCAGGAGGCGCTCGAGCTCGTGGCTCGAGTAGGAGTGACCCGTGGGGTTCTGAAATGACGTGATCGCATACATCAAGCCCGGCCGGTTATTCGCCAGGTCGCGCTCCCAGGTCGCGAAATCGATGCTCTCGAATGGATCCAGGTCGAGGGGCACGAGGCGCAGGTTGTGAGCTTCGAAGAGCAAGCGCGCGTAGCGATAGATTGGATTCTCGAAGGCGATGCAGCGCGGTGCCAGCGCTCGGCTCACCACGTCCAGCGCTTGCTGGGAGCCTGTGGTGACTAGCACTTCGTCCGCAGAGGTACGGATCCCACGCGCGCAGAGCCGCGCGGCGATCAGCTCGCGCAGGGGTGGATAACCCTGAGCGTCGTAGAAGGTCGGGAGCCCCGGCAAGCTCAGTACCGAGCGGATACAGTCCGAGAGCTGCTTGTGGGGCAGGAGCTCGGGGTCGACGAAGACGGCGCTCAGGTAGGTGTCACTGCTCGCCAGCCGCGCCTGGTGGTCCACCGCGAGGCTGTTCAGGTGGGGCGCTGGTGCGCTCAGATCGCGCTCCGCTGGCGGTGAGTAGTCATCGGGCTGCCTGACGAAAACACCAGCGCGCGAACGCGCCTCGAGCACCCCGCGCTGACACAGCTCGTCGTAGGCCGACTGCACGGTGTTCTTCGAGATCCCGAGCTGGTGCTCCAGCGCGCGCACCGGCGGCATGCGTGCGCCTGGCGGCAGGCGACCCGCGGATTGCTCAGCCAAGACCGCCTGAACGAGGTCGAGCGCGCCTGCGCGCCGACCGCTCGCGGACTGAATCGACAGTCGCAGGTGAGGAGCCCGTGCCATAGGCACATAGGGTGCGGGAGAAGCTGGCCGCTGACCAGGGACAACGGTCGCTTCACCGTTGAGACAGAGCCCCGCGGCGCGAGCAAGCGAGGGAAACCTCGGCGGATGGCCTCCGGAACCATTGCCGTGCGGAGATCGGACTCGGGCTCCGTCAGAGCTGAACGGAGATGCTGGCGAAGGCCACGCTCCTGGGGTCGAAGCGCTGACGCAAGGAGGTCTCGATTGCCTGCCTGGAGCGGGGGACGATTGCATTGAAGAGCCGCTTGCCCGCGCTGGTTTGCACAACGACTGGAAGGTCGAGATTGACCAGCTCGTCGCTCAACCGGATGACGAGGCTTGGGACGTTGCTCGAGTCGAGAGTGATGACGTTCCCGACTACCGATGCGGTCACGAGCTGGTCCTTCTGAGGCGCTGGGTTCTCGAGCCAGTAGAAGCGCTTCTTCAGCACGTCATCCTGAAACCAGCGCACTCGTCGGGGCCACGGTGTGCGTCGTCGCTCGAGCATCCACGGGACCGCGACCTTGTCTTCGCCGTTCATCCAGTGTCCGTATTGCGAATAGACGATAGTCTTGTGCTCGAAGCTACCGGGAAACTGCTTCGCCAGGTCATTGAGTTTGCCGTTCCATTCCTTGGCGACCTCGTTGCGCTTATACGCCGTGTCCTGTCCCCCGACCTGGATGAAGAACGGCGTGTTCATCAAACCATCTGGGCGGGCATCGTTGGGATGTCCTGCCATCATCGCGGCCGCCGCCCAGCGGTCGGCCATTCGGGGGCCAAGCTGGTAGGTGCCATCGCCGCCAGCGGAATAACCGGTCAGGTAGACCCGGTTGGGATCCACCCCCTTGAGCGCGATGAAGTCTTCGATCAAGCGGTCGAACAGCAGGTCCACGGCTGCTTGATGCCACATGTCCCAGCTGTCCGTCGGTGCGCGCGGAGCCACGTAGAACGCTTCGCTAGGTTCGTACAGGCGGATCTGATTGCGCCACTGTTGGTCATTTTCGCTGGCGGACGTGGAGCCACCACCGTGCATGGAAATGATCAGCGCGTGACCAGCGGCTGGCGGAGAGCCATGTTCCGAGAACTCGAAGCGGAGAGTGCCTTCCGGGAGGACGATGCGCTTGGTGCTCAGGTCCGCGCTTCGAGCGCTTATCAGTTCCTTGCGGATCTGCGCCGCCGCCGCCTGCGCGGCTGCCTGTGCTCGCTGTTGTGTCAAACCGCCCGTGGCGCCGGGGGCGTCCGGAACGTTCGCGGAGGCGTTTCCTGGCTCTGCCTCGCGGTTCTTGCACGCGAGCAGTGTTACCAGTAGCAGCCCCAACAACGACGCGCGCCTCATGACCCCACGCTAACAAGCCAGGTGGTCGGGCGGTATCGGTCGTCGCTGGGTAGTTTGACCGATCAGTCGCCGAGGATCGGCACCACCCGCAAGGCGCCGCCAAACTGCTGAACGTACAGCGTGCGCCCGTCGGGGCTGGCGGCAATGCCGTTTGGTTGGTTGAACGTCGCTGAGCTGCCGGGTCCGTCGTCGGTGCCGCGCACGCCGGTGCCAGCGAAGACCGTCGCCTGACCTCCGGTGATGCGCCAGATGTGTTGGCCGTTGAAGCTGGTCGCGTAGATCCCACCGTAGGCCGGCGTCACATCCGCCACGCGGATCGAGCCCGTCTCCTGCACCTGACCCAGCAACGTCGTTTCCCCGAGGTCATTCAGGTGCCACACCTCGCCGGTGTTCGCGCTCCCGACGATCACCTGACCGTCGCTGTCGTACTCCATCGCCACGGGGCCGTTCAGCGACGCGACCTCGACCGGGGCCTGCCCCTCTCGAACTTCCAGCACCTGGTTGGTGCTCCAGGCGGAGACCCACAGCGCCCCATCGGCACGTACCACCAGGTTGCTGCAGCTCACGTTGGGGATCTCCGTGACCACGCCTGAAGGCGCGACCTTGAAGATGCTGCCGTTCGGATCGGCCCACTCGCAGGCGTAGATCGTTCCGTCTGCTGCGAGTGCGTTGCCGAGAGGCTTGCGCAGCTGATCGCTCAACACACTCACGCTGCCGTCGAGGTTGATGCGCAATAGCGACTTGCCGTTCGCCGTGAGGCCGCTTCCGTTCGGATCGGAAGCGATCAGGTAGCCGTCGGGGTGCCACGTCAGGTCGTCTCCGGCGCCGGAGTCTTTGAGCCAGGTGGTGACTTGGCCTGCGTGGACTCCACTCGGTTCGGCGTCGGCTCGAGCGTCGCTCGCCGCATCCTGCGCGGCGTCGGCTCGAGCATCGCTCGTCGCATCGAACTGAGCGTCGCCCGCGGCATCCAGAGCGGCATCGCTGCCAGCGTCCTGGCTGGACGCCTCGGAGGCGGGTGACTCGCTACAACCAAAGAGCAACAGGCAGACGAAGACCGTACGCATCGTGGGGTGGGCGAAGCGTATCCCTCACCCCGAAACCAACAAGGGAAAACGTTTGCCGAAAAGGGTGTGCGATTCCTTACGGCGCTGGGCTCGTTCGGACGTCGTCGTGCGTTCTCTAACGGCCTACGCGATGGCGCCCAGCAGCGGGCCACCCCGCGTGCCAGATTCACCGGGCCCGGGCTTGTTTGGCTCCGGGGCTTCGCCGCTTTCTGCGTTTTCGTGCGGCAATGAATCCGCAGCTGCCTCAGTCTCGTCATCGAGCCAGGTATCAAACTCGGGGTCTTCGAGGGTGCGCGCCGTGAGCTCAGCGACCGCGCTGCGTGCCGCGCGCTCGCACGCCTCAATCGCCTGGGAGCGGTCTGCGCGGACGCGATCGGCCCACAGCTGGATGTCGTGGTCCACGTCGAGCAAGCGCGTCCGCAGCACGCACTCGCCACTGATCGCGGTGGCCCCCGCTTCGACCACGAAGTCCACTTGAAGCGCGCGCCCAAGGCGCTCTGCGTCCCAGTTTGGATGCTCCCGTTGCAACGAGATCACACTTCCGAGGGAGCGCACTCGGAAGCCTGAGGTCGTGGAGAGCTGATCGACCACCTCCTCGCAAAGCTCCTCGAGCAGATCGCAGGTTTCCGCTGGCTCGAGGGGAATGTGCGGCACCACCGCCACGCTTGGGCCCCGCGTTCTCGAGGCTTGAGCTCCGGAGCTTGCGGGTGCAGAGGACGGTCTCGACCTCGGCGGCCGAGGGGGAGCGAGCGCCGCCGAGTGCGGCTCCAGCGCGGCGTTGATTTCGCTCAGACCGTGGGAGGTCAAGGTTGCGCGTTCGTCCCCAGCGATCGGCGGGAGCCAGATCACTGGACGACTCGGATGCGAATCCGTCGTGCGCAGCCAGGCTTTCAGCTCCAGCGCGATGTTGGCTGCGGAGCTCGGTCGCTGCTCGGGCGCGCGCCTGAGGCAGTGCAGCGTGATCTCTGCGAGAGTCGCCGGGAGATCCTTGCGGAAATCGCGAGGGTCGGGTGCGTCATCGCGCAGCCGCGCCAAGGCCGTGGCGCTTGGTGTCTCCCCTCGCCACGGCAGGACGCCTGTGAAGAGCTCGAACAGCACGATGCCGAGGGAGCAAAGATCCGCGCGCTGGTCCACCGCCAGCCCGCTGAGCTGCTCGGGTGCCATGTAGGCCGGCGTCCCGACCACTTGCCCCGGCGGCGCGTCGGGCGCGTCGAGCAGGCTGTGCTCCAGCTTGCTCGACTGCGCGATCCCGAAGTCCATGATCACGACCCGCTGTGCCTCACCCTCGGGCACCTCGAGCATCACGTTCTGGGGCTTCAAGTCGCGGTGCACCACGCCGGCCCGGTGCGCCGCATTCAACCCGGCGCAGATCTGCAGTCCAATCTGGGCGATCGCGCGGTCTTCCAGCTGCGGGCCGCCGTTGATCCTTGCCAGGGTGTTGCCCGATAGCGGTTCCATGGTGATGAAGAGCTCGTCACCGTCGGAGGCGATGTCGTAGGTTCGGGAGACGTTCGGGTGAGTGACACGGCGGGCGAGCTTAACTTCCCTGCGGAAGCGATCGACGGCGCCCGGTACATCGACCACGTCTCGCCGCAGAAGCTTCAGCGCGACGGCGTCGTCTAGCTCGAGGTCTCGGGCGAGGTAGACCGTGCCCATGCCACCCACGCCGAGCAGCTTGTCTACGCGGTAGCGTTGGCCCAATACCTTGCCGAGCCGTGACGAAGCCGGAGGTTCCAGCTGTGCGTCAGAGCCCGCCACGGCTTGCTTGCTTTCAAGCTGTTCACGTAGCCGAGCGCGCAGATCCTTGTGTGCCACCGTTGGGTAATCAGCAGCTTTCATGCCAGCCTCCGGCTACGCTCTACTCTGGCCTGGTCGACCCATGAGGGCACCTCGATTACGTGCGCAGATCACTGACTCGGGCGTTTCGTTTTCACGTTACGTGACGCCTACGCTGGCGCGGCTCGCCCACACTCTCCAGAGCAACGCGCACATCTCGCTCCGACTCGGTCCTCATCCGCAGTCCTAGCGCAACCGCTCGCCCTGCTCGAATGTTCCCCAACGCAAAGTTCAGCAGGCAGGGCAGCTGCAGGCCACGCCCTTCACGCCGGAGAAATCCTGGCAGGCGTTGAAACCTTGGACGCACACCGTCGGTCCGAGGCACTCACAGGTCGCTCCACCGTTGCAGCCGTCGGGAATTTCCACGCAGTGATACTCGGGACCGAGCTGGGTTTCGTAGGTCGCGCAAGCGACGTTTGCGCCGACGCAGTCACTGCAGGAGGTGACGGATACGCACTCGATCGCGGGCACGCAGTCGCCGCTCCAACATCCGCCGCTGATCTCAGGCACCTCACCAGGATCACAGACTGGGGTTGGCGTGCCGCACACCGCTTTCCGACCGTCGCACTCGTATGCCGCCACGCAACGGCCCGCGATGCACTGGGGTTCCTTCACTCCTTGGCGGCTGCACTCGTCGACGTTGCAGTCCAGGTCGCAGCCTGTGGGGTTTGCGTCGCTCGGCACCCCCCAGCAGTTGCAACAGTCGGAGAACAGCTTGCAATCCCCCGCGGAAACGCACTCGGCTGCTGTGGAGCCACCCCCGCTGCCCCCGCTCCCGGCGTTACCTGTCCCTCCGCTCGCTCCGGTCCCGCCATTGCCTCCGCTGGCGGCGCTGCCCCCATTGCCAGCACTGCCGCTGTTCCCGCCGTTGCCAGCATTGCCGCCGTTACCAGCACTGCCGCCGTTACCAGCATTGCCGCCGTTACCAGCATTGCCGCCGTTTCCAGACGAGCCTCCCTCGGCCACCGATCCGTTGCCGTCGCCAGAAGTCTCGCCGCACCCGATGACTAGCGCCGTGAGCGCGAAAGCCAAGTAATGAACTCGCATGCAACCCTCCCCGAGGTAGTTTAGTCGCTGTGGGGGCGGGCGCCAGGGTTTAATCCATAGGGAAACTGGTAGGACCTGAGCACGAGCACGCCGCCGTTGCGCGTGGCGGCGCTTGGATTGTGGACCTTCGCGACATACTCTCGGCCCATGCCGAAGCGCCGCGCGACGCCGAGTGGGTTCAGCGTACATTGGCTGGCCTGGTGGAGGTTCCAGCAAAGGGATTGGTACGCTGCGCCCGAGCCGCTGGCGGCGCTGGTCGAGGCGGTTCAGCGCAGCGTCTACTGGCCGCACATGAATCGCATGGGCATTGGCTTCAAGAAGGGGGGCGAGATACCCCCGAAGCCTGCGTTGCTCCAGGCCATGCGCAGCAAGAGCCCCGGCGTGTTCAGCTTCGCGCGGGGAGACGCGGACGCTCCCACCTGGGGCGACGCCACGCAGTGCTTGGTGCGCATGGACGTGATGCGGAGCTACTTTTCCCTGCAGTGCATGTTGCGTGAGAACGCGCTCGCCGCGGCTGGCGCCGCGTGCCTCGACTCGGGCATTGAGCTGGTGTTGGAGCTGCGCCGCGCGTGGGCAGATATCGCATATCTGCAGTACGCTGAAAGTTTCCCTGCGGCAAAGACCGGGCTCGAGTACACTCGCCCCCATCCCAACCTGATGTCCAACTCACGCTCGCTGTGTGCGCTGGTGCACATCGTCGACCCGGATGTGGTCGTCGGCGAGGACGAAGCCTGGCGCCAGGCGGAAAATGTGCGCCTCGCGACAGCCAAGCTTCCGAAGAGTATTTCCCGGGTGCAACGCGATGGCGCGACCATCATCCGCACGGTTAGCGACCCCACGGAGCTCACCAAGCTGCGCCGGGCCGCGGCGACTCACGAGCGCTGGATTGTGCCGCTGATCGAGACACTACCAGCGGACGAGTGACTCAATGCTACGGCTCCAGCGCGTGCGCGCCGCCACGACTGCGGTGTTGGACCAAGACGTCCCTACTTCGTGCTGCTCAGCCTCACCTGGATCTTCTTGAACTTCACGCCGTTGATGCGCGTGTCGTCCTTACCGTTCGTGTCGGTGCTGATGTCGGGTCCACCGGTGTCGCCAACGATCGCGAACGCCTGCACCGGACCGGAGCTCGGCGCGACGATGTGCACGTGGTTGCCCTCGCTGGGCAGGTACGCGAGGCCCTTCATCACCAAGTCGTTGAGCCGCTTCATTTCTCTCTTCGCCGCTGTGTCCGCCTTGGCTGCCGGGTTCGCGAAGAAGAACATCGCCTGAGAGATCTCGTTGAAGCGCCCGAGGAACTTCACGAAGTCCTCCGTGGGTCCAAACAGCTGAAAGCCAGCCGGCTTGCTCACGAAGTCGACCTTCGAGTACGAGCCGCTGACGATGCTCTCGATCTGCTTGCCCTTGGGGGCGTAGTACACGGTCTTGGTCCAGCTGCCGCGGGTCTCGCTCCAGTCGGACTTGGTCTCCCGTGCGTTGAAATCCACGGTGGCCAGGATGCGCCGTTTGTCTCCCGTCACGCTCAGCGTCGTGCTGCACTTGATGCGCGGGCCGTTGCCGCCAAACTCGCGGTCGCCATGCACCAGCTCGAAGGGGACCAGCTGCTCATCGATGTTCCGCAGGGAAACTGTCGCAGTGGAAGTGGGCGCGGCCTGGGCCGGGGTGCTCTGCCCGATCATCAGGCAAGCGGCGGCGACGGCGAGGGTGGAAGCGACAAGGCTACGAACGACTGCGTTCGACATGGCAAACTCCTGGTTGAAATCAGCCCGGCTGACTGCTGCGAGCTGATTGGAGCCTACGGGTCGCCCACTACGTGTGCTTGAGCCCTACCTCAGCGTTGTCTGAATCAAGCTTGAACTCACCTCATAGCGTGCATTCCCACGGCAATTCCGCGCAATTTTCAGCACCAGCAGGCGGGTTTGGGGGTGAGGCGCGCTACCTGGCTTGGTCACTGGCGTTCAACTAGACTGCAAGCATGGCGGACGCCGCGAAACGCAACGCGACCTATGCGGATGTGCTGAACGCACCAGAGAACCGCGTCGCGGAGATCCTGGATGGTGAGCTCACGTTGAGCCCGCGTCCCGCCCTGGGTCACGCTTCCGCCGCATCGGCGTTGGGGGAAGAGCTCGGTCCGCCCTTCAAACGCGGGAAAGGTGGACCCGGTGGTTGGATCATCCTTGGCGAGCCTGAGCTCCGACTTGGAGACAACGTCCTGGTGCCGGACCTCGCAGGTTGGCGGAAGGAACGCCTACCTCATGTGCGCGCAACCCAGCCTTCAGTCTCCATCGCTCCCGATTGGCTGTGCGAGGTGCTGTCTCCAGGAACCGCGCGCGCAGATCGCGGTATCAAGCTCCCCATCTACGCACGCGAAGGCGTGCGACACGTGTGGCTCGTGGATCCACTCGAGCGCCTCCTGGAGGTGCTCCGACTCGAGAACGGCAGGTGGAGCATCGTCGCCGTGCATCAGCAGGACGAGAGAATCCGTGCGGAACCGTTCGAGGCGATCGAGCTTGATTTGAGCGTGCTCTGGGCCGATGTACTCCTCGAGGGTGAGGAACGCTAGCGCGGAAGCTCGAGCTGCGTCTGAAGCAGCCACGCGCTGGCCCACTGGCATGTCCACACTGTCGCCACGGACGCACAGAGCGAGAGTAACGGCGCAAACCGTTGCCGCCGAGGCAACCGGACCACCGCGAGCGTTATCAGCGCGAACGCGAAGTACAGCACCCCCACGTAAGCAAGCGTGTGCAGGCCAAGCTGATAGACGATGTTGAGTCCGCGATCGAGTGGCGGCTCCGGTCTGAAGCATGCGATCGGTAGCAGCGCGTGGGTGTTGGAGAACTCAGTGTCCAGGGGCAACAGCAATTCGTAGGCAATGTCAGTCGCCAACCAGCTGAACTCAAGGACCGCTTGCAGGCCCGACCAGAGCCCAGTCACCACCAGGAACCACACGGCCGCAAAAGGCAGGCGGCGGAGCACGCGATGCACGTCCTGATGGACACGCGCTGAGGCGTCCGGCTTGGGCTAGACCAAGCTCTCGCGATCCATCAAGTCGGCGATCGCGGCGTTGAGGGGCACCGCGTGCTCTTCCAAGATCTCGATGCACAGCTCCACGGCGCGGCCCATGCTCGGCACCAGATGCTGAGGAATGTGCGGCCGGGTGATCCAGTTCACGGCCGTCAGCGAAGCGCGCACGGCGCTGCTCGGGACGACGAGCACCGTACACAGTAACACGCCCTCGACGTTCTCCCCGTGCCCCTGCCACTCCGCGAGGATGCGACGCTGAGTGGCTGAAGGCGCTTGGCTCATGCCGCGCGCGTCGACCAGCAGCACGTGCTTTCTAGGGAAGGTGGTGGTGATGCGGTAGGCTTCGATGACCTGCACCCAGTCATCGTCCGAGGCGCCGTCTCCTACCGTGAGGATCAGCAGCGGCCAGCTGCGGGTCTGCAAGTCGAGGGGACCGAACGTCGCTGCCGGTGGCGGCGGCACGCTCGACTGATGGCGAATGCCACCAGGCTTGGGCCCCTCATCCTGGTTCACGGGCAGCTGCCGCCTTCATCTGGGACGGTCGGCACCTTGCCAGCGGCGAGGGTCGACAGAAAGCAGCGGTACTGCGCCTTCGGCAACTCGGTTTGGAAGATCACCTCGTGGCCATCCTCCACGCCGTCCTCCGGGTGCTGAAGCACGACGGCGGTGGTGCTGCCGTCGATGTTGCCCGATGCCGGGAGCGAAATGGATTGCCGCCCGGAAAATTGCAGCCGGTCCCCAAGGGGAGCGAACTGGGCCAGCTCCGGGCTCATCGAGTCGAGCTCCGGCCCTGCCAGGTCCAAGCCGAATGACAGGCTGGTCGAGTTGGCGATCGGTGGCAAGATGTAGTTGTCCACGATGCCTTGCTGCATCAGCACGTGGCGAGGAGAGTAACCGGCTGGAGGCTCCTGGACGATGCGACGGCCGTAGATCGGGGGATCCGCCGGCTCGCCCGCCCACTGAAACAAGCTGAGCGCCGGATCCGCTGCGTGCAAGCTCCACTGGTTCGTGACCTTGAGCAAGATCTCCGCGAACACCTTCACGGAGACCGGGCGCTGCTTGTAGAGCACGTTCTCGATCCAGCTGCCTCCGGCGCCGCTCAGGATGATGCCCTTGAAGCTTTGTTCGGTTGCGAGGGTGAGGGGAGTGATGGTTGCGCCCATGGAGTGGCCCATCAGCACTTTCAGGTGCGGGTCGAAGTGTGCCGGCGCGCCCTGGGTGTCCGCTCCTCCGCAGTTGCTGACGTCCACCTGCAAGGCGTCGATGAGCTTGGCCGCCAATGCGAGCTCCAGCGCCGACTGCCTCACGTTGTCGCGCAGCGCCAGCATGTTGCCCACGTTGAACATCAAGAACTGCTCGTCGCCGCCAGTGACGTTGCGGATCCCGCCGTGGGGACCGTCGAGGCTCACGCCCGCGTAGCCCACGCGCGCGAACTCGAGAGCTGGGCCGGTTCCCGGCTCCAACGGCACGCCGTCTGCGCCGCGAACGCCGCGATCCACCAGGGGGCGATCACCGCCGCCTCCAGTGCGACTCATCAGTACCACAGGGAAACCAGCCGTGGGCATCGCGCGGCGGGGGATGGTCACGACGATGCGCGCTTCCTCTTGATGATCGAGGACCGGATCCCCTGCGGCGTCGAAGGTCCAGCCGCCACCGACCTCGTTGTAGGGCGGCTCGCCGGTTTGATACACGGGGAGGTTGAGCCGCGCCTGGTAGACGCAGAAGTCGTCGAAGACTTCCTTCGCTTCAAAGGGCTCGCTCAGCGGGGGCACGCCCTGGTCCTGGGTGTAGCGTACCGCTCGTTCCAGCGGCGCCACCGGATCATCCGTGCTGAAGACGCCGAGCCCTGCGATGTCGTCCTTCGCGACGCCGGCTTCCCCGAGGGCCGCGACGGCTGCTTGGTATTGCGCGAACGCGGCGTCGCTGAGCCCCGGCGGCTTGATTCCGTGGAGCAACGACACGAGCTGCTTGCTCTGACCCAGGGGTACAGCGAACGCATTCCTCAGGAGTACCGCGGCGTGCAGCGTGCTAGCACGGAGCGGTCGACCCTGGAGTGGCAAGAGCGACACCAGATTGGGCGCCCCGAAAGGGCCGCCGTCTTTACGAAACTCGACCTCGACTGGCTGGCGTTCCAGGTAGCCAGGGCTGCCTTTGCCGACGTTCAGCACGAAGGCGGGAGCGGAGCTGTCGAGTGACTTCGCGTAGTCTGCCAGAGTCAGCGACTCACCCGCGTCGAGCGCAGCCGCCTCAGGAGGTGTCTGGTCCAGCGAGAGGAACATCGCGGAGCTGACACCGAAGCCGCGCGCATCCTGGCGCAGGATGCCGAGTAGCGAGTCGACGATGCTCGTTTCCGTGGGGTTAGGAAAGCCGTCCAGGTTGATGTGTCCATCCGCCTGGCGCTGGTTCTCGTTGGGGAACGGCGCGCGGTAGATCTCCGCCACCTCGGCGTTCAGACCGAGCTGCGCCTCGAAGTCGTGCTGGACGGCGATGCCGGGCTTGGGCTCTTGGCAGCTGTAGTCGTGGCAGCCGCTGGACGACGTGTCGTCGGCGCCGCACGCTGCCGCGAACAGCGCTCCTAACCCCCAAATCCAAGTGTGGGAACGCCGGCTCAGGCGCCGGGGATCTGTGTAAGCGAAGCTGCCCCTGTTGGTCACCGTTTCTAGTATGCGCCGGTTCCTGGCGCGCCGGTAGACGCTGCGTTCGCGGCCACTACTCAGCGTGAATGACCTGTTCGGCGAAGCGCTTCATGCCGTCTTGCTTCTCCTGCAGGCTGCCGTTCATTGCCACACCGTAAAACAACCAAGGCTGGACGATGACGTCTGTGACGCCGAGCTCCTCGAGCCGCTTGAAGCCGTCCTTGTTGTAGGCGTCCATGCAGGTGACCTGGTACTCGAAGGGGTCGTTCTCGCGCCCCGCCTCCTTGAGCGCCGCCTTGATCTCGCCGACCAGCTCCGCGATCTGAGGAGTCGTCAGCATCGCGCTGGTCCAGCCGTCGGCGTACTTCACCGTGCGGCGAATGGCAGGCTTCGTGTGGCCGCCAACGTAGATCGGCACGCGCTGTTTCGGGGCTGGGGAAATCTGCAGGCGGTCGAAGTTGTAGTGCTCTCCGTGGTACTCCACCATGCCTCCTGCCAGCAGCAGACGGATGATCTCGATGGCCTCGTTCGCTCGGGGGCCGCGGGTCTTGTAGTCTGCGCCGCACCACTCGAATTCCTCGGGGATCCAACCCAGGCCAACCCCCAGGATCACGCGTCCTTCAGCCAGCACCGCACACGACTGCACGGTGCGCGCGACGAGCAGTGGGTTGCGAATGGCGAGCTTCATCACGCTGGTGCAGAAGCCGAGCTTCTGTGTGACGGCGGCCATGGCAGGGATCGCGACCCAAGGCTCCAGCCAGGGCGTGTCTGCAGTCCAGAAGCGCTTGCCGTCCGCGGTGTACGGATAGTCTTCGTCCACCTTTTCCGGGTAGAAAACTGCGTCGGGCAACGCCGCGTGGGTGAAGCCGCACTCTTCTGCGGTGCGCGCCAGGGGTAGGTAGTGATCGACCGGGGAGAGCGCAGGGGAAAACGTGTACTTCATGCCAGCATTCCTCCATCCACACGGATGTGTTCGCCATTGATGTGAGCTGCGTCCTTGGACGCCAGGAAGCAGATCAGACTCGCCGCGGCTTCCGGCGGCCGGTACTTGTCTTGCCCGGTGATGCGCGCGAGGAGCCCCGGGTCGGCGCCTTCGGGCAACACGAACGCGTTGTGCATCGGCGTCTTCACCGCGCCGGGGCACACTGCGTTGGCGCGCAAGCCCTGGTTCTTGTACTCGACGCTCAGGCCATGAGTCAGGGACAGGATGCCGCCCTTGGAGGCGGTGTACGCCAGGGTCCACGGGTGGCCGCCGAGGGCCGCCGTGCTCGAGGTGTTCACGATCGCGCCCTTCACCTTCAGCAGGTGTGGTATTGCCTCGCGGCAAAACAAGAAGGTGCCGGTGAGGTTCACGTCGAGGATGCGTTGCCAGTCCTGAAGCTTTATCTGATGGCTGTGCTCGAAGCGCAGAATCCCAGCGACGTTGCACAGGACATCGAGCTGCCCGTAGCGCTGCACGGTGTCCGCCACGCACTTGTTGACGCTTGCTTCGTCGCTGACATCGAGGGCAAAGCTCAGCGCGTCTCCGGAGGCGGCCTGGCAGGCGCCGACCACTTCTTCCAGAGCCTCTGCCTGCAAGTCGACGCACGCGACCTTGGCGCCCTCCTCCGCGAGGCGCAGGGCCGTGGCGCGGCCGATGCCGCTCGCAGCGCCGGTGACGAGCGCGACCTTCCCGTTGAAGCGCGTCACAGGTCCCGCGTTTCCATGGGGAAGTTAGAGGCGACAGCGCCCCCGTCGACCTCGAGCATCTTGCCGGTGATCCAGGAGGCTGCAGGGGAGCACAGGAAGATCGCGGCGCTCGCCACGTCTCGAGGCTGACCGATGCGCCGCATGGGCAGCGCCTGCTCCATCTTCTCCCGCATGCCATCCATGCCGAGGAACGGCGCGAGCGCCGGCGTCTCCACCGAGCCGACGGACAGGCCATTCACGCGGATCTTCGGTGCCAGCTCGTGACCCAGAAGGTGCGTCATGTGCGCGAGCCCCGCCTTGGCCGTCGCGTAGGCGACGAAGCCGCGCTCGACTTGGTGGTCCAGCGCCGAAGATATGTTGAGAACACTGCCAAGCGGTGCGCTGCCACCTCGCTCCAGCATCAAGCGCGCGGCGAGGCGTGTCAGCAGAAACGCCGAGGTCAAGCTGAAGCGCAGCGTGTGCTCGAAGGTGCGTTCGCTCGTCTCCAGGGCCGGCTTGTAGGGGCCACCTCCTGCGTTGTTGACCAGAATGCTGAGCCGCCCAAAGTGTTTCCGCGTGGCTTCAATCAGCGCCTCCAGGGCCTTGCGGTCCGTCACATCTGTCGGCACGACCAGCGCCTCGGCTCCCAGGGCACGCACGCGCGAGGCGACGGACTCGAGGTCGGACTCGGTGCGCGCCGCGAGCACCACGTCGGCGCCCGCCTCGGCGAAGGCTTCGGCGATCGCGGCACCAATGCCTTTTCCGGCGCCCGTGATCAGGGCCACCTGGCGGTCCAGGCGAAAGTCATCGAGGATCATGCTTGCTCCACGTTTGAGTTCGAGGCTGCGTGGAGCACGCGCTCGCCGGTGTTGACGATGTGTATCCGTGAGAGGTCGATGAAGCTCGCGACGTCGCGGCCAATGCGCTTCATGTTTGCGATGTCGCCGCCGTAGAATCGTGTGAGGTCGGTGACGTCTTCTTCCTCCCGGAACTGTAGCTCGACAATGGCGTCGTACGCAGGTGCGCCCTCGCTCAGCGCCTCCAGCACGACGCCCCGTAGGTAGCGCCAGAGTGGGTGGACTTCCAGCGCAAGCGGTGTGTGGACCAGGTGCCAGTGGTGCAGGAATGCGTCCTGGGTCAGCTCCGGCTTGCGATAGATCAGGCTGATCTGTTTGAGCCCGGGAGAGCGATCGCCGAGTGGCCAGGCGCGCTCGTAGTCTCGCGCCACTGCCACTTGCAGCAAGTAGGCGTCCACGTGGTGGGCGTGGGGCGCGAGGTTGGCCTCGAGACGGCGCCAAAGGTCCCTGGCGTGCTGCGCTGATTCGTTGCCGTGCGGCAGCTGGAGTGTGAGCAGGGCTGCCACCTGGCTGCCGTCCTCCTGGGTGCGTTCGAGGGGCGAAGGCGGACCATCTGCGAGGTTCAGCGTCAGCTCACTTGCGTCGCCGCTGCCGAGTACTCCGTGGCTCTCGAACTCGGTGAGCAGCTCTGCGAGCGCGGGGTCGAGGCTCGCGGCGAAGTGTTCGATGGACGTGTCGGTGCCTCGCCACAGGACGCAGCAGAGCGTGTGATGGATCGGGTAGTCGTCGAGCGGCGGATGCATGGCCTCTCCTCGAGATGCGCGCGCAGCCAGGAAGCAGCTACGGCAGCGCGACGATAACTCAGCGCCCGCACGAGCCGCAGAGAAACCCATGGAATCGGCTTATCCCGGGTGGCTCTCGCGAGCGCCAGGAGATCGCTCGAGAGGGGCTTTGCAGAGCGCAGGCTGCGTCTTATCAGGCTGGCGTCTTCTCAGGCTGGCGTCTTCTCAGGCTGCGCGTTTGCCTAGGCGCGCCAGGCCTTCGGCGACTGGCGGATCGAAATGCACATCGACCTGAGGGAAGGAGATCACGATCTGCTTTGCGGCAAAAGCCTCCCAGATCGCCTCTCGCACCTCAGACTGTTTCATGCGGAAACGCCAGGGGTTGCCCGTCCAAACGGCGACTTCCCAGTCCACGCTGGAGCTGCCGAAATCCATCATGAAGACTTGCCCCTCGCGGTCTTCACTGTGCGCCTCGACCACCTCTTCGAGCACCTTGCGCACGAGCTTCATGTCACTCGAGTAGGAGACGCCGACTCCAACGCGCACGCGAAAGTGCGAGTCGCGCAAGGTGTAGTTCTTCACCACCGATTGCACCAACGTGGAGTTCGGAACGATCAGGCTCTCCCCGTCCAGGGTCTCGACCAACGTCGAGCGGATCCCCATGTAAATGATGCGCACCGGCTCGTCATTGAGCTCGACGATGTCTTCCGCGTGGATAGAGCGTTCGACCAGCAGGATCACACCGCTCACGAAGTTCTGCGCGATGTTCTGCATCGCAAAGCCGATGCCAACGGCGAACACCGCGCCGGCCGCGAACAATGCGCCAATCTTGATCCCCGCGGTTTGTAGCGCCACGCTGACGCCGATCACCATCACCGCGTGGTGTGTGAGCCGGTTCGCCGTTGCCAGGCCGCCTCCGGTCTCGATGCCACGCTTGTGGAGCGCCCGCTTGATCCCCGCTTGAATCAGCTTCGACGTGACGTGAGTCAGCAGCAGAATGCCGACGACGATGATCACGGTCCCCAGCGTGATCTTCGCGTCGCTGAGCTTCACCAACTCAATGTCGAGGATCGCCTTGATGCGTTTCAGCACGTCCGCCCAGCTCACCTTGGAGGGAGTCGCACGCCTGCAGTGTTAGGGCCCAGTTTTCGCTGCATTCGGACTAGCCAGCGGGCAAAAGCTGCGGCACGCTTGAGGCAATGGTTGCCAAAGCGTTTCCGCTTCCCTCCAGCGCCCGCGTGGACGACTTGGACCTGAGTCGACAGTCCGATGAAGCCGAATGGGATCGGCGGGTCGGAGAGCTTGGCAAAGCCCGCTTGGACGCTGCACGCGCTCGTCTCGAGCGGATGGGGATCCTTGGTTCCGACGGGGAGCTGAGCTCCGACGACTTGCCCGCGGACATGACTCCCGACGCCCAGACCACCGTTGAAACCGGCTGAGAAGCGTGGCTCGACCCCTCATGGTGGTGGTTGCCGGACCGGCTGGTAGCGGCAAGACCACTTTGTTTCCGGTCACTGCGTTCGGGATCGACGCCTTCAGCATCGATGACCGCTGCGCGCAGCTGCAGGGGAGCTACACCGCGATCTCCAAGGCGACTCGGAGCGCGGTCGCCCAAGAGTGCGAGGCCTTCGTGCTGAGGCACATCGCTGAGAAGCGTTCCTTTGCTGTCGAGACGACGCTCCGCACGCATATTGCCGTGAAGCAAGCCAGTTTCGCGCGGAAACACGGGTTTTTGACCGTGCTGCGCTATGTCGCAACATCCGACATCGAGGAGAACGTCGCTCGCGTCACGATGCGTGCGCTGGGGGGCGGTCACGGCGCGCCGCGGCAAGCGAGATCCGAGACATTTATCGAGCAAGCCTCGGCAACCTGCTGGTCGCTCTTCAGGCTTTCGAGCTGGCGCAGGTCTTCGACGCAACCGAGCGATGGGCCAAATCCCGACTCGTGTGCGCGAAGCGCGACGGGGTCCTGAGCTGCTTCGAGCCAGTGCCCGCCTGGTGTCCTCACGCCCTGACCTAGCGGTTCTTGGGGGTGAGGGTGCGCTGAAGCCGCCGCGTTTCGCCACACGGCGCATTGACGTGGGAGCCAGCGCGGGTCACATACGGCCATGGCTTGGCTTCCCCGCGGCGCCGTGACGGCGCTGTTTCTGCTGTCGTGCGCTGGCTGTAGCTCGTTGATCGGGCTCGACGAATTCAAGCCCGCAGAGGACGGCGACGCCGGTGGCAGCGCTGGGAGTGGCGGTGACGCTGGCAGCAACGCCCAGGGCGGCAACGGCGCAGGCGGAGCGGGTGCCCAAGGCGGAAGCGCGCAGGCTGGAACCGGAGCCGGCGCTCAGGGCGGCAATGCTGGAAGTGGTGGCGTGGTGACCGCGTGCAGCGGCCAGCCAGACGGACAGGCGTGCAGCTTGGATGGCGCGGACGCGGGAGCGATGGACGCCGGTGCCGACGCAGCGGATGCGGGTGCCGCAAGCGAACGCCGCATCTGCCTGAACCAGCAGTGCGTGGTGAGCCGTTGCGGCGACGGCTACGCCGACGACGGGCGCGGCGAGGCGTGCGACGACAAGAAGAACGGCAACGCGACTGACGGCTGCCGTGACGACTGTCAGTACACGTGCACCACGAACGATGACTGCGTCGCTGGGCTCAAGTGCGTGCTCTCCCAGTGCAACCTAACAACGCACACCTGCGGTCCACAAACGGCGGACACATGTGACGACGGCGATGCGTGCACGGCGGACAGCTGCAACAGCAGCACGGGTGCGTGCGTCAACACCTTCATCGACGAGGACGGCGACGGCTACTCAAGCAAGACGTGTAGCGCTAGCGGTGCGTATGCCGACAAGGGGGGAGACTGCGTGGACAGCAGCAGTGTGACGGGTTCTGCGAGTGTTTTCCCCGGGGCAATGACTTACTACGCGACACCGCACAATATCCCGGGGCAGAAGCCGTTCGATTACAACTGTGATGGCGTGGAGGAGCGTGAGCATCCAGATACCTACAACACGACGACTTGTGTCAGCGGGTGGAAGTCGCTAGTCGGGATCCCGATCCCGAGTTGCGGCGAGTCGGGTGACTATTACATCTACTTCGTCGATGGTCAGGGCAGTTGTCAGTTCTTTCCCCCTGTCCGTACAGTGACTCAGGCCTGTCGCTAGCCTCGGTCCACAAAAGAAAGAAGGGAGCCCGTGAGGGCTCCCTTCCGTTTGCCTAGCGTGTCTCGCGGCTCATGGCGCGCAGACACCACCACAGGGGCTCGCCGAGTCAAACCCGCCGGTGTTGGTCGGGTCGAACATGCAGATCACCAGATTGTTTAGGTCGGTGATGCCATCGGGGTGGTCTGTGTCGCACTGGTCGAGGCACGCGTTGTCCATGCAGTTCGAGTAGCAGGTGTTGAGCGCCTGGCACTCGGCATTGTTGCCGCACGCGGCCGCTTCGGTGGCACAGCAACCCTGGAACTCCGCCTGCTGACACGCCATGCAGTCAGCGTACTCGCTGCCGCCATCGGTGCAGCTGTCGCCGCCGCCGCCGGTGCCACCCGCGCCGGTTCCGCCGGTGCCGGTGCCCGCGGTTCCGCCATTGCCGGTGCCTGCGGTTCCACCGTTGCCGGTGCCTGCGGTTCCGCCGTTGCCGGTGCCTGCGGTTCCGCCGTTGCCGGTGCCCGCGGTTCCGCCGTTGCCGGTGCCTGCGGTTCCGCCGTTCGCGCCGGTTCCGCCGGTTCCGCCGCTGCTGCTGTCGTCAGAGGTGGTGCAGTTGATGAGCGTGCTCGAGAAAGCAAACAGACCGATGATCGAAAGGGTGGTGTACTTCATGATGAATAAGACTCCTCAATACCGGGTCCTCTGCGGCCTGCCGCGCATTCGGCTTTCCCCGCTGACCCAAACCCGAGCGATGGCTTAGCTGGCTTCCAGAAGGTTGACCAGATCCGGGCCCAAAGAATCTGAGCACTCGCGTTGCGTCAAATTTCAGCGTCTCGCAAATAGTTGAAATCCAAACCTTTTAGCGGGGGCGCTGGGGGCTTGAATAAGTTCCGTGAGCGCTGCGTCGCGACTGCCAGCGCAAAGCCGAGCGCTCGCGTCTGCGCGCCGCCGGGAAACGCCAAGGAATGTGGACCAATCAGCGTGGAATTTTGCTGCGAGGTCAAAGACTTAGCGAGCCCTCGGGGGCTGCTCGGTCAGTCGGTCGGTGGAGGCACGGCGCGCCTCACCCCCAAACGAGCCTGGCTAATAACCGTACGGAAAGTCGCGGCTCCTCACGCTGGACCCGCTCGCTCAGCCTTCGAGGGTGCCTGCGTGGCTGCCTGCAAGGTAGCCCCAGGTCAGCGCGACGCCGATGGTTGCGCCAGCGCCGGGATAGCCCGGGCCCATGATGCTCGCCATGGCGTTGCCCGCCGCGTACAGGCCGTCAATCGTGGTGCCGTCAGGTCGGAGCACGCGGGCGTGTTCGTCCACCTTGGGGCCGCCTTTGGTGCCGATGGTGCTCGGGTGTAACCGTACGGCAAAGAATGGCGGCTTGCTCAGGGTACCCAGGTTCGGGTTGGGCGCATGCTCTGGGTCGCCGTAGAAGCGGTCGAAGGCGCTGATGCCGCGCCCGAAGTCTTCGTCCGTTCCCTCTGCTGCGTGCCGATTGAAGCGCTCGATCGTACCCGACAGTCGGGATGCATCGATTCCACACCGCGCTGCCAGCGCTTCGAGGGTGTCCGCGCAGAGCACCCACTCGGGAAGTGGCTTTGGCTCGACGCCGGGGATCAGTGGAGGAACGCTCAGGAGGGAGTACCGCTCGCGGTACTGTTGATCGACGATCAAATACGCTGGGAGGTTCTTCTGGCGGTAGCCAACCGGCGCGTGGTCGAAGAAGGGCTTCGTGACGTCGTTGTAGTTGGTTGCTTCCGCGGTGAACCGTTCGCCGCGCCCGTTGACGATGACGGAGTGGGGCAGGCAGCGCGCGGCAAACTCGGGGCGATACAGTGGCGCGCCGTCGTAGGTTTCGCCGGGCACTTCGACGGCGGGGCACCACCAGGCGTGACTCATGTTGCCGAGGGCAGCGCCTGCTTGCATTGCCATCAGCAAGCCATCTCCACGCGACGTCGGCACGCTCGCCGGGTGAGTCGGCACCCCGAGCAGGAAGTCCTTGCAGAGCGTCTCGTTCCAGGCGAACCCGCCGCTCGCCAGCACGACTCCGCGGCGTCCGAGGAGCTCGTGGTGCTTGCCCTGGCTTGCGGCGCTGAGCCCAATCACCTTGCCAGCTGTATCGCGCAGGAGTGCTTCGCCGCGCGTCTCGAGTCGAAACTCCACGCCTCGAGCGAGGCAGGCCTCCAGCAAGCGACCGATCAGCGCGGCGCCCCCGTGCACGTAGCCGCGCTTGTAGCGGTCGTATACCTCGCGGAAAGGAAACGCCAGCGGCTTCGAGAACACCTGCCAGCCCATGGCCTCGCCGATGGTCATCGGCGCTTTGCCAGTGAGTGGATTCTTGCGCAGCCTGGCTTGCCAGTCCTTCAGGCGATTGGTGTCGTAGAGCGGGTTGTCCAGTGAACGCCCGCCGGCCATGCCCCCAGGTAGCTCCGGCTGATAGTCGGGGTAGGTGCCAAGGCACTCGAAGCTCTCCCCGATGGTCGACTCCACGAAGTCCAGCATCTCCGGCGCTACCTCGAGGTACCGCTCGAGGAGAGCTCGCGGTGTGTACCCCTCGCTGATGCGTTCGAGATAGGTCAGCGCCTGCGCTTTCGAGTCCTGGATCCCGAGCGGCGCCTGGTGCTTGTTGCACGGCACCCAGATCACGCCGCCGCTCACCGCCGTGGTGCCGCCGATGGTGTCGGCGACTTCGACGACCAGCACCGAGAGACCCTTCGCTCGTGCTGCCAGCGCGGCGCACAGCCCCGCCGCGCCCGAGCCCAGCACCAGCAGATCCCCACTCCAGTCGGACATGCCGCCGACTCTAACCCGTCGGCTCAGAGACCGGGGGTATGACTCCGGCTCCGCGCGCGCTGCGAGCCTCAGGCGCGAACAGTGAACGGGATCAGCTCACCGGGCTCCGGCTGCTCCGCTTCGACGCCGCTCAGTTCCTTGCTCACTCGCGCTGCGAGATCCGCGCCTGCGCCCGCGACCGTGGTCGAGAGCAGGTGCTGCGCGAGGGGATCCGAGTAGCCCGCCTGATGGTGGCTCGGGAACACCTGCTTGCTCTTCAGGCGCCGGGTCGCCTCCACGGCGAGCGCCGGATCCATCACCAGCAACGGTTCCCAGCGGATACGCGTGCCGTCCACGGGCAAGATCGACACCGTCGGTGCGAACTGTTCGCCGATGCGGTGGTGTGCGTCGATCAGCGTGGTGTCACCTCCGAAGTAGACGCTCGTGCGCTTGCCTTCCAGCACGAAGCCGACCTCCGGCGCGTCGTGCAGCGCAGGAGTGGCTGTCAGCTTCAAGTCGCCGAGCTTGCCCTCTTCCCACTCTCCGATGCGCAACACGTTCTTGAAGCCGAGCTGCTTGAGCTTCGCCTCGAGCACCGCCAAGCCGACGATCACCGTCGCCGATTTGTCCAAGCGGTCGAGCGCTTGAGGGTCGGCGTGGTCTGGGTGGTCATGGCTCACCAAGATGGCGTCCAGCTCGCCGACCTGATCCGCTGCAACCGGAGGCTGCACGGCGTGGTCGAGAGTCCCGAACGCCGGATCAAAAAACCATGGATCCGTGAGGATACGCTTGCCGTCCAACACGATCAGGTGCGTCGAGTGGGACAGATGAAGCAAGCGGTT
>JBFXBK010000083.1:0-28100 GCA_050183255.1 Polyangiaceae bacterium | reverse complement strand
TGCGGAGGCATGAAAAAAGCGCCCATCCCAGACTCTGGGAGGGCGCTTTCGCCATTCTGAAGATCCGAATCAGGCGTTCGGGTTCTTCACGCGCTCTTGGTACTCACCGGTGCGTGTATCCACGCGGACCCAGTCACCCTCGTTGATGAACAGCGGGACGTTGATGGTGGCGCCGGTGGAGATGGTCGCGGGCTTCTGCACGTTGCTCGCGGTGTCACCCTTCACGCCCGGCTCGGACCAGGTGATCTCGACGAGGATGTGCGGCGGCAGGCTGATGTTGATGGGGTTGCCCTTGTAGATCAGGATGCTGACCTCGAGCCCGTCGATCAGGAAGTTCTTGGAGTCGCCCACCGCTTCAGCCGGCACGCTCACCTGCTCACCCGTCGTGGCGTTCATGAACACGAACATGTCGCCTTCGGGGTAGATGTAGCTCATCGACTTCTCTTCGACGTCCGCCGGATCGAAGCGCTCACCAGAGCGGATGTTGCGCTCGAGCACGCCACCCGTCAGGAGGTTCTTCATCTTGGTGCGGGTGAAGGCCTGGCCCTTGCCCGGCTTCACGAACTGGAACTCGACAACCACGTACGGCTGTCCGTCCCACATCATCTTCAGGCCCTTCTTGATGTCACTGCTATCCATGTCGTCGAAGCTTCGCTAGGGGCAGCCCCGGCTGCCGGTGAGGGAGCAGGCCACCCGAAGAGCGGCCAGGGGAGCCGGGGTCTAGCCGCGGATCGCCCAACGTTCAACCCCCAAGCTCGGACGGCGGCCCCTGGGGCGCGCCGACCCAAATGCCAGCGCCCGGAATATCCAAGGGGTTTTGACGGGTTTCAGAGGGTCTGAGGCGCTGCCTGGCGGCGCTCGAACTCGCCAAACTCGCTGGGGGGCGCTTGCGTGGCCGCCAGGGGCGCGATACTTCGGAGCCGCACACGATGGATGAGTCAGGACGCGAGCTCGAGGAGCTTCGACGCGAGGTGGTGGAGAGCCGCTCGCTCACCATCAAGACCAACAATTTGGTCAACGCGCTCGCAGCCGACCTGAAGAGCATGGCCAAACGCCAGCAGCAGCGGGAACGCGGCGTATGGCTGAACAACGCGACCATCTACGTGGTGAGCGTCGCCGTGCTGCTCGTGGTGCTGAAGATCGCTTGGGACGCGCGTGTCGAAGCCGTGACCTCATCCGCGAACACGCGACTCGCGCGCCTCGAAGGCGTCGAGGCGGAGCTCGAGGCGCTGAAGTCCAGGAGCACCGGCCGCGGCGAGTCGAGCAAGACTGCCGGTGAGCTGTACGAGCTGGTGCGCGGAAACAAGCAGAAAGAGCTGCTCGAGAAGTGGCCCGAAGCGCAGAAGACGAATCTCACGAAGACTGAGCGCTCGATCTTCGAAGACGCCGTGTCCAAGGCGCGCTCCGACTTGTCCTTGGTCGCCTACCAAGAGGGCTTGGACCACGTGCGCACCGGGCGCTGGCACGAAGCGCGTACGGCGCTCGAGGAGAGCCTACGTCTGGACTCGAACGCCGCGCACAGTCCGCAGGCGCAGTACAACCTCGCGCTGGCGCTGAAGAACCTCGGGGATCAGCGCAAGGCGATCCCGATCCTGATGAAGCTCTCCGAGGCCTCTGCGGATCGCGAAGTGATGGACGACGCCTTGTGGCTCCTCGCTCAGTCGCAGATCGACATCAAAGCGTGGAACGACGCGAAGAGTACCTTGCGGAGCTTCATTCGTCGCTTCCCGAAGAGCCCGTACATCAACGATGTGCGCATGAAGGCAGCCGAGATCAATTTGCAGCACTGATCACTCGGCAGCGCTGTCTGCAGCCGGTCGCGCAGCCATCATCGCCTGGCGCAGCGCCGGAGGACTACAGCCATATTTGGCTTCGCTGTAGCTGTCGAGGCTCACCACCTGCCAGTCGTCTTTCTTGTCGAGTTCAGTCAAATAAGTCTCGAGCGCATCCTTGCGGATATAATCATGGAGCAGCACAACGCCGCCACGGCGAGTGCTGCGGCGCAAGTTGTCTCCCAGCGCGAGCGGGTCGTTGCGCACTCCATCCACGGTGTCGCCGGACGCGTCGTGCCACAGCACATTCAGGAAACCAACGCGTGCGAGCGCCTCGTCGTTCAGCTTGCGCAGGCGCTTCGGTGCCCCAAGGTACGGGCCGCCACCCGGGGGGCGCGAGTAGACAATCGGGTAGCGGCGCGCGCCGTCGTCCTCGTGGCTCACCACCGGATAGCCCCGCTCGCGTAACAGCTCGAAGTGGCGAGCCTCCCACTCGGGCCACTTAGTGCGCAGCTCAGTGCCCGACAGATAGCGACCTTCAGCGCTGCCGAACACGCGCTGATAAATCGCGCGGAAATCTTCGGCGGAGGTCGCCACCAAGGCGAGCTCGATCAACATCTGCGTCGTCTGGTGCTGGCCCTCGATGTACCCGACGCTGCGCTCGTTGTCTCGAAAGGACATCTCGACGTCGTGGTTGTAGCTGTGAGAGCCGATGGTGTGGCCTTGTTCCAGCATACGCTGCACCAGGTGATAGGTGTTCGAGCGGATGTTCTTCCCCACCAAGAAGAACGTCGCCCCGTAGCCGTGCTTCTCGAGCAGCTTCAACACACGCGGCGTGTGATTGACGGTAGGCCCGTCGTCGAACGTCAGCACCACCTCACCCGCGGTGTGCGCATCATCGCGATAGAAACCGTAGGGCAACGTCGACTCCGGCAGCATGCACTGTTCTGGAGCGGGCGCCGGAGCGTCCTCGATCTCGGCGCTGGGTTCGGGCGTGCGGTCTTCGGGCACCGACTTCTGGCGCACGCCGCTCGGCTCTTCCACCGCGTGGCGCTCGGGCAACTCGCTGAAGCGTGCGGGCGCTTTGGCGGACGCAGCCGGCGTCAGGGCGCTCGAGTGCGCCTCAGCCGGGTTTGGGGGGGAGGAGGGCTGTCGCTGAACCGGGGCACAACCCACGGCGAAATTCAGAGCCAATAGACAACAGGCGATGCGGCGCTTCATGATGCCGGGGCTACGGGCATCCGTGACAACGAATCCTCTGAGATTCTCGAGACCTAGGTCATGTCACGGTCCCCCGTATCCCTCCCGCAATCGGTCTGACTGAGCCCCATGCCTCCCGAACTCGTCGCTCTCAATCCGCGCCTCCGCAGCCTGGCCAACGCCAGCGAGTCGGAGCTGCTCGGAGCGGTCGCGAGCGGAGGAGACGCGAGGCAAGCGGCTCAAGCCGAGTTCTATTCACGACACGTCCACTACCTGTTCGCCGTGCTCGTGAAGCAACAACACCGCCTGCGCAGGGTGGTTGGCATCAGCGCGGAGGACCTCGTGCAAGATACCTTTCATCGCGCCTTCAGTCGCGCCCACACCTTCTCCTCCGACGGCATCGACGATCCGGATCACCTGCGTCGCCGCACGCGCGCGTGGCTCGGGCGCATCGCGCAAAACCTCTTGATCGATGCCGTGCGGCAATCAAACGAGATCGCTGACAGCGCGACGCTCGAGCGCTTGGAAGACGAGCCACCACCCAGTTCTCGTCCTCCACCCGACTCTCAGCGCCCCGTGGCCGAGCTCAGCGCCTCGGAGCGCATGACGCGAGCGTTCCAACGTCTCAGCGAGCGCGAACAGGACGTGCTGCGGGTCAGCGCGCTCTACTACCGTGCAGGCGACGAACACCAGCGGCTGCCAAACGACGTGTCCCAAGAGCTCGCCAAGCGCTGGCAGACCAGCAACGAAAACATCCGCGCGATCCGTAGCCGCGCCTTGAAGAAGCTCAAGGCGTGGGTTGAAGAGCTCGAAGCAGCCGGCCTACAGGGAGCCGAGGCCCCATGAGCGACTCGAAAGATCAGGACCTCGAGCTGGAAGAAGCTGCGCTCTTGGCGCAGCTCAGCGACGCCCTAGGGCAAGCTGGAGAGCTACCACCCATCAGCGACGCCGAAGTCGAGGCGTTCGAAGAGGGACTCGGCGAAGCCGAGCTGCCAGTGGGCCTACGCCAGTATCAGCCGCGAGACGCTGAGTGCGAAACGCTGGGGGCGGCTCCCGAGTCGACTCAAGGCGCGTCCCAGCGCGGCGCTCTGGTAGACCTGGACGCGGCTCGGCGTATCCGCGCAGAAAAAACTGAGGGCAAGCGCGGAGGCTGGGTGAGTCACCTCGTGGCGCTGAGCATCGGCGCGGCCGCGGCGACCGCGCTGTTCATGACGCGCCAGCCCGCAGTGCAAAGCGGCGGCCTGCCTTCGAGCGAGCCCGTTGAGAAGCAGCCCGACGCTGCCGCAGATGCCGGGCCACGTATCAAGCTCACCCTGCCAAGCAGCTGCCCGGCGCCGTGTTGTGCCGGCGAGAGCTGCGAGAAGCTCGATTTGCGCTCCACACCGCCTTCCGCTCCCGGTAGTGAGCCCGGAGCGAGCCTCAAGACCTGCAGCTCCGGGCGCACTTGCGTGAGCTGCAGTGCAGACGCCGACGCACGCTATCGCGTTCGCACCGGCGGATTTATCCCCACGGAACAAGGAAAGGAACTCATCAAGGGCGCAAAGCCCGGGCAGCTCGCACTGTGCTTCCGCGGCGGAAGCTCCGCGGAACACTGCGTCGACGCCCACCCCGGGAAGGATGAGGATCGAAGCTGGCGTGACTTGCCGTTGGTGGTCGGCGGCAGCGACTTGATCGGTGGGCTCGCGGTGGAGGTGCGCTACCGCGGGGCGAACAAGCCACTTGGCACTTGGCAGAGCCCAATCAAGGTCAACCCAACGCTGCTGTGCAACGGCCTCGCAGTTCGGGTGAAGGACGACAAGGGTGAACTCATCGGTAGCCTATCGGCGTTCTTGATGGACACTCACTACGTCGAGCTTGGGCGCGCGGCATCGGTGCGCGAGCTGGAGCGGCTCGCACAACGCTTCGAGCTCAGTGGGATGCAAGCGTCGATCTACGAGCTAGGCGCAGACAGCGCTGCGAACCAAGCGCGCTTCAGCTTGGCGCTGGGTCCCTTCAGCGAAGCACGGGCGGAGGAGCTGCGCTGGCAGGTGCTGAAGCAATCGGGGGAAGCCAAGGTAACCCTCGGCGTCGAGCACCAAGGTCAGGGGCGAGCGCTCCGATAGACTTCATGGGTCGTTCGCGAGTGCCACGACACGCGGCGCTTGCCACCAGCCAAGCTGCGCGAAGCCCGGATTCGGACCGATCAACACCAGCGTGAAGTTCTTCTCGTTTTCGAGGCTGGAGTTGCCAAGCGCCGCCTGCCAGTTCGTGGTGACCCCTGGAGCGGTCGCTCCGTACGCGAAGACTTGCAGCTCGACCGCGGAGAGCGGCGAACCGTAGCTCGAGGCCGGGTAGTCGAGGTTTGGCGGTCGCGGCGCGATGCGTCCGAAGACGATCCGCGAGGCAATGGTCACTGGGCTCCCGCTGGCTTGATCCGTGGGCACGCTCAGCAGGTCAGACTCGCCCGCTGCTGCGGACCCGTTGAAGAACTGCACGCCCACCCGCATGGTCTGCGTGATACGGCTCAGCTCGACCACCGAGTTGGTCAGGGTCGGCGTGACGTCGCTGTAGCCTTTGCCACAGATCGTCTCTTGGGATGGGTCACTGAAGCTCGGGCCGCCCATGCAGCCGCTGAGCAACATCAGGTAGCTCCGATCGCTCAGCAGGCTTCCGGGAGGAATCATCCCGAGGCGAGCCCAGCGCAGCACCGGAGGAGGTCCACTTGCATCGCCGCCTGTGTCCGCACCCGCGTCCGTTGAGCTCGCTCCCGCGCTACCAGCGCTCGCATCGGGGACACCTGCGTCGCCCGCTCCGCCGGTTCCGCTCCCAGCAGCCCCGCCGGCGGCAGCTCCCCCGGCAGCACCGCCGCCAGCTCCAGCGCCGCCAGTCCCTGCGCCCGCAAGTCCACCAACTCCACCGGCCGCGGCGCCACCGCTGCCGGAACCTCCCGCCCCGCCAGCGTCTTGCGGGTTGCCCTGGGGTGTCTCCTGGGCCAGGTCCAAAGCCCGCGCGCAGTCGAGGCTGGCCAGGAGTTCGAGCTGCCCCGCGAAGGCGAAGGTCTCGAAGCCCTGCGTGTCAGGCTTCCAAGGCAATTTGCTCAGGTCTAGCGTTGATCCGTACGCTAGGCCGCCCGCCGGCGAGGGCGCACCGAGCCAGGCGTCGGCGCCGCTTTCCAGTTTCACACGGAAACACAATGAGACGCGGTCGGTATCCACCACTCCGTTGAGCACCCGGAACTGGAAGCTCCCAGAGGGCTCTGTGGGTGCGTCCGGCGCGGCGTCCTCACCGCCTCCCGTTCCGGCGTTGCCCGTGCTGGCGCTGCCGCCTTCCCCGGCTACAGTCCCTCCGCTGCCCCAGTCACGCTTGCTGAGCGATCCGTGATCGGTCGTACACGCCGCCGCCAGGGCCACACCGGCCAGCAAGGCTGCAGACACCGAAGTCAGGCGATGGAACATCCCAGAGGGTTCTACAACGCAGGCTGGCGCTGCGCAGCGCTCGGCTCCCCTAATGACTTCGCGTTTCGACGTCGCACCCGCGCGCGCTTGGTTCGGCGCGAGGCGCGCAAGCCAGCTCCAGGCCCACCACGCGCGCAGAAGAACCCAGGATTACAGGCACATCGGCTCGTCACAGGTCGACTCGAGCACGCCATGGCTTGACGCTGGACCCGGCTCACCTATGCTCCGCGACATGAGAACTGACATGTCAGTTCTGGAGAGCCGGGGCTCCGACTCTGAGCCGCCCAGCTCGTCCAAGACCAAGAAACGCACGTACAAGAGCGCGGAAGCCAGGCGTCAGCAGATCCTGCAGTGCGCGCTCGAGGCGTTCTCGGAGCGCGGCTACCACACGACAAGCATCGGCGACATCTGCGAGCGAGCGCATATCGGTCGCGCGACGCTGTACCAATACTTCACTGACAAGCGGGACGTGCTCGTCGCCTTGCTGGAAGGGATCTACGCCAAAGTCGTCCAGGCCGTGGAGCACCGTCAGCGCCTGAGCCTGGAGCGTGCGCTCAGCGAGGACCAAGCGGGTGAATCGGGCAGGCCCACGCGCGAACAAAGCGTCGCCTTCATGCGCGAGCGCTTCGTGGCGTTCCTCTCGCTCGTTTTCGAAGACGAGGCGACGACACGTTTGATCCTGCGTGCCGCCCGTGGGGCCGACGGAGTCGTGGACGAGCTGCTGGGGCGTCTCGACGCCGTCGTGATCGAGTCCATCGAACAAGAGCTCCGCCTCGCCATCGCGGCGGGCATCGTGCGCGAGCTCGACGTGCCCTTCGTCGCGCGCTTCTTCGTGGGTGGCTTGGAGAAGGTGGTGCTGCGCGCCATCGACGAAGAGCGCCCGTTAGACATCCACCAAATCGCCGAACAGGCCGCGCTGCTCGAAGGCGTCGGCATCCTCACGGCAACGTGAAACAACTCAGGCAAGCATACGAGGACCCCATGTTCACGATGAGCACCAAGCGAGCTACTGCCTCAGCCCGGGAGCGCGCAGCAGCGTTTCCTCCGTACGAAATGCTCGAGACCGTCGCCAGCGGGATCGCCGAAGCGGACAGCAAGACCCGCAAGCTCGAGCGGCTGTATCACCTGACCCAAAAGCACTCTTGGGACGGACCGAACGTGTTCGCGGAGTTGCTCGAGCGTCACGGCGAGCCCGGCGCGAACATGGATCCCGAGCTACGGGCCGCGCTCGCCCGTATCCTCACGGTACTCATGTGGGGGGAGCTGGCGGCTTGGAACATCAGCGCTGATCTGGCGCTCGAGATCCCTGACATGGACGCAAAGATGGCCGCGACCGCGCAAGTATTCGACGAGGCTCGGCACTTCTACGTGCTGCGGGACTACGTAACTCGCCTCGGCCCCACGCCAGCGATTGGCGGCTTGCCCACCCGGCTCCTGCGCAAGGTGCTTCGGGCGCCAACGCTCGCCCAGAAACTCGTCGGGATGCAGCTCTTGTTCGAGACCAACGCCGTCGTGATGTTCCGGCGCATCGGGCAGAGCGAGGTCTGTCCAATCCTGCATGAGCTCTTGCCCTATTTCGAGCGGGACGAGTCGAGGCACGTCGGGCTGGGCGTGATGTACCTTCCGCGCTTGATCGAGGGCATGTCTCGCTTCGAGGCGTTTGGCACGGCGCGCTTCCAGTTCGAGTGCACGATGCTCCTGCTCACTTCGGGCTTCACGTTCCACAAGGACTTCGAGCTCCTGGGAATGGATCCCCGGCAGATGGCCGAGCGCGTCAGCAACATGCAGGACGAGATCATTCAGCAGATGGCGGAAGCTCACGGCAGCCAAGTCCTGCGCGCGGTGCTCAGCCCGAAGGGCGGCGTTGGGCCTTACATCAAGGACTTCGTGCATCCAGAGAAGGGCCTGGCTCAAGCGCCGGAGTGGCACCAGCGGGTGCACGCCGGGATCACCAGCGCCGCTCACAGCCTGGACCGCGCGCTGGCGTAGTTTTTCCCTATAGAATTTAGTATGCACGTCGACATCGCGCAAAAGGCGGGGCGCTCTGTGCGCCTGTACTACGAACTGCGAGGCAAGAGCGGCGCCCCGCCGCTACTACTCATCCGAGGCCTCGCGCGCCATCTCTTACACTGGGGGAAGCTACCGGAGCTTCTCGAAGACGACTTCCGACTGGTGCTCTTCGACAATCGAGGCATGGGGCGCAGCGAAGTCCCTCGCCCGCCCTACACGACCGGGAGGATGGCTGACGACGCGGCGGAGGTTCTGCGCGCTGCAGGCGTGGATCGGGCCCACGTGTTTGGCATGTCCCTCGGGGGCATGATCGCGCAAGAGTTCGCACTCCGCCATCCCGCGCGCGTGGATCGCCTGGTGCTCGGCTGTACCCGCGCTGGTCCCGGAACCGGTCCGCGCATCGCGCCGAAGACGGTGCTCGAGATGTTGGGCGCCGGGCGCTTCGCACCTGACGAGGCGATCGCGCGAACGGCTCACCTGGCGCTTGGGGAACGTTTCATCAAGGACCACCCCGAGGTGATCGCTGAATGGCGCGCCCTGGCACGCGACTATCCACCGGCGCGGGCGGGCTTCCTGGGCCAGCTTCTGGCTGGTGCGTTGCACGATACGAGGCGACGCCTGACGCGCGTGGTGCAGCCGACGTTGGTCATCACCGGCGACGCCGACAACTTGATCCACGCGGATCACTCCCGCTACCTCGCGAAGCAAATCCGCGGCGCGCGGCTCGAGGTGTTGCCGGGGGCGGGACACGACTTCACCACGGAGCGACCCGAGGTGGCTGCCAGCCTGCTCAAGGCCTTCTTGCTTCCGGAACGGGTCGCTCGCGAAACCGCGGCGTGACCCCCGCGAATCAGCCACCGAGGTAGCGAGCGATCAGCGGACCGTTGCCCTGAACGGCGGTGCGCTGCTGATACAGACCGAGGCCTCGCAGGCCGCCGAGTTCTTCACCACCTCCGGCCCTACCAGGACCGCCGTGAAGCAGCTGCGGCATCACGGTCCCCGGTCCCGGAGCGCGATCGGCGATCTTGGAGTCGGTTACGACGACACGCCCGTTGAAGGGCAAGAGCTCCTCCAGGAGTTCGCCAGTCAGTTCTCGGTCGTCGCCGTAGACACTCGTCACCAAGCTGCCAAACGCCGAGCGAACGAGCGTTGCCGCTTGCCCCACGGAACCGTCGTACGGGATCAGGGTTGCCACGGGACCGAACGCCTCGATGTGGTGCACCGGGTGGTCTGGGCCGGCTTGCTCGACCTCCAACAGGAGCGGAGCAACGAACGCGCCCTTTTCCGCATCCGCGCCTTCGAGCGCGAATCCTTCGAGCTTGCCCCAGGCGATCTTCGATGCCTCGAGGAGTTTGGCAACGGCCGCGCGTACGTCCGCTTGCTGGCGCTTCGTAGCGAGGGGCCCGACCCTTACGCCTTCGATGCTCGGATCACCGACTCGAGTTTCGCTCAAGCGCTCCGAGAGCGCGTCGCGCACGCGCTCGAGATCGTCCTCGGGAACCAAGATGCGCCGAATGGCGGTGCACTTTTGACCGGCCTTCTGCGTCATGTCGCGGTGCACGTCGCGGATAAAGGCGTCGTATGCCGCATCCTTCGCTCCGGCGAGCAAGATGGCCGCATTCAGGCTATCCGCTTCGACGTTTACCCTCACCCCCCGATCCAGCAGGTTGTCCATGCCGCGGATCCCGCGCGCTGTGTGGCTGCTGCCGGTAAACGCCACCACGTCATGCCACGTCAAGTGAGACAGCAGATCACCAGGATTTCCGCATAGTAAAGATAGAGCGCCCACGGGGACGGCGGCGGCGTCTATCACGGCTTTGAAGCTCTTGTAGGCGGCGAGTCCGGTGGCGGTCGCAGGCTTCGTGAGCACGGGCATCCCGGCGAGCAAGGCGCACGCGGCTTTCTCAGCCCAGCCCCAGGCCGGAAAATTGAAGGCTCCGATGTGAACCGCGGCGCCCCTGAGAGGAACGCGCACGTGGCGCCCCTGCAAACGCGAGCCGGTGCCGATGTCGATGGCTTCGCCGTCGTCGAGCATGCGTCGATCGCCGAGTTCCTTGCCAAGCTCCGCGTAGGCCATCAGCGTCCCGGAAGCGCCGTCCAAGTCGAACTTCGCGTCACTGCGCGTGTTCCCGCAGCTCGCAACTCCAAGCTCGATCAGCGGCTCGCGCTGGGCGTGCAACGCCTGGCTCATCCGCTCTAGCAGGGCACCCCGGTCGGCGAACGTGAGTGCACGCAACGCCGGTCCGCCCACGTCTCGAGCGAAGCGCAGAGCCGCGCCGAGATCGAGACCTTGGGAGGAACAACTCGCCACGGCACCGCCGCTCGTCGGGTCGTAGAGTTCAGTGGCGGCTCCCTCGCCGCGCACCCACTTGCCCCCTAGGTAACTCTCAAGAATTTCCACGATGACCTCCGAACGGCGTCTGAAGACGGCGCGTATCCAAGCGCACGTCTCAACCAACGCAGACGGACGGTCAAGCGAAGTATGTTGCGGCTCACAGCGGCAGCAGCTCGCCGTACGCGATGTCCTTGGAATACGCGGTATCCCAGCCGCACTGGGTTCGGATGGCCTCGGCGCTGACGCTTGCAGCGTCGGAGCTGTTGACGAACGAGAGCTGCTCCAGCACCGTTCCCGCGGGCAGCACGCAGCGCGTACCGCTTAGCGCCTGGGTTTCGTAGAGGCTACTGTCCTGCATGAGCACGTCGACGCCATAGGTGTTCACGTCGATTGCGCAATCCGAGGTGAAGTCTTGGTCTTTGATCAGGCCGGTCGAGAAGTCATCATCTACGCGGCCCGCAGTGCCGTCCTTGTAGACGACGTAGCCTCCCCACTTGTCGAACGACGGCGAGACGAGGAACTCCGTGCCTGCGGGCGCAAAGAAGTCGTCGGCGCTCGTTCCCGTCCAACGGCCCGCTCCGGAAGCGATCTGCACGTCGTGGTCAACCAGCAGTGTGCCGCTGCAGTACCCCGCGAAGCCGGAGAGATCGAAGCCACCGCCGTTGTCGCTGCCAGCCCCATCGGATCCGCAACCCGATGCAGCGAGGGCCAAGCCGATCAATGCGCCGATTCGTTTTGTCATGGGTCTCCTCCGTGTGACGCGCGGCTCACGGCAGCAGCCCCGCTCCGCTCCGCTCCGCAATAGGGTAGTTCAGTTGGTGCCTGCACGCCGAGGAAAGAGCGGATGCGAGTGCCCCAGTGGACCGCGGCCGTGACCAAAGCCCGGAGCGCTGCGGAGCGCTTCGAGCACGTACTCTCTGGCGCGAGCCACCGCGTGCCGCAGCGTGTGGCCTTCACCAATTCCGCACGCAATCGCCGACGCGAGCGTGCAACCCGTCCCGTGAGTGGAGCGAGTGTCGATGCGCTCGCTCTCGAACCAGTACTCTTCACCGTCTGCGGTGCGGAGGAGATCCCTCACGCGCTCGGACTCGAGGTGCCCGCCCTTCACGAGGACCGCTCCCGCACCGAACCCGAGCAGTACGTCCGCAACGCGACCGAAGTCGTCAAAAGTTTCCACATGGATACCAGTCAACGCGATCGCTTCGGGAATATTCGGAGTTACCAAAGCGGCGCGCGGTAGCAAGTCCTCGACGATGCTACGCGCGACCTGGCTGTCCGCCAGGCGACCGCCGGAGGTCGCGACGAGCACGGGGTCCACCACGATCGGCGCGTGGGAGCCCCCGAGCGCCTTACACACGGCCTTGACGGCCGAGCGTGTCGGCAGCATCCCGGTCTTGATCACGTCTGCCCCGATATCGCTCAGGCAGACCTCGATTTGGCGCTCGATGAGCCAGCCTTCGACCGGCTCGACCTCCGCAACCTCTAGCGTGTTCTGCGCCGTGATGGCGGTGATCGCCGTCATCGCGTAGCCGCCGAGCATGCTGACAGTCTTGATGTCGGCTTGGATGCCAGCGCCGCCACTCGAGTCGCTTCCGGCTACGATCAGTACCCGCGGGGGCGCGTCCTCTTGCTCGATTTCCATCTGCGGGAGAGAGCCCAAGATGCGGCCAGAAATCAAGCGCTCGCGCGTCCAGAACGGGAGTCGGACGGCAACCGCGCTATTTGCTCAAGGAAGCTCGAACGCAGCCGATCACTGACCTGTCGAAGGTCCGTCAGATGCGCAGCACGTACCCCAAATCAGCTCTCCTGAGCCTGCAACCAACCGCCCACACGAGCGTCCCTCGTGCACCGCGGCGCGGCTCTCGGCTCTGGCCCGTGCCCGTGGCGGCGCTCATCGTTGGGGGTCTGACATTCGCCCCAGAAGCGGACCATCAGATGCCACCAGCACAAATCGTCAGTGGACGAGCGCAGGTCCGATACACCGAGGACGGGTATCCCCAACGCTGGGGCAAGCCGAAGCTCGAGCTCACGGTGGAGTCCAGCCTGACCCAAATCGCGCCGGACGCCGCCCTTGCGGTGAGCCGAGCGGTGTCCGCCTGGCAAGCGCAACCGGAATTACCACGCATCCGGGTGCTAGGAGGCGACGCCCGAGCTCAGCGAACCGAGGAAGACGACACCGAGGCGCCGCGCCTCGAAGCGGCTGATCTAGTTCCAGACGGCAAGAACACCGTGAGCTACCGGCGCCTCAACCTGCCAGGTCACAAGAAGGACCTCGCAATCACCGTCGCTTATGCCGACCCCCGGACAGGTGAGCTCGTCGAGGCCGACATCTTCGTCAACGCCCGCCGCGACTTCGCGCTGCTCAACGAGAGCCCAGAGCACAGTCCAAGCTGCGCTGCAGAGCGTCCCAGCAATCAGTGCGGCAGCGTGTACGACTTGCAGAGCGTTCTGACTCACGAGTTGGGACACTTTCTGGGTCTGGGGGAAGACGTCGACGACCCGCTCAGCACCATGTTCGAGTGCACGAGCGCCTGTGAGACCCACAAGCGCCAACTGAGCGTCCCAGACAAGGGTAGCGCCGCAGAGCTGTACCTCGCGGAATCACCAGAGGACGCGACGAACGTCGGATGCAGCGTGCAACGCCAGCGGGCCCAATTCCCCTTCCGCGGCCTGCTCTTCGGCGGTTTCGCGTTGTTGATGCTATGGCGAAGGAAGACGCGCTGACCTTCACCCCGTAACCCGACGGGAGTTGAAGGTCAAAGCGAGATCAGGCGTGGCGGGCGTCGCGATCGTGACGTCAAACGCACTACCGCCGCCCGCGCCGACAGCCGCCGCCCAAGGAGCGCGATGAGACGCTCGTCGATGGAGCGAGAAGTACCGGGCGCCAGCAGGTTCGCCTTGAGCCGTTCGCCGTGCGCTGCGTCGAGGATCACCGGGTCCTCGTTGGTTGCTGCTTCCCCGCGTAACCACTCGAGCACCTCGAACGCGAGCAAGCCCCCGATCAGCGCCGCAGGTTCGATGCCTGGGCACCCCGGCAGGCGCCGGTCCGTCGCCCAAAACACCGGGGAGTTGAGTCCACTGAGCCGAGCATTCACCTGCCCCGCCAAGCGGTTCAGGTCCTGTCTCGGATTCGCGAGCGCACGACGTTCGAACGTCATCCAGGCGATGCGTTGGCGCAGTTCGAACAACACGCGCAGCTTGAGCGATCTCACCACGCGAGCAACCTGAGGAGCAGGTAGCTGGGCGTGGTGCTCGAGGAAGTGGGGGTCCAGTAGCAGGCCAGCGAACGCCTCGGCCACGCCTCGGTCCAGCGCCGGCGTGGCGAGCCCAGGTACCCAAGGGTAGCCCTTCAGAACCGGCTCGGCTTCGGTCACACTGCAAAGCTGCGCAACGCGACCCAGCTCCAGCATCACGCTGCGCCAGTGCTCGAGCCCCTGACCCGGCCGCACCAGAGCCTTTACGCTGCGAGGGATGATCAACGGCAGACTCATCGTTTCCCCGAGGCAAAGTCTCTCACCGATCCGACCTGGTTCGTCCACGGGTTGCCAGGCGCCGATTTCCCGAGCCGCGTCACTCAAGCCGAGCGCAGTTGCAACCTCCTGGGCCAGCGCTGTCGCTCGCTCCCGCGGGAACCAAGCCACGGGCAAAGCCGTCAAGCGGTCGAGTGCTAGCCCAAGGTCATGAGGAGCGAAGCTGCCCCGTCGACGCCCTAACCCCACGCGCATCACGCGCTGCAACGTTCGCGCGAGCTGTCGAGCGTCATCGTCGGTGCCGCGCACGAATCGCTGCGCCAGCTCTTCGAGCCTGGTGAGGGGCACACGACGAACGCGCAATAACGCCTCGTAGTAGTCTTCCCCAAGCTCGCGCGCTCGGGCTCTGCGCCGCAAGAGCAGTTCCTTGGCGATGGGCTCACAGCGACGCTGGAGCTCCGTGAGGGCCTGCACCGCCACGTCGCGCTTCTCGGGCTCGGGAGCACGAATCCAGGACTCCAGCTGCGCGCGCTCGATGGATTCCCGCCCAACGCTGACCGTCGCGAGCTGCGCAGCCTCGAGCCGTTGCTCGAGGGATTGGGTCTCAGCGTCCTCGAGGAGCGCGACCCCCAGCGTCCCCAGCTGCCAGCTGCGAGTGACCTGGGGTGGGAGCAGCGCCTCGTGATACTCCAGCAGGCGCTCCGCCTGTTCAAACAGTCGGGCCTGGGCTTTGCGCGGCGCGCTGAAGGGCTCCGCACTGGATCCCCCAGTCAGCACGCCCAGCACAGCCTCCCCCTGCTGTGTCATGAGCCCTTCGTAGGCTTGGCTCAGCTCCGCCATTCGCTGCCGCGCGGATAGTCGGCTCGGCGCGTTCTCGAAGGGAGCAGGCGGTGCCTCGACGAGGCAGCCGGGCAACGCGGTCCCCGCTGAAAATCCGAGCAGCAGCTGCAGAACCTGACGACGTGATGTCACCGCGCCAGTTCTCCGTTTGCTGCGGTGGGTGCAACTTCCACGCTGCGTCCCCAACGCCCCGAGCGAAACGCGAAGACGGACCAGATCGATCTCGCGATGTGATCTCCCACGAGGGCACTCCAAACCCACACGACGCTGGCCCCGCGGGTGGCGAGCAAGTAGGCCAACGGGACCCGAATCAGCCAGTTCCCGAGCGCCGCACCCAAGAACGGTGTCATGGTGTCGCCTGCGCCGCGCAGAGCTCCGGAGAGCGTGAAGTGGACCCCCATGAACGGTTGAGCAATCGCGAGCGTGAGCAAGAAGGGAACGAGATCTTCCAGAATCGCCGTATCCGCAGTGAACCCACGCGCGAGGGTCCCCCTGAGGAACGCGACCAGCACGCCGAGCAGCGCCATCACGATGAGGGCAAGCCGAACCGATCTCCATCCAGATTGTCGGGCCAACGGGACCTCGCGCGCCCCAAGGGCCTGACCAACCAGCGTGGCGGCGGCAACACCAAAGCCCAGCCCCGGGATCCACGAGAAGGCGAGGAGCCGCACGCCGATCGCGTACGCCGCAATCGCCGCCCCCCCGTAGCCCCTGGAAAGGATCGCAAAGTAGGTCAGCAGCGCGACGTTCATGACCAGCCGCTCACCGAGGGCTGGCAGCGCAACGCGCGCCATTTCTCCCAAGGTACCCCGATGAGTGCGCAGAGCAGACAGGCTCGGCGAGAGGCGTGAAGCCGGCGGTTCACGGTCCACCCGACGGGCCAGCCAATAGATCGCCAAGCCGCTGCTGTGAGCAGCCAGCGTCGCGATGCCAGCCCCCTCGAGTCCGAGCCGCGGCAGGCCCAGGAGGCCGAACACCAAGAGCAAGTTCAGGCTTAGCTTCGTCAGCCCCGTGGCGGTCACGGCGATCAGCGGCACCCGCGTGTTCTTTCGCGCCCGATAGGCGCTTTCGATGCTTGCGTCGAGCGCAACCAGCAGCGTCCCAGTGATAACCAAGCGGAAATAAGGAACGGCCAGCTCGATGACCTCGGGCGTCGCTCCGAGGATTTTGAGCGGCATGCTCGGCGCGCACCAGACGACTGCAGCCACCACGCCCGAAAGGCCCAAGCTGAAGCTGCAACCCGCTGCGAACGCCGCTCGCGCTCGCTGCAGATCACCGCCTCCGACTGCGCGAGCCATGAGCGCGACGCTCGCTATTGCCACGGCCTGGAGCGAAGTCACGACCAGATGGACGTATTGAGCGGAGTACCCAACGGCGGCCACGGAGTCGCGCCCTAGCCGCGAGAGCATGGCGATGTCGATCAGCTCAATCGCATTGACCACCAAGAGCGACACGATGACGGGCCACGCCATGCGCGCAATCTCGCGGTCAAGGTCGCGGCGCCGCGCGCGCTCGTCGTTCTCCTCGCTCACTCGTTTGGCTCGCAGCTCGGTGGCGGCTCCCCTGCGCCACACACCGTACCGATGCACTCCCACACCTGCGTGTCGCAGTGCCTGAAGCAGCGCAGTGCACACCAGCCTTCACTCGAAGCGCCCAAGGAGGAGTCCGGGTCCGCCTGGGCGTCACCTCCCGCGGCCTCAGGCGACGCGCCATCACCCGCCTCAGCGACCAGGCCAGCGTCAGCGTCCAACCCAGCGTCAGCGTCCAACCCAGCGTCACCGTCCAACCCAGCGTCGACCGACGCTTCCGGTCCGGCATCCGCTGCCGAGGAGGCGATTGTGCACAGCACGGCGTTCGCCAGTCCACACGCTGCTCCAGGGTACGGGGGAAAGTCGTTCCCTCCTGCGTCCACCTCGGTTGCGGTGCCATCGTCGAAGGTGATCGGGATGTTGCTCTGGACGATCTCGCACCCGGCGCTGGCGAGCATCGCCGCAGCGAGACTGAGCGCTACCGCAAGGCGGCGTCGTGAACGAAGAGGGCCGGGGTAAGACATCACTTCAAGTGCGACCAAGCTCGCTTGCCGCCATCTTGCGTAGCTCTTTCTTCATGATCTTGCCCACCCCATTCTTGGGAAGCGAGTCGACGAAGAAGAGATGGGCCGGTGTCTTGTACTTGGCGAGGTGCGCCTGAGCGTGTTGAGTGACCTCCAACGCCGCGAGCTTCGCTCCGGAACGCAGCACGACGTACGCCGCGACTTCCTCCCCCAGCACTTCGTGGGGCACCCCCACGACCGCACACTCCAGGATCTCGGGGAGCTGATGCAGCACCTCTTCAACGTCCTTGGGATAAACGTTGAACCCACCGCGGATGATCAAGTCCTTCTTGCGTTCAACGATGAACAGGTAGCCGTCTTCATCGAGGTAGCCAATGTCACCCGTGAACAGCCAGCCATCACGGAACGTTGCCTCGGTCTCCGTGGGTAGCCCGAGGTACCCGGGGCTGATGTTTTTCCCGCGGGCAATGACTTCGCCGAGTTCGCCTTGAGCAACCGCGTTGCCAGCGTCGTCGACGATGCGAACGTCAACGCCTTCCATCGGTAAGCCGGTGGAGCCGGCCTTTCGCGGCCGCCCCTCGCGGTCGATCGCGATACCAGGGCAGGCTTCGGTCAGGCCGTAGCCCGTGTACATGCGTCCACCAAACCGGCGCTCGAAGCGCACTAGCTGCTCGCTTGGCATTGGCGCAGCGCCCACCAACCAGCGCTCCACGCTGCTGGTGTCGATGGGCATGCCAGCGGACTCGAGCGCGTCGGCACAAGCCATCAATCCGATGTACATCGCAGGGACTCCAGCCATCGCGGTCACTCGATACTCACGAATCAGATCGAGCACCTGCTTCGGATCGAACCAGCGCATCAAGACGCTCTTGCCGCCGAACAAGTAGCCTCCGACGGCCACTCCCAAGCCAAAGCTGTGAGCGAGGGGTAGCACCAAGAGTCCGACGTCTTTCGAACCGTCGCGTCCAGAGGATGCCTGAGAGTTTCGGGTGGCTGCGACCAAGTTTCCGTGCGTTTGCATCACGCCCTTCGGCCGCCCCGTCGTTCCGCTCGTGTAGAGCAGAACCGCCAGGTCGGAGTCCGAGCGGGAGACGATCGACGACTGTTTCCCTGAGGCAATCAAGCCGGAAAGGCTCCGCTGCCCCTCTTCTACGTCTCCGGCGACCAGGACGTGCTCGAACTCAGCGCCACACGCCGTGGCGGCAGCAACCTTGGGGACCAGCTCAGACGTGGTTATCAGGATTCGCGCTCCGCAGTTCTGAGCAATGAACGCCAACTCGTGAGCCTCTAGCAAGAACAACACGGGGACGGCGACGCCTCCCGCCCGCCAGATCGCCGCATAGCTCACCAGCACCTCGGGGCGGTTCGCCATGAGCAGCAACACTCGCTCTCCTGGCGCGAGGCCCAGCTCACTCAGCGCACCTGCCAGTCGTTGGCTTTGCTCGTGAAGCTCGAGGTTCGTGTACCCCTGCCCGTCGAAGATCAGGCGCTCGTAGACGCCAAACTGCTGTAAGTTCTGTTCAGCGAGGGTCGCGAGGGTCATCACCCGAAGCCTATCAAGGCCGTCACACTTCCGCAGCCGGGAGTGGAATGACCCGGCCCACCCAGCCGATCACCCAGACCATGGGGACCGTGATGAGGATGCACGGCAACACCACGCCTGCACGCTCCGGGTAGAACGCCAGTGCATAGGCTACGGCGAGCCCATTGTTCACGTAGACGCAGTTGCAGCCAAACGCCACGGCATCGTCCCTGCGCAGGACTCGCCCGGCGAGCGCGCCAGTCGCGAGGAACGCCACGCTCGCCACGCTGACCATGCCCAACACGCCAAGGAGCCCGCTCACCCCCTGCTCGAACCAGCGAGTCCGAGTCGCGGTCGTCGCCAGGAAGATCAACCCCAGCAAGCAGAGCAACGCGAGCGGAGTGAAACGCGCTTGGTGCCGATTGACCCAAGGTGCGGCAGCCACGCGCGTTATCTGCGCACCAGTGAACGGAACCCCCAGCAGTAGCGCGATGTAGCCCACGCGAGCTGCCACCTCGGAAGCTGAGAGGGCATGTGCGTGGGTCGCGCCGACCAGCCGCGGCAACTCGAGGCTAAGCGGGACACTCAGCGGAGACAGCAAACTGGTGGTCAAGAGCACCAGCAGCGCGAGGGCTACATTCCCCCGTTGCACGTCCGCAAAGGCCACACTGGACATGCCCGCGGGCATTGCCGCGAGGATCAATAACCCGAGGCTGTCGTCCTCGGGCAGCCAAGAGCTCAAGGCAAACACCAGAGCCGGCAGGCCGAGCAGCTTCACCAAGATCAACGCGCCAAGTCGCCGCTTGGCAAGCGGTCGGCGCAACTCCACGAGCACCGCGCGCGGACTGACCTTCAGACAGGTGAAATAGAGAACGGCGCCTAGACACACGGGAATCGCTTGTCGCGCGCTTTCCGCGGGGATCGGTATCAGGAGTCCGAGCGCGAGGGAGCAATACGCCGGCACCCAGAAGCGCTCCGTCAAGAGCACGCGCGCGCGTGCGACGCTGGTCTCAGACACGGGCGTTATCGCATCGGGGCGAACAGGGCGACCGCGCACGGTAGGCCGGTGCGCCGTCGCTCGATCGGCTCACTGTGCCGCGCCGTTTGAACCGGCGGTGCCGCCAGTGGTGCCAGCGCTGCCAGCGCTGCCCGCGGAACCGCCCGTGGAGGCGCCCCCGGTGCCCCCGGTGGTTGCGCCGCCAGTACCGCTCGTCCCGCCGGTGGTTCCACCCGCGCCAGCACTACCCGCCGCGCCCCCGGTCGCGTTTCCGCCGGTGCCGCCCGTCCCTGCAGTTCCACCAGTTCCGCCGGTTCCACCCGTTCCGCCGGTGCCCGCATCCGCGTCACAGAAACGGGGACACTTCGCGTCCGACAAGCACTTCGTGATCCGCAGGCCAAGCCCAGCTGAAGGGCCAGTGATCCCACCGTACTGATTGATGACCTCCTGACAGATACCCGGAGCCGCACAACCAGCGCCTTCGCACTTCTTCTCGTCGGCACACCCGCGAATGGCCTTGCACCCCTCGTCCGCAACGCACTCCGCAAGCAAACACGCACAGGAGTTGCATGCGCACACGGTGACCTCGTCGCACGCCGCGGTCCCGTCATCGATGCACTTCTGAACGAACTCTTGGTCGGCGACACACTCACCAGCGCCGCCGCTGCCAGCGTTGCCGGCGCTGCCGCCGCTGCTGCTCGTGCCGGCGGAGCTGCCTGCGCTTCCACCACTTGCCGTGCCACCATTGCTCAACGGCGCGGGTCGCTCATCATCGCTGGAGCAGGCGGCAGGAAGCATAGCCAGGCTCAGCCCGAGCAACACGAGTGAGCGAAGAGGAGTACGAGTGCCAACGTTCATGTAGGTCTCCGGGTTCGTGAGAGTACCGCGTCCCGTTCAGGAGGCGGCGGGATCGAGCTGAGGCGCGAAGCGCACCATGATGAAATCGTCAATCAGTTCCCCTCTCAGAGTCCGAATGAAGCCGCGCCGCACACCTTCGAGCTCGAAACCGAGCGAGGTGTAGAGCGCGATGGCGCGGGCGTTGTCGCTGCGCACATAGAGTTCGAGCCGCGACACTTGTGCGGTGTCCGCCCAGGAGATGGCAGCGCGCATCAAGGCTCGCCCGATCCCCTGCCTCTGAAACCGAGGATGCACCGCGACGGCGGCGATAGCGACGTGCCTCACGCGACCCGAAAAAAGCTTCCGCACGGAAGCGTACCCAGCAACCTCCGAAGCGACATCTGCGACGAACACTTGTTGAAGCTCGGAGCCGAGCAAGCGCCGATCGATGACTGCTAAGTCGCGGTCGATTTGCTCGCGATCGAGAACCATGCCGTCGCCGCTCTCCGCACACGCCAAGTCCACCGCGAGGATACCGGCCGCGTCTGAAGATCGGTACACTCGCGGGTCAGATGGACCGCTGCTCAACGAGCGTCCGCGTGTCGCTTCGGGGGTGATCAAGCGCCAAACCTCAAGGGGCAAGTAGTAACACGCAACGCAGCGGCTCGCCCGCGTTCTCGTTAGATGCGACGCTTGTACGGAAACGACCCACCGCGGCCACGGGCCCACGGCGGATAACGTCGCCTTTTCGGCGGCAAACAAGCGCTCAGACGGTGTACGGTCCCAGAAGCAGAAGTACGCGGGGGGGTCCCATGGCGATAGAGCATTTCCAGCGACTAGGCGTGAAATCCGAACATCTGTCGCTTGGGTTGATTGCATTCGCGCTGGTCGCTGCAGCTTGCTCATCCGACTCGGCTTCCAACACGGAAAATACCGGAGGCCACAGCACCGCTGGGAGCGCCGGTAGCGCAACGACTGGTGGTAGCGGCGCCAGCGGCGGAAGTGCTGGCGTTGGCGGAGCCGGACAGGGCGGAACATCCGGCGCTGGCGCAGCAGGAGGCGGCGCGGGAGGCCCAGGCGTTAGCCACTGGGCACCCCAGAGCTGGGAGGATTGTGAGGCAAACGGCCGCGCGCTCAGCGCGAATCCAACGAACTACCGAGACGTGATCGACGCGCTGGTCCCCGGGGACGTGCTCACCCTCGAGGCAGGTGACTACGATCGTGGCCTTCCGGTGCGCGTCTCCGGCACTCCTGAAAACTGCATAGTGATTCAGGGCGCGGCGTCGGCCGGCACGCGAATCCTTGGCAGCGATGCGTTCAACCTGGTTGCGCTATATGGCGCAAGCTACGTGAAGATCCGCAATCTTGTGCTGAGCGGTGACGGCAAGGCGGGATTTGGGGTCGCGTCGCAAGGCGCGGATCCCGTTCACCATATCCTTGTAGAAAATCTGGACCTCGCCGGCTTCGACGCAGATCAACAAATCGTCGGGATCTCCAGCAAGACCCCCGCCCACCACTGGGTGATCCGCGGCAATCGCATCTCGGGTGCGGGCACTGGGCTCTACCTGGGGAACTCCGATGGCACCCTGCCCTTCTATGCAGGGGTGATCGAGTTCAACAGCGTGAGTAACACCTTGGGTTACTCCATGCAGATCAAGCATCAGCTGACGCGCCCAGGCGACGTAGCGGACGGGGCGGAGACGCTGATCCGCTACAACGTGTTCAGCAAAGGAAGTGAGAGTTCGGGCGGAGGAAACGCGAGACCGAACCTCTTGCTTGGTCACCAGCCCACCAGCGGCAACGGGTCGAACGACCGCTTCATCGTCTACTCGAACTTCCTCTATGATAACCCCACGGAAATGCTCCTCCAGGCTGAGGGGAACCTCGTCGTGTTCAACAACTTGTTCGTGAACCCGAGCGGCGGTGCCATCACCATCCAGCCTCACAACGCGACGCCACGGCAAGTCGATGTGTTCTTCAACACCATCCTCGCCAATGGCACCGGCCTGCGCATCACTGGCGGCGACTCAGCCTTCACCCAGAAAGCCTTCGGCAACGCTAGCTTTGGCCCGACGCCGTACGCGGTGGGTAGTGCGCAAGACAACGTTGAGGGCTCGCTCGCTGAAGCGGCACAGAGCTTTGCCAGCGCCTCCACGCTGGACCTCGGCACTCTCGATCTGCATCCACAAGGCAACGCGCTAGCGGCGCGAGCATTCCCGCGTCAGAAATCCCACCCGGCGTCGAAGCAGGTTTGGACTTCGACGACGTATCCAGAGACTTCACGCGACGCGGGGCGTACTCCGGCCCCGCGCACAGCGGCGCGTGGAAGCCGAGCCTAGACCCACGCAGCTACTAGCCCTCAGCATAGCTTAACGCACACCCACGGTCGTCCGCCTACTGACGCCCGACGCAGACACCGCCTCGCGCTTGCCAGCGTCTGCCGCGTAGTTGCTAGCGACCGCTGCCTAGGCGCTTCTTCAGCGACAGCCGCTTCTTCACCTTCGACTTGGCCGGACGATTCTTGATGTCGGGCACTGCGGCTGAAGACGCTTTGGCCGGCTTCTTCACTCGCGAATTCGGGGGAGAGGCGCGCCCGGACTTACCGGGAGCCGCTCTACGGCCGCCTTCGGCGCTAGCGGACTGACCGGCGCGCGGCGCCTTACCAACCGAGTGCTTACCCAGCCTTTTTCCGCGCGGCTTTGCTTCCCGCGGCTCGACACCATCGGCGGACTTCGCCCACGCCACTGTCCGTCCACGCAAGACCGGCTCAGGCGGCTTCGGGAGATTCAGGCGCGTTTCGTCAGTCCAGTCGAGACTGACTTTGCCGAGTCGACCCTGGCGCCAATCGTGGAGGAACACGCGTGCCGCCTTCTCGCGATCCAGCTCGCCCCCTTTGAGCAGACAACCTCGGCGCTTCCCCAATAGCTCGAGCAACGCGTAGGTGTCGACGCCGCGCTGACGCTCGAGAGCTCCCACGACGTCGAACGCTCCGACGAGATCCAGGCTGTCATCGCCAGTGGAGCTCTCTTCTGCGACGTCTGCTTGCTTCGCGCGCGGCGTTTTCCTCCCCCCCAAACCCGGCGCCGACCCCTGCAGGGCTTGCGAAGGATCGATGTCGTAGCGCCCGCGGATTTCCTCGGGGTAACGCAGCGCCATCAGGCCAAGGCCATAGCGGGCGATGCTCTCCACATCGATCACCGCCTCACGGATAGCGCCGCTCAGCGCAAGCCGCGTCGCCCCTTCTTGGTCATCCAGCCGCGGCCAGAGCACGCCTGGGGTGTCCATCACCAGGACATCGTCGCTGGCTTCGGTCTGCTGCTGCCGCTGGGTGACCGCCGGGCGGTCCTCGACGGCGGCGACCTTGCGCCCCGCCAAACCGTTCAGGAGCGTGCTCTTGCCAACGTTCGGGATGCCAACGACCATCGCGTACGTCGGTCGACCGATTTTTCTACGCGGTAATGCCAGGTTGCGGCACGCGCCCAGAACGCGGGCGGCATCGCTCTTCTTGTTACCTACGATGGCCAGCGCCGGCTTGCCCTGAGACTCGAAGAGCTCGAGCCACTGCGCGGTACGAGCGGGATCGGCAAGGTCGCTCTTCGCAAGCACTCGCAGCACCGGCACGCGACCAGCGAGGCGCTCGAGCATCGGGTTGCGACTGGAACGCGGCAAACGGGCGTCCAGCACCTCGATCACCACGTCGGTGCGGCGCATGGCCGCGCGCATCTCGCGCCGGGCTTTGTTCATGTGCCCGGGGAACCAGTTGATTCTCATGGTTGGCAGATGCGTTCTTTGGCAAGGACGGTCACGAGGGCTCATCGCGCGTGCGTGTGCGCGCGAGAGCCGTCAGCAGGTCGTTTGGATGACCAGCAGGCGCTAGTGAAGCAACGGCGCCAAGCTGCGCAAGCCAGATCGAACCGCGCGACTCTCCAGCAAGCTCCCCAGCGCGAGATATCGATCTCTTTGCGCGGCCGCGGGGCAAGCCAGCGGTTCAGCGCGGCCGCTTCGAGTTCACTCAGATCACCGAACTCGAGCGCCATCCCAAGCGTGGAGGCGCGCTGGTGGCGGCGCTGAATGCGCTGAACCTGTGCGAAGACTTGAACCTCGTCAGCGTCCCAGCCCGCCAGCGGGCGAAAGCACAGCACCACGTCATTGCCGCGATCGAGTGGTTCCCGGGCCTCGAGCCAGATCCCGACACGGCTCAAGTCCGTGGCCCAGAAGAGCAGCGGCTCATCGCACTGGCTGGTGATCAGCTCACAAGGGAGCTCCACCTCGTGCCGCACGCCCCGGCGACAACCCTTTGAAATTGCTTGATTCTGAGTCACGTGTGCCTCCTATGCGTACACTATACTACATACACCTACCCAAGCTGAAGATTCGCGTTGGCTTGTGACTTCGCGGAGGTTCGGTAACCAATCAGAACGTGGAGGAAGAACCTGGAGTCTATGTGGTGCCGGAGCCGGGCACACGTGTGCTGCGCGTCGTGCGAAACCCGGTGCCGTACTCGAGCGTGACCGAGCTGGTGCGCGTGCTTGACGAGATCGATCAGCAGCTCGCCAGCGTCGATCGCGGGAGCCATGCGCTGCTGATCGACATGCGTCGCATCCGGGGCAGGAGCGAGCCGGAGTTCGAAGCGGCCTTTCGCCATTGGCGGCTACGCTTGATCAAAGGCTTCGCCAAGGCGGCTGTGCTGCTCGAGACCGAGGTCGGCGCCGCGCAGGCTCAGCGCTACATTCAGCAGGACCAGGTCGCGACGCGGGTATTCCTCGACGAAACAGACGCGCTGCACTGGCTCGAGACACCATCATGATGCATTTTCCCCGTGGTTTTTTGGTTTGTGGCCTTGGCTGTGCGCTTGGCTTGGCGGCTTGTTCGAGTGACTCCAGCTCTGGTGGCGGAGCCAGCGGCGGCAGCACCGGTGGCGCCGCTGGGTCGAGCGGCGCGGGTGCGGGCGGAACAGGCGGCTCGAGCGCGGGGACGTCTGGCAGCGGCGGTGCGGGCGTCGGCGGGAACGCTGGCAGCGCGGGTGGCGGGGGCGCCGCTGGAAGCGCTGGAAGCGGCGGCGCAACGACGGCGATCTGCGTGCCCAACGCCAGCTACGGCTCACCGCTACCGGCGGACAAGAGCGCCAAGTTAGTCGCTGGTGGCTACCATTTCCTCGAGGGACCGGTGTGGTCGACCGAGCTCAGCGCGCTGTTCTTCAGCGACATGAACTTCGGCGCGTCGGACTCACAAGGCGTGCCACCATCGATTGTTTATCGCCTCGCCGCTGGCTCGAGTTCGCCAGAGGTCTTCATCGACACCATCGGCTGCAACGGGAACGCGATCGACCAAAACGGCTTCTTGGTGTCGTGCACGCACGACACGCGTAGCGTGTCCCGTATCGACCCAGTGACCAAGCAGCGCACCCTGATCGCTGACAAGTTCGAAGGCAAGGCGTTCAACTCACCCAATGACGCGATCGTGCGCAGCGATGGCACGATCTACTTCACCGATCCGAGCTGGCAGCTTGGTTCGCGACCGGCGGAGATCGGCTTCAAGGGCGTGTACCGTATCGATCCGCAAGGAAACGTGACACTCGTCAGTCAGTCCCTGGTTAGCCCGAACGGTGCCGCCCTCTCCCCTGACGAGAAACTGCTCTACGTCGCCGATGACAACACCGGCAACGTGCACCGCTTCGATGTGGCGAGCGACGGCACCACCAGCGGTGGCGACGTCTTCGTCGCCGTCAGCGGCGCCGATGGGATGGCTGTGGATTGCGCAGGCAACCTGTACGTGACCGCCCAGAACGGCGTCCGCGTGTTCGAGCCGAACGGCAGCGAGCTTGGGTTGATCAGCGTGGCTGAGAAGCCAGCCAACACCACCTTCGGCGGCGTCGACCACACGCGCCTGTTCGTCACCGCCCAGACTGGCCTCTACGCGATCGACCTACAGGTGCCGGGCCTACCCTGAAGGCGCTCCTCGCCAGCGGCGCGTAGCTGGACGACACTAGCTCGGTGGTTCGAGCTTCTGCACCAACAGGCGAGCAAGCCAGCGCCTGAAGCGCGCCGGCGCGTCGGGGTCATCCCCGAGGCCCGCGCTCTGGCGCAGCGACGCGCCAATCAACGCTTCACCCATGATCGCATGAGTCGCGAGCACGCAGGTGAACAGCGTATCCTCGAACTCCGGCGGTTTGCTTCCCGGAGGCAATGACTCGAGGCGGCGCGCGTGAACCACCTCAGCCACTAGACGCATGCGGTCCTTGTCTACCGCGTCCACCACGCCACTCAGGTTCAGCCAAGCGATGATCCGGGCGTGCCCCGCGGTCTCGAGGGTCTCCGCCATGGCGTTCAAGATCTCGACGCTCGAAGCTTCACTCGCCTCGGCGTGGGTCAACACGTGGAAGAGCTCGAGGTGGAGGCGCTCCAGAGCTTCCTGAACCACGGCAGCCAGCAGCTCTTCGCGGCTTCCGAAGTGGTGGAGGATGGCGGGGTGGCTAACACCCACGTCGCGGGCGATGTCAGCGAGGCGGATGCTCGCGGGGCCTGAATCCCGCAGGCGCTCGACCGCCGCCTCCAAGATCGCTTGGCGCGCTTCTTCCGCCGTGCGGCGGATACGCTTCTTTCCACCGCTCTTTTTTGTATCGCTCAAGCGAACGTCCCCTATTGACACTTCTGTAGATAGCGCTACTTACATTCCTGTAACTAGCAAACGCGCTATCCTCGACGGGGTCAACCCGCCACGCGATAGCAGAGGTGGTTCGATGCAACAGCCAGCGGAAATCAACAACCCGATTCGACTCGGAGACGCTGCCCGCGCGATGCGCGGCCTGCTCAAAGACCCTGACAACACTCGCTTGGTGTTCGAGATCATCGAGGCGCTGAGCGGAAACACCGGTCAGCGATTGCTCACGCGCATCCGCCGCTCGGACACCGGAAGCCGTCTACTCCAACAGCACAGCGAGGTCCTGCCGTTGCTCAGAGACCGCGCCTTGCTGGAGAGCCTGCCCGAAGGCAGCCTGGGCAGGGCCTATCTCCAGTTCCTGGAGAGCGAGGGGATCACCGCCGCGGGCCTGGTCGAAGCGAGTGAGACGGGCCGTGAGTTGCCAGACACCGAGCTCGCTCGCGAGCTCCTGTGGCTCCACCATCGACTCCGCGACACCCACGATCTCTGGCACACCGTCACGGGCTATCAGGGAGATCTCGTCGGGGAAGGAGCCCTCCTCGCGTTCTCTTTTGCCCAGACTCGCAACCCGGGCGTCGGGTTCATCGTCGCGTCGGGACTTCTCGCGGGGCCTTGGATGCGCGGCGCCAAGCAAGAACCGTTGCGCTATCCCGACGGGAGCTTGGCTCCAAACCCTCGCGTCGTCATCCTGAAGGGACTCCTGCGCGGCGTGCGCGCGGCGTTTTTCCCCGCGGTACCGTGGGAGGATCTGCTCGCGCGTCCCCTCGCAGAAGTGCGACGGGAGCTCGGCGTCAGCGAGCCGCCTCGCTACCAAACGGTGCGCAGCAACGAAATCGATCTGACTACAGGCACGCGCCGTGCCAGGGCTGACGCCCTGGCGCAGGCTGCCGAGTAGTGCCTCAGAACTTGACGGCGACGACCTGAGTTTGCCCGGCGCCAACCTTCACCCCTCGGGTCTTGCGCCCAGTGG
>JBFXBK010000082.1:0-28224 GCA_050183255.1 Polyangiaceae bacterium | reverse complement strand
ACGGAGACAGCCTCAGCTACGACTACCTGGTCGTCGCTGCTGGCGCGAAGACGAACTTCTTCGGAAACGACGCCTGGGCGCGCCCCGCCCTGGGCCTGAAGACGCTAGACGACGCCGTAGAGATCCGGCGGCGCGTGCTGCTTGCATTCGAAGCCGCCGAGCGCGAGAGCGACGTCGACGCGAGGCGGCGTCTCTTGACGTTCGTGGTGATCGGCGGAGGGCCGACGGGGGTCGAGATGGCAGGGGGGCTCGCAGAGCTGAGCCGTTTCGTCTTGGCAGATGACTTCCGTGAAATCGCGGGCAAGGAACCCCGGGTCATCTTGATCGAGGCCACGGATCGCCTACTGCCCGGCCTCGATGACAAACTCGCCGACGCAGCGGCGAACCAGCTGCGTGATCTGGACGTCGAGCTCAAGCTGTCGACCCGCGTCACCGACATCAGCGAACATGGCGTCAAGCTCGGAGACGACTGGCTCCGGGCGAGCACGGTCGTCTGGAGCGCTGGCGTGTGTGCGCGCAGCTTGGCGAATCGTCTCGGTTGCGAAACCGCGCGCGGAGGACGCGTCAACGTGAACGCCGACTGCAGCGTGCCGGGGCACCCCGAGGTGAGCGTGATCGGCGACATGGCCTACTTCGTTCCCGACGGAAGCGAACACCCACTGCCGGGCGTCGCTCAGGTTGCCATGCAGCAGGGACGCTTCGTCGCTCGACAAATCCGACGCGACCTCCAGGACAAACCGCGAGAGACCTTCGAGTACTTCGACAAGGGCATGATGGCGACCATCGGTCGCTCCCGCGCAGTCGCCCAGAGCGGCAAGCTGAAGCTCAGCGGCTTTACCGCATGGATAGCCTGGCTCTTCATCCACCTGATTTATCTCATCGGCTACCGGCGGCGACTGATCGTTCTGCTGGAGTGGTTTTGGAGCTACGTGACCTACAAGCGTGGCGCGCGCTTGATCACTGGCGACCGCGCTTGGGAGCGCGCACAGCTGCTTGCGAGGCAGGCCGAACAAGGGCCGCACTCCGGTCCCATCCGGGTGGTCGACTCTCGTCCGGATCGAGACACTGGCGACAGGAAAGACGCGTCAGAGACCGACTCGGTCGCCTAGCCAAGGACACTCCGCGCCGGGCCTGCGCGAGGGACAATATGTAGCAATTCCGCAGGGCTGAGGCGCGGCCCCAGTGGTTCCTCCCGGGAGCGGCGCCAGCAGGTGAACGCGGGCGAAAACCGGGCGAAACCGGAGTGCAGCGCGGTTTTTTCGCGAGTCCCTTGGAATTCTTGGGGGGGAGGAGCGCCGAACAGGATCGCCACGAACACGTGGGAAGCTCGGAGCGCCCGGAACGTAAACAGGACGATTGACAGCCACACCCCAAGGCAGGAAGGTCTCGGAGCCTCTAGGGGCGCTAAAGACGACACCGAGAGAGGGACTTGAATGACACTAGCGGTTCGAATGGGTCTTGTTGCGTTGCTTGTCGGCGCGGCCACCGGCTGCGCGGCGCGCAGCGACGATTTCTACGCGAAGGACGTGAAGGCGCTCCTCGAGACCAAGGGCCAGTCGGTCGCTGACTGCTGGGCCAAGGTTCGCTCGACGGATCCCAACGCGGCCGGCACCGTCACCGTGACGTTCCGAGTCGAAGAAGACAGCGGAAACATCACTGGTGCCGCGGTGGACGCAGCGCAGACCACGGCTCCCGAGCCGGTCAGCCAGTGCGTCGTCGCGTCTCTCGAAGGTCTGGCGCTGCAGCCTGGCGACAACCGCCCGGCGAACGCGACCTACACCTGGGAGCTGAAGGCACCCGGCGCACAGTAAATCCCTCGGGCAACAACCATTGCAGGCGACGCACACCGAAAGGTCTGCGTCGTCTTGCTTTTGTGCGGCGGACGCGGCGACTGAGCGCCGCACCTCCCCCCAAACCCCTGCGAGCTCAGCCGTGATGCGTGTGGCGCGAGACGCCGAGCATCTCACGCAAGATCACGATGTCCTCTGGGCCGCCGATCACGATCAGCTGTGTCCCCGCGGAAATTGCTTCGGACGCGCGCGGGTTGAAGCTCAGCGTGCCATCGGGTGCTCTCAGGGCCATCACGAGCAGGTTCGTGCGCTGTCGAATCGGGATCTGGGACAGCGTCGAGTTCACGAACGGACTCTCGCTCGGCATCTCGACCTCATCGAAACGCAGGCCCACACCCTGCTGACGCAAGGTCTCGTCGAGGAAGCGTGTGAGCTTGGGGCGCACCAGCTCGCTGGCAAGACGCACGCCGCCGATCTGGTTGGGACTGACCGTGGTGTTCGCTCCCGCCTTGAGCATCTTGGGCTCGTTCTCCGCCTCGACCACCTTGCTGACGATACGCGCCTGGGCGTTGAGTGACCGCGCGGAAAGAGTCACGAACAAGTTCTGCGGGTCATTGGTCAGGCAGGCGACGAGACCGCGCGCGTGAGCGATCCCCGCGTCGAGCAAGGTATGATCCTCGGTTGCGTCACCAATTACGTAGAGCAGGTTGGCGTCGAACTCCTGCTCGATGCGCTGGATGTGGTGTTCGTCGGAGTCGATGACTACGAAGTCGACGCCGGAGCTAATCAACTCGCTCACCACCATGCGCCCGGTGCGTCCGGCACCTGCGACGATGAAATGGTCCCGCATGGCCTGGATCCGCTTTTCCATTCTGCGCTTTCGAAATGCTTTGCCGATGGCCCCCTCGACCAACAGCGCTGTGAGGGTGCTCTGAAAGAAAGCGATCGCCCCGATGCCTGCAATGATCAGCAGGCTGGTGACGATCCGCGCCGCCGGGGACATCTCCGGGAGCTCGCCGTACCCGACCGTCGAGACCGTGATCACCGCGAAGTACACCGCGTCTTCGATGCTGTAGACCCGCCCCGTCGCTAGCCACAACACCAAGCCGCCACCAACCGTGACAGAACCCAACACGAGCAGGGCGATTGCCACGCGGCGGAGGGGCAGATGGAGCATGCGCTCCGGGACTGTACACGATCCCTAAGCGTTGCTCTGCCGCTTCGCGGCACTAGCCGAGGGCTTCGCGCAGCGCACCTTCGAGCTTTGGATAGGTCCACTCGAAGCCGCGTTGCTGCATCGCTAGCGGGATCGCGCGTTGTCCGGTGAGGAGCGGCGTGGCGCCTTCCCCGAAGCGCAGCTTCAGCGCGAACGCAGGCACCTTCACGCTGCTCGGGCGATGCAAGACGCTACCAATCGAGGCAGCCAGCTCAGCGTTCGAGACGGCCTCTGGCGCGGTGACGTTGATGGGTCCGCTCAGGTCGCCGTCGTCGATTGCCCGCATCAACATGCGCACGCAGTCAGTCAGGTGGATCCACGACACCATTTGGTCGCCGCTTCCGATGGGTCCGCCGGCGAACAGCTTGAAGGGCTTGACCATCTGCTCCAGCGCGCCGCCATTGGCTCCGAGCACAATGCCCAGTCGAGCCCTCACCACGCGGACGCCGAATTGCTCCGCGCGCTGGGCGGCGCCTTCCCAAGCCACAGTCACCCCAGCCAGGAAGTCATTTCCAGCCGGGGCATCCTCGGGGCACGCGCTCTGGGTGTCTCCGTAGTAGCCCACACCCGAGGCGGTCACGAACACCCCGGGGCGGTCTTGTGCGCGCTCAATCGCATCCACGATCAGCTTGGCCGGCACGACACGGCTGTCCATCACCCGACGCTTGAACGCCTCGTTCCAGCGCGTCCCGATCACCGGCTCGCCAGCCAAGTGCACCACTGCGTCGCAGCCATCCACGTGGCGGAACCAGTCTCCTGCGTGGTAAGCGTCCCACTCGACGAGCTCGGCACCGGGGGGCGACTCAGCGGCGCGTTTGGCTGTCTTGTTTCGAGTCAGCACCAGAACGCGATCGCCACGGCCCGTCAGTTGGGTTACCAGTTCCGCACCGACAAACCCGGTACCGCCTGAAATCAGTATTGTTTTCACGCTTGAAGTCCCGTTCTATTGCTTTCGTCTAAAGTCCTATAGGACCGCACTTTCGAGGAGACCATGACCACGAGCCCTGAAGTAAGCCCCGCCAACAAAACCTCACGTTCGGCACTGTCTCGCGCACTCAAGGCTGGCTGCGTCGTCGGCCTGCTCGCGCTCGGCACCGGCTGCGCCGGCAAGCCCGCTGCACCGTTTGACACGCTGAAGACCTCCCAAGCCACCGCGTTCCGGTTGCAGAACTATGAACCGCCGGCGGCAGCGCAGCCTACCGCGCAGCCAGGAGCCATCCCCGGCTTGCCCCCGGAGATCCAGCAGTGGGTCCAAGCGGGCGCCCAGGGTCTGCAGCAGTTGATTCCGCCCGGATTGCTGCCTCCCGGCATGCTCGGTGGCGCGACTCCCGGGACGCCCCTGCAGGCTCAACCGGACGCCCCCCGTTTCCCCACCTCGCAGCCGAACTTCCGCATCCTCAGCCAGACCCCGGTGATGGACGAAGATCTGCGCGAAGACCTGGGAAAGATCTTCGGCGACGACGGCAACTTCGACTCCACCCAGGCCAACTGCATGTACGCGGAGATGGGCCTAGCTTGGTCGTCCGCCATGGGCAACAACGAGCTGCTGGTGTCCTTCTCCTGCAACCGCGTCGAAGCCCGCGGCTTCGCCTGGCCGCACCCCAACACCGGGATGAAGCCCAACACCGTCAAGAAGCTGTCCGAGGTGGTGCAAAAGCTGTTCCCCCCCGGAACCTGAAGACCGCACCAGACAGGAAAGGCCCCACCAGCTTCAGCTGGCGGGGCCTTTTTGCGTCCATCGGTTGACGCCAGCGAGCTGTTCCGCGCGGCAATAAGCTTCACTCGACTACCAGCTACAGGCCGTCCTGGTAGTCCTTGGGGATGTCGCTGTCGATGATCTTGGCACCGATGAGCGCCGCAGCTTGCTTGGCCTGGCTGTAGACGACTTGATTGTGCAGCTTGAGTCCGCCCGCGGAGAAGAAGTACGCGAAGAAGTCGGTGCGCTCCTGATACTCGAAGACCTGCGTGAGCTTCGAAGCCCTGCTGACTCCCAGAGCCTGGAGCTCCTGCATGTCGACGATGGGCGTCACGATGAACATGGAGCTGCCCCGGATCGGTGAGCCGCCTCCGCTCTCCTCGTCGCCCAGATACTTGTACTGCATGCGGTACGGTTGTCCGGGTTGGGGGGTGAGGTCGAGCATCGTGAGTTCGCCGTAGTCGCTGAGCAGGCTGTTCTCGATCTCGCAGGTGATGCGCTGCACCGCCTCATCCTTGTAGAGGTCGCGAAAGATCTTCTTCCAGAAATCCGGCCACTGATCTGCGGCGAGCGGCACGCTGTAGCGCCCCTGGAAGCGCTCGCCCTGCTTGAAGGGCTTGCCCACGTTTTCCCGCATGCGAATCAACTGAATCAACCCGAAGTGGCGCTCAGGATCAATCATGACGTCTTGGAATGCACGCGCGAGATCGCCAGCTTCCGCATCGATCACGATGTTGTGAACGTCGCGCTTGATGGAGATGGCGTCCTTCGGTTTGAGCTCGAGGATCGTCATCTTCTTCACGGCTGTCTCCCAGCCGCGCTCCTCCTGTGGCGACGCGCTTGGGCACGGTGGTCCGCAACTCACTGCGGCGAATGACGTGCAACACGCGACTGCAACCGCGAACCGTCCCAGCCAGCGACTCCCTCTCGACATCTGGTCGTCCTCCTCACTCAACTGGCGATCGCGCCAGCTCACCACCGCTGAGACTCGCACGAAATCGCGCAGCCGCGCGGCTTTGTTTGCTCTAGGTTTGTTTGACCTACGCGGCTCAGCTCTTCTTCTTCGCTGCGCTGTTCTTCAGGGTTTCTTCGATAAGCAGCGCGGATTCCGGCATGGCAACAACAGTCTCTTGATCGCTCGTCGCGAACCCCGGATCTGTTGTCTGGTTCCACCACGCGCCGCTGTCCGCGCCCGGGCCTGTCGTGCTTCCGCGACGTGAACCGCCCAGTGTCTCTGGCGCAAAACCCAAGCGCTGGAACAAGCGTTCGGCGGCGGCGCGGTGCTCAGCCACGAGCACCTCCGAGCTGACGCCCACACCGTCTGATACCAGCTTCTCGTAGACGGCCTCAAAGAGCGGGTTCTTGGTTCCGTTCACCAGATGAGCGAGCGCTGAAAGCTGACGTTTTGCGTTCGCCGGCTCCCCCGCTTCGTGGGCGATGAACACCAGCACTCGGCGCGCCCAGAGCTCTTCGTATTCGTTGCGCGTCTGCTGCTCGCAGGCGATCTCGAGCACAGCCTGAGCGTGGCGCCGAGCAGCTTCATAGTCCGCGACATCGAGCGCCAGCGCCGCTTGCGTGTTTCTTACCCGCATCTCGAGCTTATAGGAGCGCGAGCCTGGACGCAGCGCGTAGCCCAGCGCGTCCTCCAGCGACGCGGCAGCACGTGGGTAGAGCCGCTGCTGACGCCACACTTCAGCCAGCACCGCGCTACCCCAACCGTGAGCTACCCACTGATCCGGGGGAAACGCGGTGAGCTCGCCACACAACGCCTCGGCGCCCACCAGGTCCCGGGCCGCCACGGCCGCTCGCGCGAGACCAATCATGATCTTGGTCTCGACCTGGGCGTTGAAACCACCGCTGCGCGCGTGGACGGCTTTGTACTCCGCCTCTACCTCACGGCAACGCAACACCTCGCCGCGGTGCAAGTGGTACTGGAGGCGTGTCAGCAAGTAGTTCGGCATCAACCACGCGCGCTCGTGTTCACGCGTGCCCACGAAATCATCCAGGCGTCCGAGCCACTCGGTGGACTGAGGCGCGCCGCGCTCGGCGTACAGCAGGCTCATCAACGTGAAGAGACCGCCGAGCCCCGTCTCTACGTCTTCAGCGCTCACACGGCTGGTAAGCCGTGGGTTGCGAAAGCCGGCGTCAGCCAGTTTGCCGAAGCGTTCCGCGCGAGCGACGTAGCCTTGATGGGTGAGCGAGATGCAGCGACACAGCGCATAGGCACCCCGCGCCTGATCCCCTTCGGCCAAGATGAACGGCAGCAGCGTGTGCGCCACCTCGTCGGCGCGCTGAAAATCGCCCTTCATGGAGAGCAACACGGTCTGGTAGCTGGTGGCCGTGAAATACTGGATCAAACGCTCGGACAGAGACGACGCCGATAATTTTCCGCGCAGCAATCCTCCCCCGACCACGCGCCCGAACTCTCGAATGCGACTAGCCGGGCTCGCGCCTGAAGGCAGCGAGCGTACTTCGGGTAGGTACATCTGGCGCTCGAGTCCCAGCATGCGGTCGCCGAGATCGGAATCGATGGCCACACCCACCCGCGCGAGCCGTTGACGCGTCAACAACAGCTGGGAGTGAAGCGCGCTGCCGTACCTGGCAGCTTCGCCCCCCTCGGCGACGAGCAACCCCTCCAGTTCCTCGAGCAACGGCCGAGCATCCATCAGCGCTTGGGCGTCGTACAGCTCTGAACTCGCCCAGTCCAAATAGCGGATGGCCTTGTATTTCGCGCCTCCCCGGAGGAAGTGGACGGCCAGCTGCGCGGCTCCACTCCTAGCCTGGTCGCCATAGCGACGCTCGAGCAAGCGCCCGAGGAGCCCATGCAGCTTCGCTTGCCGCGCGGCACTGATTTCTTCGAGCAACCGCCGACGCGACAGCCCTGGTGCCAAGTCGTAGCCGTCCCCGGATTCGCTCACGAGATCAGCGTCCCGCAGCTCGTCCAGGGCGGCGAAGACCGCGCTGTCGCTGCCTTCGCAGCACGCGGCGATCAGATCCAGATCCAAACAGCGCCCAGCCACCGTCAAGACGTCGATCACCGCCTGGGCGGTCCCGCTGGCTTGCTTGAGGCGCTTCATCAATGCGTCAGACAGCGACGTCGGAACGGGGAAGTCTCCCAATGCGCGCGGCAGCTGCCAGCGCTCGTCGGAGAACTGAATCACGCCAGCGCTCACCAGCTCTCGCACCAGCTCGAGCACCAACGCTGGGTTACCCTGAGCAGCCGCTGTGAGTTCCGCGCACAGCTTCGGATAGGGCTCCGTCGCGCCGAACAGACTGCCGAGCAACGCGCTGACTGCTGGCTGGTCGAGTCGACCTATAGCCAAATCGAGCTCCGCCCCGCCAAGCAGGCGCGAGAGCGCGACGTCTCGGGTGGTCGCGTCGGGGCGCACAGTGAGCACCAGGCAGAGCCCGGCGCCGGCACCTGCGTGGAGCGCGCGCAGAGCCTCCAAGCTGGCGTTGTCTGCGCGATGGGCATTGTCCACCAAGAGCGCGACACTGCGACCGGCCCGAGCGACCTGCACCCACTCGCACAGCGCGGCGAAGAGCTGACGCCGATCCTCTACAGCGTCCGAGTGCGCTGTCGCTGGCTTGACGCCGTCGAACCAGCCAGTCACTTCCGGGAGGATACGCATCACCTGAGGAGCCAGCCGCGCGAGGGCCGCATCGCCGCGCGACTCGTCTTGCCAGAGGGCGCGCAGGAGCGGTCGGATCAGACTGTACGCGCCGGCGCTCCCATCGACGGAAACAAGCTCTGCAAGACCACCGCTGCGACGCATGCGCAGGGCGAGCTCACGCAACAGCGCCGTCTTGCCGAGACCCGCTTGACCCCGAATACAGCCGAGGGACGGCCTGAGGGCACTCGACTCCCAAAGCGAGGTCAATTGCGCCAGCTCCCGGTCACGACCAAGCAAGCGCGAGGGCTTGAGGTAGGTTGGCGCTTCGAGGCCCGTCGCGGTGCCGAGCGACGGCGAGCACTGGCGCAGACGCCGTCTGACGACGGAAGCATCCTGGGGCCGCGCCGCAACATCGGGGCTCATCAGATCGCTGACCAGCTCTGCGATCTCGGGGGGCGCGTCCACGAGCAGCTTGCGTACGTCCGGCGGACTCACCTGCTTTGCCTGGACGAAGCTCTCGGCGTCGCGAATATCGAAAGGAACGTAGCCAGCGTAGATCTCGAAGGCCAAGGTCCCGAGAGAGTAGAGATCCAGTCGCGGATCCGTCGGTGCTCCGAACAACACCTCTGGGGGCAAGTAGGCCGGCGTACCGGCGAGCTCACGCCGCACACTGCCGATCGGCTCCATGATACCGAAGTCAAGAATCCTCACGGAAATCTTCCCTGCGGCGTCACGCTCGATGCGCACGTTGTTCGACTTCAGGTCGTGGTGAACGTAGCGGCGCGAGTGGAGAAACGCCAAAGCCTCACACAGCTGATCGATGACTTCGATCGCGTCACCCGGGTTCAGGGGTACGACTCGATCGAGGTCTTCACCCTCGACGAACTCCATCACCAAGCAGGGCATGCCCTGGGCTGCGATGACCAGGTCGCGAACCTCGACGAAGCGCGGATGCGAGAGCGTTGCCATGAGGTAATACTCATGGCGAAACCGCGTGAGCAGCGACTCCTGCTGACGGTCGGCTCGCAGCACTTTGATCGCGACGGCGTCACCCGTCACCAAGTCGCGACCGCGATAGACCACTCCCATGCCGCCCTGGCTGAGATGCTCCTCCACTTGATAACGCTGGCCGAGCAGATCGCCCGGCGTGAGCAGCGTGGCCGCACCGGCAGCCGCCATGCTGGACGGCCTGACCCGCGGCAGCTTGGCTTGCTTGCCCAGGTTCGTCTCAGTGACGCCGATGCGACCTAGCTCGACAGCCATTCAAATACGAGACCGTAGCCAACCTCCCCGGAAACGCCAAGCGCGAACCAGAGCAAGTCGGGGCCTCGAAGCGCGAACGGCTCGCCCACGAAAACCTTAAATATCGATACGGGTTTGCGCACGCAGCTTGATGCGAGGGGAGCTACTTCGTGGCGCAGCTCAGGTGCGCACTCTCACACACCTCCAGGCTCGGGTAGAGCCCGCCGCAGTCACCCCCGACGCAGCCGCAGCCACTGAGGAGTTCGCAACCACCGCCGCTCCAGCGCACGCCGAGGAACATCTCGCAGTTGCCCTCACCTTGGGCCAGTTGGGCGTCGCACACGTCGCGCCCGCAGTCGGGTTCGATACATCCCTCGCCTTCAGCCACGCACATGCCGCAGGTCGCATTGCAGCACCACGTTCCTTCCCCGCACCAATTGTTTCCACATTGCTCACCGGGCGGAGCGGCGGGTTCGCAGGCGCGTTGATCGCAAACGCCTCCGGCCTCCACACAGGTTCCACACGAAGCGTTACAGCACTCCTGGCCCTGCCCGCATACGGTGTCCCCGCACGGCTGCCCTGGCGGGTCGTCGGGCGTGCCGGGGTCGCCAGGCGTGCCGGGGTCGCCAGGCGTGCCGGGGTCGCTTCCACCGCCTGGATCGCACGCCAGCTGGATGCAGGCTTCGCCCGGCTTGGTGCAGATCCCACAACTGTCATTGCAGCAGATCTCACCCACGGCGCACTGGGTGTCGCCGCACGCCGCACCCTTACCGGCTCCGGATCGATCCTTACCCAGTGAGACGTCCCCACCGCTACTGCAAGCGACCAGCGACAGCAGGCCGAGTCCAAGTGCGAAGCTTCGCACAACGCTACGTTTCCGCGCGACACCAAGCCAAGTCAAAGCACCAAAACGAGTAAACATGTCTTGCGTCTCCATATCTTGGTTAGTGCGTCGAACCTCAAGGATCCGTCGAAGTTTTTCGGGCCGTAGAGCTGCTACAGCCCATCGCGATCTCGGCTCGCACGCGAGGCAGAATCGGCGTCGCCGGAAAGCGCGCCAACAAGAGTGCGTGGAGCTGCTCTGCGCCTCGCTTGTCGCCGCGACGACAAGCGGTGATCGCAGAGAGACCAAGGCGCTCCGGCGCGAGCTCTGAGCCGCGCGTCGTGTCAAGCTCCTGCTGGGCACCAGCCAGGTCACCACGACTGAGCGCCGCTTCAGCCGCCCGCAGCCGCCGTAGTTCCTCGAGGATACCCGGCGCCGACGCTGACCCCGCAGGCGCTCCACTGGTGCCCTGCTGTGCGCCCGCGGCGTTGCGTCGTGGCGCAGCTTCCGGCGCCGCGGCTTGAAGAGGGGCTGCAGCTCGGAGTGCAGCTGCGCGCGGCGGGCCCGGCAACGCGGGCGACTTCACCACGGGCTGTTCAGCCGCGACGGCTGCCGCTTCGACGGAGCGTCCCACCTCAGGAGCTGGGCCGTCCCCGGGCGTCAGAGCCCGTCCTGTTTCGAGCGTCGCCTTCGACGCCGGAGCAACGCTCGGCCGTTCAACGCCTAGCAGCCCTTGGGAAGTCCAAGCGCCACCCAGGCCCAGCGCTGACCCAACGAGGAGCCAGCCCGCCAACTTCAATCCGGAAACACCGCTGAGGAAGCTCGCGCCGCCGATCGTTCCAAGCTCCGCAGACGCCGCGCTGGCAGACGCCGCGCTGGCAGACGCCGCGCTGGCAGACGCCGCACTGGCAGACGCCGCACTGGCAGACGCCTTGCTCGCCACGCCGGTCGTTGCCAGCGCGGCGCCACCGCCGATGGCCAAGCGCAGGCGATGGCGAACGCGCTCGCGATCGCCCTCGCTAGGCTCGACGCGCAGCTCCGCGCTCTTCGCTTCTTGCAACAGCTCTTCGAGTTCGGGAGTCATCGTTCACGCTCCGTCCATGCTTCTTCCGCGCGGACACGCTTCAGGGCAGCGTCCATCTCCAAGCGCGCCGCGCGGAGTCGCGAGTAAACCGTGTTCAAGTTGACCCCCAGCGCCTCGGCGATTTCCGGAGCAGAAAACTCTTCAAGCTCCGCGAGCACGAAGACCTCACGTTTCGCGTCATCCAGCTTGTCGAGCAACCGGTACAGAAGCTCGAGCGCCTGACGCTGCTCGACACACCTGACGGGGCCGGGACCGACGTCATCAGCGATCCCGTCAGGCAACGGTTCCGCCGCGCGACTCGCCGCACGACGACGCTGGGACCGCACCACCCTCAGCGTGATGCCAAACAGCCACGTCTTCAGACTCGACCGACCGAGGAACTCCGGTAGCTTGCGATAAGCAACCAGAAACACCTCCTGGACCGCGTCATCTAGCGACCCAGCAGGCGCGCCGAGACGCCGCGCGCTGCGCCAGACGAAGTCGAAATGGGCGTCGTACAGCGCCTCGAAATCCCATGCGCCGGCTTCGATCTCAAAGCGTGGCTCGGAGTCGTTCAGCCTCACCTCGGGTCCCTGGCTGGGGGCGCCGCTCTGGTGACGTGGGTTCACAAGAGCTGAGTGCTGCTCTACGTCGCGATCCGTCACGGAAAGCGCAACCAAGCTCGAAGTCCGCCACCCACGGCCAAAATTGAGGGACGGTAGACCTCCCCCACCCCCTCCAGGACGTAGCGTGAGTCGTCCCGAGCGACAGCAAGCTCGCCCCAGAGTCCCAACGCGAGGCGTTCGAAAGCGACTCCAAGTTCGCCTTCGGAGACCAGCGCCGTGCGCCAAACGCCGCGCGTGGTGGGCGACGTCACCCCGTAGCCGGTGCCGCTCACCCGCGACAGCTCACCCTGAAATGCGAGCTGCAAGCTGAACGGTTCGATGCCGCGCTCAACGAGTAACATCCCGCCGAGGCGCCCGGCAGCCCGGGAGAGCTCACCACCACGCTCCGGGTCGACGGCGTGGCGCTCCGCCGGAACGTACAGGCCCGCTGCCGCGATCCCCAATATCCCCACGGAACTATCAATCAGCGGCAGTCGCAAGTGACCCTGAAGGCGCGGCACGGCCTCGCCCACTCGACCGCTCTCGAGGCCCGCGCTGGCGCCGATCATCGGCGGCTGCAGATGCCACTCGAAGTGCCAGAAATCTCTATGATCCTCCGGTTCCACCGGGTTCTGGGGGTGAGGAAGCGGCACAGCCAAGCGGCTCGACGCCGGACTGGCGGGCGGCTGCGCTGTCGGCGGCTGCGCTGTCGGCGGCCCAACGACTTCCACCGGCAGCTCGCTGCGCGCCTCTGTCGCGCTCACCAACAGCACCGAGATGGCAGCCGACCGTAGCTCCAAACACGTGGGAGCCAGGAGCTGCCGCTCGAGCAACAGCTCGCCGCCGTCCCCGGCGACCCGCATCTCGAGCTGCATGGCGTACGCCTCACCGCGAGGGCGCACCTCGATGCGCACGGAACCCGGTAGCGTTCGCGCGCCGAGTTCACGCGCCACCGCCTGATTGAAGGCGGCAGCGTCACCGCACTCCCGAGGGGCGCTCCAGGTCACCGTCGGGCTTGCCAGCGCCGGCGCTGAGCTGAAAAGCAATCCCAGCGCCAACGCCCAGCTCTTCCAGATCCCCACGACAACCGAGGAGCACACGCCGTGCCAGCAGGATCCCGCGCGGAACACCCACCAACCAGGCAGTCAGCGCCGACGACCCACGACGACATTGTCCGACCTGTGCCAGCTCGCGCCAAACGCGAGGCTAGCGCTCGCGCTCAGCCACGAACCCCAGCTGGAGCGGCAGTGAAGCTACTCCGTGCGGAAGCGTGAAGCGCTTGCCGGGGAGCTCCACGAGGTTCGGGAGGAACTTGCAACCGTTCACGTAGGGATACTCACGCAGCGTGCGCAGCCGAAGTCCTGCGTCGATCACTGCCTGGACGATCTGCGCCACCGTCCACTGATAGGCGTGAGCCACCTCCGGGTTCTCGAAAGGCTCCGTCTCGACGAAGCCCGACGGCGCGAGCGCGTCCCCCGAGCGCCCAACGTAGTCGCTCACCGGCTCTGAGAACGCGTAATCCGCAAAGTAAGGATCTTTGATGCGTAGCTCCTCGTCCACGGACCAGATCAAGGGATGAAACTCGAGCACCACGAGACGCCCTCCGGGCTCGAGCACACTCCCGGCGCCGCGCATCCATGCGGCAATGTCGTCGATCCAGGGCAGCGCCCCATAGGAGGCGAACACACAGTCGAAGCGTCGACCGCGATCTGCGGCCTGCGGCAACCACTCGAGGACGTCGGCCCGCTCGAAGTTGGCAGCGATCCCACACTCAGCGCTGAGCTGCGTCGCAAACTCAATCGCGCTATCCGAGATGTCGACGCCTGTAACCTGCGCACCGACGCGCGCTAGCGAGAGGCTGTCTTGCCCGGAGTTGCACTGAAGGTGCAGCAACCGCTTGCCCGAGAGATCCCCGAGCAACTCGAGCTCATCGGAGTACACCGTGGATCCTCCGGCGCGCAGAAATGCCGCCTGGTCGAGCTTGTGGGCGTTGTGAGCCTCGGTCGCTAGGTTCCAAGATCGCCGCGTCTGCTCGCGCCGCGCCTTGAACTCGTTGCCTTGTGCCATGCCGCGCGAGTCGCGTTGTTACCCAGCGGCGTCAAGGGTATGCCTCGGAACGTGAGCGACCACGCACAACCCATTGCAGCACGCGGAAACTTCATCGCGGGCGCCTTCGGGGCACCCGAGCAAGCCGAAGGCGAGATAGTCAGTCTCGATCCCTTTCTGGGATCCGAGGTCGGGCGCCTCCACTGGAGCACGCAAGCCGTAACCAGCGCCGTCGGCGCCGCGCGAGCTGCACAGTCCGCGTGGCAAGCTCGGCCGCTCGGGGAACGCATCGCGGCTGTGCGTGCGGTTGCTCCCGTGCTCGAGAAACACAAGGAGCGCCTGGCCCTCACCATCAGTCGCGAGATGGGCAAGCCGCTCTGGGAGGCGCGCACGGAAGTGGCCGCCGCGATCGGCAAGGTGGAAATCAGCGCGACGGCCGGGCTCGAGCTGGTGAAGGAGCACACGCTGCCGGACGGCTCGAGCTACGCCTTCAAGCCTCACGGAGTGCTCGCGGTGCTCGGACCGTTCAACTTCCCGCTACACCTGATGCACGGTCACGTGATGCCGGCGCTCTTGCTGGGCAACACGGTCGTGCTCAAGCCAAGCGAGCACACCCCGTTCACGGGGCAAATCTATGCAGAAATTCTAGCGGAGGCCGGGCTGCCTCCAGGCGTGTTCAACATGGTCCAAGGCGCGGTCGAAGTCGGCGCGGCGCTCGCAGCCCATCTCGACGTCAACGGCGTGCTCTTCACCGGCAGCTACCGCGCGGGGCTGGCCATCCAGCGCGCGACCCTGGAGCAGCCAGGCAAGCTCCTGGCCCTGGAGATGGGCGGGAAGAACCCCGCGCTACTGCTCGCAGACGCGCCTCTGGATAAGGCGCTCCACGACATCGCGTGGGGCGCGTACGTCACGAGCGGTCAACGTTGCTCGGGTACGGCGCTTTGCCTGGTGGAGCGGAGCCTGCTCGCCACGGTGCGCGAGCGCTTGAGCAAGATGCTCGGAGGGATCCGCATCGGCGACCCTCGCGAGGAAGTCTTCATGGGCCCGCTGGCTTTTGCTGCCGCGCGGCAAGGCTTCGAGAGTGCGCTGGCTGCAGCTAAGGCCGCTGGCGCGCGGCTGGTAGCCCAGAGCGACTGCCCGATTGGCCCAGCGCTTTCACCCGCGTCGCTGCACGAGGTCGACGGCTTCGACGTCTCGAATCCTTACTTGCGCGAGGAGCTCTTCGGTCCCGATCTCACGCTGGTTCCAGTAGACGACCTGGAACAAGCCGTCAGCATCGCGAACAGCCTGCCCTATGGCCTCGCGACCAGCGTTTTTACTGCGGATAGCGATCGGTTCGAGTGGGCGAGAGCGCGCCTCGAGTACGGTTGCATCAACCACAACGCGCCGACTTGTGGAGCCTCGAGCAAGCTGCCCTTCGGCGGCGTCAAGCAAAGCGGCAACCACCGTCCGGCTGCGCTCTGGTCCAGCCTGTACTGCGCCTACCCGGTCGCGACGCTGCGCGGTGGGGCCACGTTGGACCCCACCAAGCGCTCGCCCGGCCTCGACTGGTGATACCGCCTCGACTGGTGATACTGCCTCTACGGGCGATCACATGCCTTTGACGCGATAGATCAACCCCTCGGAGACCTTGCTCTTGTCGCGGGATTGCCCTGCGGCAAAGTATGCAGTGCCGTCCTTGGTCACACTGAACGCAGGCACCCAGGGGTACTTGAGGTCGAACGCGTCGGAGAGCTTCACGGCACCAAAGAAGCTGCCGTCCTTCTTCCAGGCGCTCAAACGACGGAAGTTCGAGTCGACGACGCAGATCCCCGGCTTGCACGCGCCAATGGCGTGCACCCAGCCAAACTTCTGCTCGTCGAAGCTCTTGTCCGTCTTGCCGAAGCGGAACTTCTCCTTGCCGTTGGCGTCCATGCCAATCACGACGCGCGATTCGTTCGGGTCTTTGCTCTTCGGTAGGATGCCGCCAACCAGGACCGTGTCTCCCATGAAACCGATGGTGTTGACGTTGCCGAAGGGCCCCTTGCGCTTCGCATCCTGGCTCATGTCTTGGAGCACCCACGGCTCGCTCTCACAAGCGCTGTCGCCAAAAGTCAGCTTGTTGACCGTCGCGTTCGCAAACGATCCGAGGCCCCACTTTCCGCTCGGGTGCATGGCGATGTAGCCCTGACCGCGAGCCTTGCACTCGTACTTCAGCTTCCCGCCACTGATCATGTAGCTCTCGAACAAGCCGTTCGAGGCGAGCAGGTTGCCCTTGTCGTCTTTGCTGAGCGTCTTGATCTCCTTGTTCGTAGAGAGCACGCCGCCATCCCCGAAGCTCGTGTCCTTGCTCAGGCTGCAGCCGCTTCCGATGTTGTACGCCCGCAGCTTCCCGTCAGCACCGACGAGGTAGAGCTTGTCCTTCACGACCTCGATGGCGCGAATCACGCTCATCCCGCTCTTGTCGAGCAGGGGCTCCTCGAACTTGCACAGCTCAGGCGAAAAATCCTGAGTGCCGAGCTTCACCGTCTTCGGCTTGGGATCGAGCGGCGTGCTTGCTTTGACCTGTTCCTCGAAGCTCGGCTCGGCCTCGGTCCCCGCGGAAGCGCTGGCAGCAGCGGTGGTCGTGGCGGCTGCGCTGGACTCTGGCTTGGCGTCATCCTCCTTCTTACAGGCGAGCAGGGCGAGGCCCAACAAGGCTCCAGCTAGGGCGGTCGTCTTCAGATGCATGTCTCTCTCCTCGGCAAGGTGATGCCCCTGAGGGTTGCAAATCGAGACGCGCTTGAGAACCCGAAATTTCACAGCGAATTCGCCGCCGCGCTGTTCCCACGCCCGTCACATACCCGACTCATCCAGTACCGTGCGGCAAAGTGTGCGGCAGGCGTGCGGCGACGCGGCTGTTCGGTACCAGCGTGGTGTCTCAGGATCCCTGTCACCGGCACCACCCCGGAGCTCGGTACGTCGCGTCGTGCGCTCAGTGTGCGACCCAGTGTGCGCGGCACGCCGACCGGGTCCGGACTAGCTCCTGGGGACAGAAATTCCCAGGCGATCGGTCACGGCGGCGTTGAACACGCCACTCCGATTCAGTTCACGGTACACGCCGAGCCACTGCTCCACGTTGGCGTCACCCCACAGCGCTTTCACATCATCGACGCTCTTCAGCACGTTGAGATCGAGCCCCCAATGGGGTCGCGCGCCAAACTCTTGCATGAACGCGTGCTCGTAGTGAAGCAGCATGTCTCGAGCGCGTCGGATCCCGAGGATGGTGCCGATCTCCAGGGTCACGGTGTCGCGGCCGTGCATCATTGCCAGGTTCGAACTGGCCTGCTTCACGAAGCGTAGCGTGCAGGGCGTCGTGTGCACCATGCCTTGATCCAAATGCTCTTGCGCTAGCTCGAAGAAGCGCTCGGCCACGCGCACCGTGTCCTTGATGTCGAAGGACATCTCGATGCCGAACACCCGCATGTGATTGACCGGGCCGATATCGAAGACCTCGTAGCTCTTGTTGATGTAGCTGATGTCGGCGCGGCTCTTGATCGACTCCGTGACGAACCCGGGCGCCAAGTTGGGCCAGCGGTTGACCGTTTCCGCGATGATCTTGCCTTTGCCACTGGCCCAGGTACCCAGCGCATCTACCTCGGTGCCTAGCTTGCCTCGCTTGCGATCCTGAGCGCTGCGCCAGGGCTCGCGCTGGAGCTTGTAGCGCTGCTGGAGCAACACTTGGTGCGTCTCGGGCCCGCCGCCGGTGATCGCTGGATACGGGTTCAGAGAGACCTCGTAGTACTCCGGCTGCGGACCGACAGGAGCCAGCTCGCGACCGCTCAGCAAGCGCCCGATGAAGCCATCCGAGCACTTCACCGCTCCCCAGGTCGTCACCTTGGGCGTCTCCTTCAGCCAGTAGCTCGGCTCGACCTCCAGCACGACCGCGTACACCAGACCCGCCGCGCCCAGGCTGACGCTCGCCGCGTTGAAGATCACATCGTCCTGCACCAAGCGCGCCTTGATGCGGTCCCCATGGGACTCGATGTAGCCGGGGAACTTGCGCGGATCCGTGATGCCGTTTCGCGGTTCGACCTGGAGCACCTCCCCCCCACTCGCGACCACTTGGATCGATGCGATAGCGGAGGAGACGGGGCCGTAATTGAGCCCGGAGCCGTGAGTGGCGGTCATCGCGGCGCCCACGATGCTCTGGGCGTTGTAGCCGCCCAGGTTCTTGAAGGCGAGTCCGGCGCAGTCCATCTCGGAGTTCAAGCTGCGGATGCTCGCGCCAGCTTCCGTACGGAACAACTTCTTGCTGCGCCCGACCGGGCTCAGCTGCTCCTCCGCCACGTCCAGCGCGGCGCCCATACGCTCGGGGCTCAGCATGAAGCCGCTGCTGAACGCCACGTCGCTGTAGGAGTGCCCGGCGCCGGTCATGCGCACGCCGATGCGCTCTTTCTCGGCGCACTGCACGATCTCTACCAGATCCCTGAGCTTCTCCGGGCGCACGCGATAGCGCGCGTTGACCCCTGGATTGCTGCGATTCGCGTCTTGCCAGACCCCGCCGTTGACCTTCCAGCGATCGCAGCCCGTGGGCGTCGACGCGCAGGCGCTAGCTCCTACCCCCAATGCTCCCGCGCCAAGCAGCTGTGCGCCCAGCGCCGCGCTCGACCCCAAGAACTCCCGTCGCGTGTGCTTCACGCCTCGGGACTATAGCGAAACTGCCCGGCGGAAGCGCAAAAAGGCGTTTCAGCGTGTGAAACAAGCTCCGACGTAGTCTCCCGAGTAGTCGGCGCAGAAGTCAGCAGTGTAGCCGACGCAGTAGCCAAAGGACTGGATCTCGTCGCTGCAGTCGTTCTGGAAGCAGCTCTCGGGGTCCGGCTGCTTCAGGCAGTCGTCCACGCAGCACATCAGGCGGGCCACTTGATCCTGGCAACCGTTCTTGCTCGCGCAACCCAGGATCTGGTTGAACGTGCAGTCGCTACACGCAATCGGGTAGCCAAGCGAGGTGTCTGGAGGCGTCTGGTCCGCCTGGGTGCAAGCGTCACGACAGTCGTCGATGTCCGGTTGCTCCTCGGTGAGGGCGCACTGCACCACGCAGTCATACGTTTCCGCAGAGCAACGCGGCAGCAGGCTGGCGGGCAGCGGCTCGCGCGGCTCCGCACAGGCGCCCGTCGGGAGCGGATCGGGATCCGTCTGCGGGGGCGCTGGCGGGTCAAAGCCGCCGGTCTCGCTCTCGGCGTTGCACGAGAGCCAGGTCAAGAACGCCTGCCGATCCGCCTCGGGCAAGCCGCCTGCCGGGGGCATGTCCCGCACGTTCTCGAGGCGCACCTCGATGCGATCGCTCCAGTAGAGGACATCGTCCAGAGTGTCGAAGTTGACGCTCAGGGGTGCGTCCTGGCGTTCGTCTTCTCCCAGGTTGCTCGAGTGGCAACCGGTACACCAGTTCAGCAAGAAGGGACCTGCGAAGCTCTCGTAGGTCAAGTCTTGAGCGCTCTTGCAAACCTTGGCGCTCGAGCTCGCGGTGTCATCATCCGCCGAGCTGCACGCCGTCGCTGCCCAGAGAAAGATCCCTGAGGAGACACCCGCAAGCAGCCTACGCGAGGAGCGCATGGAAGGGCTCCACTCCTGGGAAGTGACTCTGACCATCGACCCCGACCAGTTCGAGCACGGCTGACAGCAGGTTCGCCGTCTGCAGCTGTAGGCCATCCTTCGCGGGCCGGCCCGTCGCGAGATCAATCGAGAGCGCGTTCAGCTCGTCATCCGTGGCGCCCAAGACGCGCCCTCCAGGAGCGCCGCCACCGAAGATCATCGCGCTCGTGACTGGCCAGTGGTCCTTGCCTGCGCTCTCGTTGAGCTTCGGCGTGCGCCCCATCTCGCTCATCACGACCACCAGCGTGTGCTCGAGCAGCTGCTTCTCCTCCAGTGTTTCCGCGAGGTTCGTGAGCCCCGCGAACAGCGCGTTGAACAGATCCCCCTGCTGCTGGTTGCCCTGGTGAGTGTCCCAGTTCTGGGTCTCCATCAACACCGAGCGACACAAGCCACCTTGCAGCGCGCTGGTTCCGACCTCGATCTGCACCTTCAAGTCTGGTGTGTAGTCCTGGTCGCCGAAGCCACCGCTCTGCTTGGCAAACCGGCGGAGCAAGTCCTGGCGATCGAGGGAGCTGAAGAACGCCTCGAGCTGACGACGGTTCGCGCCCTGCCGTCCGCGTGTCGCCTGCATGCGCTGCGCCCGCGCCTCCAGATAGGCGCGCACCCGCTGATCGTCGCCATCGGTTGGCACCACCGCGGGCTCGCCGGCGAGCAGGCTCTTCTCGGGGTTGAGCAGCGCGCTGATTTGATTCGTCGTCCCCGCACGCGCGGTGATGGAGGCCAGGGGTCCCGACAGCGCGCTGTTGCCGAGCACCAGGTAGGGCACCGGCAAATCGCGTCCCAGCTCATACGCTGCGAGAGCCGCAAAGTCGGGATTGGAGTCTGACGGCGTACCCGTCAGCACGCGCTTCATGCAGTCGGAGTGCACGAACGAGCGCACCTGTACGCCGTTGACGATGGTGCTGAGTGCCCCGTAGCGCTCGAAGAAGCGCGCGACGTCTGGGCGCTCCGCCGCCGTCAAGACGCTGAGCTCCCCGTAGCGGGTCAGATCGCCCTGCGGGGCGTCAATCACGCTGCTGCCAGGCTTTGGGTCGAGCGCGTAGGTCGGATCCCAGCCGCCGTTGTTGAGCACCACGATCAGGTTCTTCGGAGCTGCGCTCGCGCGCGCTTCGCCTGTGAATACTGGCAGAGCCGCACCCGCGAGGAGCAGGCCCGAAGCGCCCAAGAAGCGACGTCGATCGAGTGAAATCATCCCAGGACCCCGTGTCAGTAGAAGAGCAAGCGCGAGTCTTGCAGCATCGCGAAGATCAGGACCTTGAAGCCCCGACGGTTGCTTTGAGTGGAGCCGCGGCTGGCGCTGAAGAGCGCGTAGCTCTCGTCCACCTCGGGTGAGTGCGCATCGACCAGTTCCCCCAGGATACGCGCATGGAGTTCGACGATCTGCGCTCGGAGCGCGTCTTCAGTCTGCTCGTCCTCGGCGAGGTGCAACAGCTTGGCGGAGCTCGGGTAGCGAAAGTCTTGCTCCACGACGTACTCCGCAGCGTGGGCCGCCAGGTTTCGCACCACCAGGCTCGAGGTCGCGGTCATTTCGTGAGCCGGCAAGGTCACGTTCACTGCGTCGATGCCGCCGGCGAGCACCTCGTAGCCAAACAGACTGTCGCGCATCAGGTCGATGCGCCCGATGGTGCCCCAGCCGAGATCGGCGTCGACGCGCGTTTCCCAGCGGTAACCCGTGATATCCTCGATGCTGTTCGCCAGTTGCCACGGCCGCGCCTTGAACAGGTGGCGGTCCTCGATCGGCGCGTCCTCGTCGGGTACGAGGCCGCTGAAGCTGCTACCTTCGCCGCCTTCGACGTGGGACACCTGGAAGTCGTCATCCAACACGATCGCGCGGGTCAGATCCTTCGCGCTCCAGCGCGATGTCAGCACAGCCTGCAGATCGGTGATGCGATCCTGCGGCACGTCTCCAAGCGGGATCTGATGGAAGTAGGCGTAAAAGCGCCGCGCGGCGCAGGCCGAGAAGCGCGGATCCGCCGCGATCATCTCACCCAGGTGGTGCAGGCCGTTGCCGGGAAAGCCGAAGTAGCCCTGCTCGCGTACGGAAAAGATGCTCTTCAGGCCAGGCGTGTAGAACGCGACCGGATACTCCTCCTGGTCAGAAGGCACGAACACGGGTGAGTAAGCGCTGAAGAAGCTGGCGAGTGGATCCAACGTCTGGTGACAGCCCGCACAGCCCTTGTTCTTCTGCACCGCGTTCGCCACCTCTTCCGGATCCGCGAGGTTGATCGTCGCGTCGACCTCCAGGGAGCGCGAGATGAAGTCGTAGCAGAGCAGCGCGCGGCTGATCGCGTTGGCGCGCCCACGGTTCTTGTTCGAGAAAGTAGTCGAGTGGCGCGTGAACAACATCGAGTCGCTGAGCACGCCTGCTTGTTCGCGGCCATCGACGTAGTAGGCGATCTTCCAGCCGGGGCCGTCTTCGCGCTTCAGCCCCCACACCTTTGCGACATACGGATCGGCGATGGTGTAGTTCGCAGTGACGAGCTCGGTGTACGGTCGGTCCTGGGTCACCACGAACTCAGCCAAGCGCAGCGGTGCCTCCGTGATGCTGACGTTGAGCGGCTGCACTTCAACGCCTTCGAGCTCGCCTCGCGCAGCGAATCCCGCTGGAAACAAGGAAGCCGCGACCCGCGTATCGAGCGCCTCGTTGTGCAGGTCGCGTATCGCCTCCCCGAAGCCCGGTGAACGCATGTATGCGTCCACCAGGCTCGCGATTTGGGTTGGATCTCCCGCTACGGCGCGTAGCTCCTCAGCGCTCGGGCGCTGCCCTCGGAGCGCCATCGAGATGCGCAGCAGGCGGTCCGGCGCCGACAAGTCGACTGCCACCTCTGCCGGGGGTTCATCGCCGCTGCTCTCGCAGGCACCGACCAGAGCTCCCAGGCCGAGCACCAAGAACACCGTCTGCCATCGCCGCATACGCCGCACGGTTCACCTCACTCGCAGCTGCTGTTGGAGATGCACTTCCCGCCGCTACAGGTCTCGCTGATGCACACCGGATTGTCGGTGCAGTCGTCACCCAGGTGCGCGCGCGCCTTGCAGGTTCCACCATCACAGCGCGTGTTCGGCGCGCACGTTGGGTCGCCGAAGGCCGGCATCGCGCAGGGTTGGCCAGCGCCGGGCCGTGCGACGCAGCTGCCCTCCAGCATGTTCATGGGCACATCGCAGTAGGCATCGTTTCCGCACATGTCCGGGATAGCGAGACGGCAAGGTTGCCCAACCGTGGTCTTGGCCACGCACTGCAAGCTCAAGTTGCCTTGGCCGTCGACGCTCATCACCGCACAGCTGAGCGAGGCATCGCACAGGTTGGTGTCGAACGAGCACACGTCGTCGAGCTTCCCGGTGAACACCTCATCCAGCGTGCGGCAGTTCCCCGCGGTACTGGAATCTGCGTCTTCACCCAGGCAGAAGGTGCCAGGCTTGCACTCCGGTTCTACGCCGCCCCCACAGCGGTCTCCAAGGCCGCCAGGCTGGACGCAGTTGCCATCACAGGCGAGACCAGTCAGGCACTCGTCGTCGTCGGTGCACGGCGCGCCGACGTCTTGCCGCGCGGTGCAGGTCCCAGGGCAGCTGGTGTCGAACTTACAGAACGCGTCGCCCGCGCACTCCTCGTTCAGCTGACACTCGCCTCCGAGCTCGACCTGACCCACGAGGATTTCGTCGCAAACCGGGATCTTCGTGCCGAAAGCATCACAGCCCTTCGACGTCAGCTCAGCCACGCAGTCTTCGACCTTGGTGCCGTCGTAGACGGTCTTGCCCGAGTCGACGCTCGCCTTGATGCGTCCCAGCTCATCGCTGATCGCCGCCGTGGTGACCGTTTCGCAGTCTTCGCCTTGAGTGAAGACCGAATAGATCGCGCCGTAGCAATCCTTCACGACGTCGCACTGCGCCTTCGCGTAGATCGCCGGCACGTCGTCGATCGGTGTCTCGGTGGCTCCGCCGCTTCCGCCGCTCCCGCTCGAGCCGCCGCTTCCTCCGCTGCCAGCGGTGCCACCGCTACCCCCTCCAGAGCTGGAATCGTCAGAGCACCCCGCCGCAGCCAGCAGACACACACCTAGCGCAACCCAAATCTTCGTTCTCACAAGCTCCTCCTTCCAATCCCATCAGCTCACACCGACAGTTGGCCGCCTGTGCAAGCCACGTACCCAACCTTAGAGGGTACCCCCAACGGGCGCGGCCAAGCGCCACGCAATCGCAGCTCTGAGCTTTTCCGCCGCGAAAATAAGGAAGTTTCCGCGGCGCCACACGTTACCCGGACGCCGCTCCTCTCCCCCCTAACCCCCTCGCCGCCTCGAGAGGCTTCGAGACGCGGGCCGTCGTTCACAGCCCGAAGACGAACGCGAGTTCACTGGCCGCGGTTTGGGGCTTCCCACCTGGCTCCCGCAGGGAAGCCAGGCCCAGGCGCTTCGGTGACGGCTTTTTGCATCTGGATTTTGGGGGTGAGGGAGCGGTGTAGCGCGCCGCTCCACACGTCCAGCGGCGGACCCTTTTTGAGTCGTCAGCGCGCTGCATTGGTTAGTCTCGCAGCCGATGAGCGCCGAAAAGCGGGAGAGTCCCCGACGTCAGCGAAGCGCACCGGCAACCCCTGGTTCCACACTGATCAGTCGCCCCGACGACACCTTGATCAGTGGAGAGAGCCTGAAGGTGGCCCTGGACCCCACGTTGGTCCAGGACGGCTTCCAGGTCGTCTCAGACTCTGGGAGTGATTCCCCGGTCGCGGTCGATGGCAGCGATCTCTTGATGCCGGGGGACAGTGAACTCCAGGCCACGCTCATCGCGTCCCCCAGAGGCCGCATCCACACGGAAAGCAGCGCTGGCACACTCCACAGCCCGAGCAACGCCCCGCCTCCACCTGCGGGCGCTCCCGCAAACCGCTTCGAGCGGCGCTACGCCAAGCGGCGCACCCTGGGCACCGGCGGTATGGGCGAAGTGGTGCTCTTCCGTGACCAGACCATCGGGCGCGAAGTCGCGCTCAAGCTGATTCGCGACGAACACCAGCACTCCGAGGCGCGCATGCGCTTCTTGCGGGAGGCGCGGGTACAAGGGCAGCTCGAGCACCCGGCGATCGTGCCGGTCTACGATCTTGGCGCCGATCCAGAGGGCAACTTGTACTTCACGATGAAACGCCTGCGGGGCATGACGCTAGATGAGGTGCTGGGCAAGCTCCGCCGCGGCGACGAGGAAGTCGCCGAGCGCTTCAGCCGGCGCAAGCTGCTCAGCCTGTTCAACAGCGTGTGTCTGGCGGTCGACTTCGCACACAGTCGCGGCGTGCTGCATCGCGACCTCAAGCCCGGCAACATCATGCTCGGCGACTTCGGCGAGGTGTACGTCCTCGACTGGGGGCTTGCGAAGATCAAGGGCGTTCAAGACGACAGCGACGGCGAGACGCCGATCCAGTCGGGCCCCGCAGGCACCACCATGGCGGGCGCGTTGCTCGGCACGCCAGGCTACATGTCGCCGGAGCAAGCGCGCGGTCGCCACGCAGAGCTCGACGCGCGCTCCGATGTCTACGCCCTTGGCACCATCCTCTACGAAATCCTGACGCTGAAGCGCCTGCACACAGGTGAGCGCCTGGAGCAGGTCCTGGGCTCAACGATGAGCCTCGAGCACGCAGCGCCGATCGAGATCGATCCTGAGCTACCACCAGAGCTCGACGCGATTTGCCGCATGGCAACCATGAAGCGCCTCGACGTGCGCTTCAGCAGCGCGCGCGCGCTGTCAGACGCCTTGGAAGCCTACTTGGATGGCGATCGCGATCTCGAGCGGCGCAGGGAGCTAGCAGCGAATCACGCGGACGCTGCGCAGTTCCACTTCGAGCGAGTGGCCGCTGGCGACGAGACCGCGCGAGGACCGGGCATGCGCGAAGTCACCGCGGCGCTGAGCCTCGAGCCAGAAAACTCTCGGGCGCGCTCCACCCTGGTGCAACTCCTGACCCAGGCTCCAAAGGAATTCCCAGCGGCGGCGCAGGAGCGCTTCGAGCGCGCCCAAGAGGAGACCCACCGAGTTGCAGCGCGCACCGCGCTGGTGGTCTACCTCGGCTTCACCGCTTACCTACCGTTCCCGTTCTGGATGGGCTTGGCTGAACCGATCGCGCTCTTGGCCCTGGGCGCCTGCATCGCGACCTGCGCGGTGATGACCGCGTTTCTGATCAAGAATCCGCCCAAGAGCGGCCGAGTTCCCTACTATCACCTCGCCATGGCGAGCATCACCGTCGCCGCAGCGTCGTCCATGCTGGGGCCGTTCGTGATCGTGCCCACGCTCGCCATGGCCAACGCCATCGCCTACGTTTCCGCGGTGGAACGCAAGGGTCGCATCTGGATCTTGATCGCAAGCTGCCTGGCGGTCTCATTGCCAGCGGTCGCGGCGTGGCTCGGTTGGATCCCGCAGATGTATTCGTTCGTGGACGGGGCGATGCAAATCCGACCGTGGATGATCAAACTGCCGGAGATCCCGACGAGCGCGTTCCTTTTCATCACCAACATGGCGCTCGTGGCTTCCGGAGCGTTGTTCGCCGCACGGCTGCGCGACGAGCTGCTCGAGGCCCAGCGTCGTCTGCACCTGCAGGCCTGGCAGCTGGAACAAGCAGTCCCCGAGTCGTCTCAGGGTGTGATCGACTCACCGGTCGTCAGCGTCCGCTCTTAGGCGGTGGTGGTTGGCTCGGGGCGAGGGAGCTCTTGGGCACCGTGAACGTCAGCTCCCACACGCAGGTCTTCCCGCCGTGGGCGGTGCACGGCCCATGCGCGACTTCGATCGCACGCATACCGGTGAGCTCCAAGAGCCTCCGCATGTAACCGGACAGCACCTCGCAATTGGGCTCAGCGACGTAAGGGAAGTCCTCCAGTTCGATCCGCGCGGCACCAGGTGTGGTGACGACGGACATGACCCCGGTGTCGTAGTTCATCCGCCAGAGCTGGCTCATCCCTCGCAGGGACCGCTCCCCATCCCCCGCAACGAGGAACGCGCGGTAGAAGCCGGTCAGCTGCTCCGAAGCCATCACCATGCCAAAGCGCTCGAAGTCCGCGACACCTAGCGCGCGACCCAAGACCTGAAACAGCTCCTGTTGATCGTCCGCCGGGTACCACTCCGTCGGCAGGATGTGTGTCTCGAGGTACTTGTGCAGGTGCTCGGGCAACAAGGGCTCCACCGCCGACCGATTCACTCGCATGCCCTTCACGATGGGGAGCATCATGGTGCCCTTGGCGCGGGGCTCTAGAGTGGAGACCACAGCCCGAGCATAGCAGCGTTGCGTCTGGCGAGAGTTTGGTCCGTGCCGCTGGGCCGCGCGGAGCACTGGGGCGAGGGCTCCGTTTCCTCGTGGCACACCGCCACGCACGTCTACCTACATCGCGTAAGTTGCAGCTATCTCAACGCGGGCGTTTACGTGGTGGCGGCCTGCCCATATTCTCACGAGGCTGGAGGTTTGCATTGGGTTTGAAAACGCACCGGGCCACAACCAACCGGACTCAACGCGTGTGGAGCGCGCTGATCGCCTTCACCTGGGTGTTTGGGGCAGCGTGGGTCGCTCACGCGGCGCCGCTGATCATCGATGGCACCACCCCGGCGCAGACATCGTGCCCCGGCGGAACCCCCGTCAACGGAGGTCGCGGCTGCAACTACGGCGGCGTGCACGAGTTCGACTACATCGACATCCGCAACGGCGGCGTGCTCACAGTGGTCGACTTCAACGGTAGCGATCGGGTGAACACCGGTAACCTCGTACTCAAGGCCACCGGGCGCGACCCGTCGAACAGCTTCTCGATCCGCGTCGACGTTACCTCGCGGATCATAGCAAAGGGCTCTGGCTACCAGGGCAAGCTGTGTGACAACGGCCCTGGCCCCGCCGCGGTCCCGTTGGCGGGTGGCCGCGGTGGCTGCGCCGTGCGCGACTCAGGCGGCGGCGGCGGGCACTTCGGCCGAGGCGGTCGTGGCACCAAAGACTGCTTCCTGTTCGGCAGCACGACCACCTGTACCTTCCCTCAAGAGTTCGAAGAGAGCTGCGGAGAGCTGAACGGCGCAGGCAACGCGTGCACGAACACGACGGAGCCGGGCTTCGCTACGTGTTGGGGCGTAGACCCGACGCCGACCAATCAGACGACCGGCGCGGGCAACGGCCTGCCCGACGTCGCCGGACAGAGCTTCTACCACCACATCCTCGACGTCGAGTTCGGCGCCGCAGGTGGCGACAAGGGCTGCCGAGACGGCTTCGACAACGCGCTTCGCGCTGGCGACGGCGGCGGCCGCATCGTGCTGTTCGGTGCGACCGCGATGCAGAACGGCATCGTCGACATCAAGGGACGCGTAGTCGCAGACGGCAAGCGAGGTTGTTCCTCGGGGAACGACAGCGCCGGCGCTGGAGCGGGTGGCGTGGTCTTGATCATCGGTGACGAAGTGAACATCGCCGATACCGCGCGGGTGAGCGCCCACGGCGGCCGCGGCGGCGACTCGCAGCCCAAGTGCATGCCGTGCACCACGCCGGGTTCTACCGCCGGTTGTCAGGCCGGCCAGACTTGCCAGGCGTACACGGA
>JBFXBK010000081.1:0-28416 GCA_050183255.1 Polyangiaceae bacterium | reverse complement strand
CTCATCCAGGGGAACGTCCTTCTTGAGCTTGATGATGAGCGCCTGAGAGTGGCAGCGCATGGCACCGATACGCACGCAGATGCCGTCCACGGGGATCACGGGATCGTTACCAAGGATCTTGTTCGACTCGACGTGGCCCTTCCACTCCTCACGGGTGTCGCCACCGTCCATCAAGCGATCGATCCAAGGGATGAGGCTGCCAGCGAGCGGCGCCCCGAAATTTTCCGTCGGGAAATAATCCGCAAGCAGCGTCTGACTCACCTGCTTGTCGAGCTCCAAGATGGAACCTGCCGCGTCCTCCACCTGGGGCTTGGCGTCCATACCGATGGAGTACATCTGCGCCACCAGCTCGCGCATGTTCTGCGCGCCGGCGCCCGACGCCGCCTGATAGGTCATCGAGCTGATCCACTCGATCCAGCCGCGCTGGTACAGGCCGCCCATGGCCATGAGCATCAGGCTGACCGTGCAGTTACCACCGATGTAGTTCTTGACGCCGCTCTCGATGGCCTTGTCGATTACCGTACGGTTAACGGGGTCCAGGACGATGACTGAATCGTCGTCCATGCGCTTGGTACTGGCCGCGTCGATCCAATAGCCGTCCCAGCCAGCCTTGCGCAGCTCCGGCAGCACCTTCGACGTGTAGTCCCCGCCCTGGCAGGTGATGATCGCTTGCTGCTCCTTGAGCGTCGCGACGTCGTAGGCGTCAGCCAGCGCCGTGGTTTGCGGCCCGACGTCGGGCCCGGGTTGGCCCACCTGAGAGGTCGAAAAGAACTTGGGTTCCAGACCTTCGAAGTCACGTTCCTTGACCATGCGCTCCATCAAAACGGAGCCCACCATGCCTCGCCATCCAACCAGTCCGACCCGAGTCAGTGCCATGGCTGACGCTTAGCAGAGACGGCCAATTGGATCACGAAAACCACGAACGTCGATACGACGTTTCAGGTCGTTCCGCCCACGCTGCGACCGGCGCTAGCGAAAGTATCCTCGACGCCCCGCCTGGGTTTGGGGGTGAGGCGCGCCAGCTCAGCCCTGGCAGTCCGCTTCAAACCCCCAAACTACTGAACAATGCGGAAGCAAATATCATCCATGAAGAAGCGTGCGTTGTCGTCGAAGTCGATGTTGAGCGTCAGTCGGCTTGCGTTGCTTGGCGCAACCACGGTCAAGGGGCCGTACTCAACCCACGCGTCGTTCTCGGGCATGTTCGCGATGGTGTCGCCGCTGATGAACACGAACCCATTTGTAAAGTAGTCGAAGCTGAGAGCTGGCTGTCCGCCGCCCTGCTTCACGATCCGCGCGGAAAAAGTGACCTCGAGGGTCGCACCGGCGTCGATCGAGATCTGGTTGGTACCAATCCCCGCGTAGTAGGGGTTCCCGCTGATCGCCTGAGTGTCGATCAGCAGGGAGCGGCTACCTTTGCGGTGATCAACGTCGGTCGACTCCCAGATCAACCCGGTGCCCTGCTCGTAGATGACTTGCCAGCCCGACGGGTGGTTCATGGAACCCACCAACTCGAAGCTTGCGTTGGGAGCCAGCGTGGGACAAGTCAGCACGCCACCGCTCCCGCCGCTGCCCGCGCTACCGCCAACGCCCGCGCTACCGCCGGCGCCCGCGCTGCCCGCAGCACCACCAACACCCGCGCTACCTCCAGTGGATCCACCGGCGCCAGCGCTACCTCCGGCGGCTCCAGCGGCACCCGAAGCGCCAGCGCTGGCGCCGCCGCTACCTCCCGCGCCGCTACCGCCTTGGGCAGAACCTGCTGTGCCGCCGTCGCCCCCCATGGCCCCGAGCCCCGAAGTGCCGCCGCTGGCGCCGCCAGTGCCACCACTTGAGCCCTTGCGCGGCGTCAGCTGATCGGGAAAGACCGAACAGGCCGTCAGTGCGCACAAGCCAACGAGACCGAGATACCGCACGAAACTGCAGTCTATCACGGCTCGTGCTTGCTAGCCTCTGCCGATGGCGGGAGACCCGAGTCACGAGGATAGTTCCGGGTTGATGCCTGAACAGGCGTCCTCCGGGGAGGTGAACCCTTACGCTCCCCCGAGGCTCGGTGACGAGCCAAGCGCCCAACTACCCACATCGGATGCCCGGGTATTCAGCACCGCCGCTGTTGGAGTCGCAACGTTCCTGGGCAGTGCGCTCGCGGGAACGATCTTGATGTACCTGTCCCTCAGCCGGCTTCAGCGCCGAGCCGACGCGCGGCGTGCGGCGCTGCTGGGAGGTGCCCTGACATTGGCGACGCTGGGCCTCGCGGTTGTGTTGCCTCAGGGAATCGGCAACGCGGTGCCCATCGCAGTGACGCTCGCGATGGTGATGCTCGCCCGCAAGATGCTGGACCCGGTCGTGGTTCCACACCTCGAGCGAGGCGGGCGCAAAGGCTCTGGGCTCCTCGTGGCTGGCGTCAGCATCGCTTCGGCGCTGGTGGTGTTTGGCGCCGTGATCGGCCTCAGCGAAGGTCTGGACATCAGCGCGGACGACTACGTGGAGAGCACGCCCGGGCATCGAGTGATCTACGAGCGCGGAGCGACTGAAGGCGAGGCGCGTCAGGTCGCCGACGTGCTCGAAACGAACGGCATCTTCCCGCCTGGTGGAAGAGCCGAGGTCGTTCTGCGCCGCAAGGGCTCGGGCCTCGAGCTCCAGGTCGTGCTCGGGAGCAGCTGGAAAGAGCCGTCCGTCATCGCCGCCTACACCGCGCTTGCAAAGCAACTCTCGACACGCACCGGGAGGAGTCCGTTGGTGATCTTGCTCTGCAATGAGTACCTGATCACCAAGCAGACCGTTTCGAGCGAGGGCCCGTGACAGAGTTCGCCACCCAGCAGCCGATGGCGCCGCCCCCAGCACGGATCTTCAGCACGCAAGTTGTGACTGCCGTCACCTTCCTGACGGGACCACTCGGGGGAACCTGTTTGCTCTTCCTCAGCCTCTCGCGACTGGGACGCAAAGCGGAGGCGCGCCGAGCGCTCGCCTTGGGTGGCGCTGTTGCCGCAGCGCAAGTGCTTGCGGCGACTATGTTACCCTACGGAACCGTATCCATCTTGCCGTTCGCCGCCATGCTGGTGATGAATACGCTGAGCAAGCGGCTGCTGGATCCGTACGCGGTGCCTCACTTCAACCAAGGTGGTCAACGCGGCTCTGGTTGGTTCGTCTTCGGCACCTGCGTGGTTTCTGCGATCGCGATGGTGGTGCTGATAGGCGGCGCCATGCTGATCAAGCAAAGCGCGAGCCGCCACGTCGACGTCAGCCCAGGGCACCGCGTGATCTACAACAAGCAAGCGGGCGAAGCGGAGGCCCGCAAGGTGGGTGAGATCCTGGAAGCTCACGGCGTATTTGCACCCGGACAGAACGCCGTGGTGGACTACGTGCGCTACCGCAACAACCTCTCTCTGGAGATCACCTTGAGCGGCGGCTGGAGTACACCCGAGACGATGAAGCTCTACACGGAGATCGCGCACGAGATCGCTACGGCGACCAAGCAGCGCTTCGTCAGCATCCGGTTGCTCGACAGCGGAGGTCGCGTGAAGCAGAAGGTGGAGATCAGCCGGGCTGCCGCGCCGTGATGATCGGCACTTGCCACACGACGTAGGCCGTCGGATCCGCCACGAAGTCCAGCATGGCCTGGAAGCACTCCCGCACCTCGCTCGCGTCGCGCCCAGTGGCAGTCGCAAGTGGCTCCGTGTAGCCATCTCGCCAGGCCTCGAAGATCCCAGCCAGCACATCCCGGGGCACGCGTTCCGTGTCCACCGTGACGTAGTCGATGTGCGCATCCACCAGACCCTGCGCGCGCACCAACCCCAGGCTGTGGCGCCCAACGCGACCATCACACCGGATGCTCGTCAAGTAGGGCAGCGCGACGTCCACCCAAAAGCGATCGAGATTCGGCCGGCCTTCGATCAGCGGCATGTGCAGCATCCCGTAGTCCTCGCTCAACAGGTGAAGATAACCACCGGGCGCGAGCACCCGGCACAGCTCTGCGAGCATACGCGGGAAATCAGGCACCGCCTGAGAGACATGCCGGCACACCACGAGATCGAAGCTAGCGTCCGCTTGCTCGAGTGCGAATGCATCTGCCTCGCGGAAACACACGCGAGCGGCCAGCTCTGGTGACTCCCGCAGCCGAGCCTCCGCGATCGCCAGGTTCCCCGGGAGGATATCGACGCCGAGCAGCTCGGCCTCCGGGTAGCGCTGGGCGAGACGCAGGGTGATCTCGCCGGTGCCGCAGCCGACGTCCAGTGCGCGAAACCGGCCTTCGAGGGCGTAACGCTCGAAGAGCCGTTGCTCGGCGGGCCAGATCGCCCGCGCCTGAAAGGCGAGGTTTCGCGCCATCGACTCGTCACCCATCTGGGCGGCCTGAGGATTCGTGCTCATCGTGGCGCAAGCATGTATGCGCACACCTTGAGAGCAAGCCTCAATCAGCGACGTTCAACCCACAGCTAGCGCCCAAACCGAGGGAAAGCAGGTCGCTAGACTCTCGCTAGCCAGCATGCCGAGAGCCTGGCAACGTGTCGGCGATGAGTGCGCGCATTCTATCCACGGGAGCCTATCTGCCGCAACGCCGGCTCAGTCGTGCCGAGCTCGAAGCAGGCGGGCTCAAGGCGCCGCGGGGGTTGAACGAGCGCCGAGCGGCGAGCTCTCAGGAGAGCTCCGTGTTCATGGCGGAGCAAGCGCTGCGGCAAGCCATGAGCCGCGGAGAGTTGGATCCACGAGAGATCGACTTCGTGATCGCATTCTCTGGCATGGGCGACTGGGACTTTCCAAAAGACGTGAACCTGTTACCTGGCAAGCTCGGCTTGGAGCACGCAGCTTGCTGGACCATCGACACCGCATGCGCCAGCTTCGTTTCCGCGATGAAGTGCGCCCACGCGCTGATCGCGAGCAACCTGCAGCGACGCATCGCCATCGTCACCAGCATGAACTGGTCCAGCCGAGGCATCGCCGCGGGAACCAACAACACCAGTCTCGGCGACGGCGCGGCCGCGGTGATCATCGAAAGCGGCTTCAGCGAGGGCAGCTTGATTGGCGTGCGCGAGAAGACCGATTCGAGCGCGTTCGACTTCGTGATGCTGCCGTCAGCTCACGCGCGTGGCGAGCTCACGCACCTCGAGTTCTCGAGCGACCCGAGGTACCGCGACTACTTCATGCAGGAGGCGTTGAGTGTTCCCCGGGAGTTGTTCGGAGAGACCAGTATCCAGCCTGAAGACGTGGACTGGTTCATCCCCCACCAAGCGAACCTCGGAATGGTCGAGCGCTGGGCGGACGCGCTGGACATCCCCGCGAAGAAGCTGTTGACCACGTTTGATTCCGCGGGAAACCTCTCCGCCGTCAATATCCCGCTCACGCTGGACCGCTTCGTTCAAAGCGGGCACATCGAGCGCGGCCACAAGCTCCTGTTCTTCGCGCCGGGCGCTGGCATGCACCTGGCCGCCATGCTGTGGCGATTCTAGCGGAGCACTGGGGTCAGGGAACCCTGCCTTCAGACTCGCGCACCGTGGCCCTCGTCACCCAGATCGCCATCGCGGCGGCGAGGGCGGTCGTTACGCTGAAGACCGCGGGGACCAGACTCGGCACCACGGCGGTGATGACCAGTCCAGGCACGAGCGGCACCAACATCCAGACCAAGTTTCGATTCAGCGTCAGGGAAACGATGGCAACTCCGAGCACCATCAGCAGCTGGTCGTGCACCAGGATGGCGTAGGGGGGCGTGTTCAGCGACCAACCGATCAAGCGGTCCGCGAGCATGCCCAGGAGCACCAACACCAACGTACCCATCAAACGACGATTGAACGCGTTAGCTAGCAATATTTTCCTTGCGGAAAATAACCAGGAGCCCACCACCAGGTTCATCCCAAGCGAGAGCTCGACCATTCTGAGGTGTGTCAGCTGACGCCCACTGATCACCAAATAGAGTCCGAGGATCGAAAACACCACCCCAGCGAGGCCAAGGTAAACCGCACCGCGCAACCGCTGGCGTGACGCTACGTTGGCGTCCAGGTCAGCGGCCATCCGCTGTAGCTCAGCAGTCCGTTCAGCCGCGGCGACTTGCTGACGTTCCAGCTCTCGAACCGCCTCTTCCAGCACTGGGGGCACGACGTCGAGCTCGGCCAACCAGGTGCGCGCCCGACGCGCGTCCCGGCTCAACACTTCCGCCTCCACCAGCCGCACCAAGCACTGCTGCTGACCTGCCAGAGCGAGCTGGTTTTCGCCCCAGATCTCCAGCGCCTGGGCGAAGCCAAAGCGAGCTACGCTGAGCAACTCGCTGATCTCGCGCAGTGACGTGGGCGCCAAGGTGCGACCACGCCGAGAGTTGTTCGCCAGCTCAGCCTCAGCAGTTTCCACCCGGATTTGAGCTTCGCGGCTCAGCCGGACTGACGTCTGGTGCCTGAGGAATGTGCGCACCGCAGCTCGCAGCTCTTCCGCGCTGGCATAGCGCTTGGCCGGGTCGCGCGCCGTGGCGCGGTTGGCGATCTGGGCGAGCTCTTCAGGCACATCATCGCCGTATTCAACCGTGGGCGAGCGCTCGGCGGCGTCCAGGACGTCTTGCAAGCTCGTGCCCGCGTGACGGTACGTCGCGGTCAGCACTTCGTGGAGCGTCGCGCCCAGCAAGTAGACGTCGGTGCGCTCGTCAATCGGCCCGCCGCGCACCATCTCAGGCGCCATGTAAGCCGGTGTTCCCGCCAGGCCGAGTCCGGGCTGCCCAGCCTCCAGCTGGAGCGCTATCCCCCAGTCCACGAGGTACACTTCGCCAAATCGACCGAGCATCACGTTCTCGGGCTTGATGTCGCGATGCACGATGCGACGACTGTGCGCGAAGTGCACTGCTTCGCACACGCGCGTCAGGATCTCGAGGTGAGCCGCCCTGCGCGCCTCGTCATCCATTTCCTCGCGGTTATCTGATCCCCAGTCTTCCCAGGCCTCGTGTTCGCGTTCGTGAATCAGCGTGGCCCACTCCACGCCCTCGATGCGCTTCATGACCACCACGGGGCGCCCCGACTGGTCGAGGGCGAGTGAGTGCACGGGCACGATACCCGGATGCTCGAGCTTCCCGGTGATGACCCCTTCATGAATCAGCTGCTGGCTGACTTCGGCCGACGCCGAGGGCTTGCTGGTCTTGACCGCGACCTCACGCTGCAGCGAGCGCTGTCGCGCCAGCAGCACGCGCCCCATTCCGCCCTCGCCCAGTAGACCGACGAAGTGCAGGTCGATTTCGCTGCGTCCCTTGACGCTCTCGAGGTCCGTTTCCCCAAGGCTAACGGAAATCCTGGGCAGGCTCTCCGCGGCGCGCCTTGCGTCCTCAACCAAGGGCAACGTCGCCCCAAAGCCCTCAGGACGAAGCGTGGTCGCCTGGGCCGTCGCACGCACCCCGGGCGGTACACCGTCGAGTCGCCTCGTGCGCTGCGCGTCATCCCCCATGACCCGCTAGCTTACAAGTCTTCTGCCCAGGTCCAGCGAATTCCCAGTTGCCCGAAGTCGCCGCCCTTGATCCCCAGTTCGTCTGGGCTGAACAGCACCGGGACGGAATTCGCGCGCGCCTCGAGGTCCTCAAACAGCCGGAAGCGCAGCAGGAGCCCACCGCGCACGGTGTCCGTCTCACGATCGGGGTCACGCAGATACTCGCCGACGATGCCAAGCTTGAGCGCGCCGTCAGCGGCGATGGGAAACACGTAGCCAAGGCGCTGGCGGAAGATCCAAGGTGCCGCCGCGACGATGCGCAGCTGCTCGGTGTAGACGTACTGATCGTCGGGGACGCCCGTCATGTACGTCACCGAGCTCTCGCTGAGGATGTAGCCGGGCCCGATGATGGGGGAGAGGGTGAGCTCCCCCTCTAGCGCGAGGTAGCGCGCGGGATCGCCGTCGTCGTACTCTATGTCGCGGCGCGCGTAGGAGTCCTTGATCGGCAAGAACGACTTGCTGAAGGAGTAGATGTAGCGAGAGCCCGCGCGTAGGTCGACCGGAGGCAGCGCGACCCGCAAGCCGGCGTAACCGCCCGCCGCCGTGCCGCTCACCAACGGGTTCGCGTCCACGCCGACCCAGGTTCCCCACGGATTCCCGTAGCCAACGGAGCCGCGGGGACGCAGGTACTGAAAGCCGACGTCTACCGCGGTAGAGACGAACGCATGCGCCTCGCGGTCAGGATCTCGCGGTCCAAGGGGCACGCCCACTGGCTCCGCAGGAGGAGGTGCGCCCGTGCCGCCGCCCAAGACCTGTGCGAACGCGCTGCTGGCAGAGCCCAGAAGTACGAGCCCAAGCGCCGCCGATGTGGTGAATCGAAGGGCCATCAGAACGTCCCTCCAACGCCAATGCCGCCAGGCGTTGGGATCAAGCGCACCTCGATCCCTTCAGAGCCCAGGCCACGGCCATCGGCATCGTCTTTGCGGTAGTGCAGCACCAGAGGCACGGCGATACCCACGCCGGTGCCGATTAACGCACCGGTGAATACATCCGTGAGGTAATGGAAGTCCGAGACGATGCGGAGCGCGCCCACCGTGCCAGCTACGACGAAGCCGCCGACACAGGGCGCCAGCGCGGCGTCTTTTCCGTAGATGGGCAGCTGGGTGTGATGCACGCAGTTCACGGCCGCGGCCGCGAAGGTCACCGAGGTGTGCCCGCTGAAGAAGCTGCGATAGCGATTGTCGTTCACACAGTCGGCGGTGTTCGGATCCAGCTCCGTGCCACAGGTCCTGCCGTAGGGCCGCTCTCGGGACGACGCCAGATTTGCCAGTGACTGGATGGCCAGTGTGAAGGAGATCGCTTCGACGTCGATCAACGCGGTCTGAAGTCCGACGTCCGGGCTGTCCCGATACCACGAGGAAACAATCAGTGAGTCGAAGAGCACTGGATAGCTGACGGCGAGCGTCAGTCCGATATCGCTGAAGTCCTCCGCGCGCTGACGCCAGTGGTAGCCGGGCGCACGCAACCACTCCCGGGCCTCCTCATCGATTCCGATGTGGGCGGTCCAGGGCTCCTCCGGATTCGGGCCAATCGAGTAGGCGGTGATGAAGGTGGTCAGGGCGATGCCCGTGAGTACGCCGTTACCAACCGAGTAGCGCTTCCAGCTATCACGCCAGACCAGGGAGTCCCCACCACCGCGCTCGAACTTCCCAGAGCCGGGTCGGACGGGTTCTTCGGGGTCGCTCGCCGGTGCGCTTGGGGCGCCTTGAGGTGCCTGGGTAGCGCCCAAGGTTGCGCTACGCGTGGGGGCGGCGGCTGCTGAGTGCACCTCTCCCCCCAAACAAACGCATGCCGCAATCGAGGCGGCGATGGCGCGCCCGGCAGATCCCCGCGGCAAGGCCCTGGGCAAAGAACGCCAACCGCGAGCGAGGAGCCCGTCGCCAGGGCGAACCCTAGGACGGCGGCAGGGGCGTGAAAGACGTCTAGGCAACACCGAAATCCGCTCCAAAGCTCTCAAGCTTGCGTCCTTCGAGCATCTCACACCACCGCGAAATCACAGCGCGAAACTCATGCGCCAGCATGACCCGTTCCGAGTGCATCGGGGCTCTGGCTCATGCGGTCTCCGATGCGAAATGCCATCTCCAGCGCCTGACGATAGTTCAGACGGGGATCGCAACGGCTGACGTAGTTTTGGTCCAAATCGGCCTCGCTGAGCCCACCTCCGGTGCACTCCGTCACGTCCTCGCCAGTCAGCTCGAAGTGGACGCCGCCCAGGCGCGACCCCAGAGACTCGTGCACGTCGAACGACTGCTGCACTTCATGCAGGATGTCGTCGAAATTGCGCGTCTTGATCCCGGACGAGGTCGAGTGGGTATTGCCGTGCATCGGATCGGAGATCCAGAGCACGCGCCGCGCGTCGCGCTGAATGGCCTGCACGAGCCCGGGCAGCGCTTGACCCACGCGCTCGGCGCCCATGCGCGTGATCAACACAATCTTACCGGGTTGATCCTCGGGATTCAGACGATCCAAAAGCCGGCGCACGGCGTCAGCGTCGGCGCTCGGCCCGAGCTTGACGCCAACCGGGTTCTGGATCCCGCGGAAGAACTCGACGTGAGCCCCATCGAGGTCGCGGGTGCGCTCGCCGATCCAGGGTAGGTGAGTGGTCAGGTCGTAAAAGCCCGCGTGATGCTCCGATTGTCGAGTCTGCGCCGCCTCGTAGTCCAGGCTGAGGCCTTCGTGGCTAGTGTAGAAATCGACGCGCGTCAGGTCGCCGACCTTCGCTTCCCCCAACGCTTCCATGAAGCGCAGCGCCTCTGCGAGTTGCTGAGTCGTGCGCCGGTAGGTTGCCTTGAGCTCAGCCGTAACGTCGTCCCGCTCCATGAACGACAGATCCCAGTACTCCGGATGGTGCAGGTCGGAGAAGCCGCCGCTACCCAGTGAACGGATGAAGTTCAGCGTCAACGCCGCGTGCCAGTAGGCCTCGACCAAGAGCTTCGGATCCGCGCGGCGAGACTCCGCGTCGAACTCCGGGCGGTTCACCAGATCCCCAAAGTAGCTCGGGAGCTCGGTGCCACCCCGCTCCTCCAGGGGCTTCGACCGCGGCTTCGCGTATTGCCCAGCGAAGCGACCGACGCGCACGACCGGGCGCTTGCCCGCCTGGATCAACACCACCGACATCTGGAGCAGGATCTTGAGCCGGTTGGTTATGATATCCGCGCGGCAATCTTCGAAGGTCTCGGCGCAGTCGCCGCCCTGGAGCAGGAAGCGCTTTCCGACCTGCGCGTCGGCGATTTCCCGCTTGAGTCGCTCGATCTCCCACGGCGTGACCAGCGGGGGTAGCCGCTCCAGCGTCTGGACCACCCCATCGAGCTGCTCTGGGTGCTCATACGGAATGCTCTGAGACCGCGGGAACGCGCGCCAGGAATGCGGCGACCAAGTCGAGTCAGACGCCTTCGCGGTCATGTCACCGGGAGAACTCATGGGCCGGGGAGTCTGACACGCAACGGACCCGAACCAAGCTGCGTTTCTCTCCAAAAGCCGCCCCAGACGTCACATCAGAGGGCCCCGTATCGCCGCAGTTTTGCCCTCAATGTGGTGCGAGGCAGGCCGAGCAGCCTCGAGGTCTTGCTCAGGTTTCGCCCCGATTCCTCGAACGCAGACAGGATCAAATCCCGTTCGATATCCCGCAGGCCGCTGTTCTCTGACAGCAGCCCGCGCACGCGCTCCCCGCTCAGGAGCGGCGGAGGACTGACGCTTGGCCGCCGGCTCGGGCGATCCTCTGTGGCTACCTCCGGGGAACCGCCAGGGGCGTAGCGCTGGAGCTGGGCCATGGCGGCCCGTACCGTGCCCGCGTCGATCACCGTCCCGCCGCACAGGATCGCGGCGTGATCCAGGGTCGACCGCAGCTCTCGTACGTTGCCCGGCCAGCTGTGCTCGCGTAGCGCAGACAATGCCTCGCTGCTGATGCCACAACCATGAATCCCCTGGCGCTCGCCAAAGCTCTCGACGAAGTGCCTTGCCAAGGTTTCGATGTCTTCAAGGCGTTCCCTGAGCGGCGGCAGCACGATGGTGAAGCCAGCGAGTCGGAACTGCAGGTCGAGGCGCAGCGACGAATCGTCGTTGCCGAAGCCGCGGTTGGTCGCGCTGATCACGCGCGCCTTGAGGGGTACACTCGTGTTCGCGCCGATGCGGCGGAACTCGCGGGTCTCCAGGGCGCGCAGCAGCTTGGGCTGGAGCTGGGGAGGCATCTCCCCTACCTCATCGAGGAACACGGTGCCCGAGCCCGCCGCCTCGAGTAGCCCAATGCGCGCACCACGCGCACCCGTGTAGGCCCCCGCTTCATGCCCAAACAGCTCGCCCTCAAACAATTCCGCAGGGATAGCCGCGCAGTTGATGGCGACGAATGGATCTCGGTCGCCGCTAGCCAGCTGGTGGACGGCCTCAGCGACGAGCTCCTTGCCAGTGCCGGTCTCACCCAAGACCAGCACGGAAACGTCACGGAAACGGGCCACGCGCCGAATCTGTTCCTTCACGCGGCGCACAGCTGGCGTGTCGCCGAGAATTTGTTCCGCAGCGTCACGCATCCACGCGCGGCGGGGCAACGCCTCCTCGATGCGATCTAGGAGTTCACCCCGCCGGGCGGTGGGTACGCAGAACAGGCGGAGTCCGACACCCGCGTCGGGCAGGCGCTCCTGAAGCATTAGGAGCCAATCATCAGCGCCCAGCTCAATCCCGCCGAGCGTCGGCTCCTGGCGAACGTCCAGCAAACGACACTCGATCAGGCGGATCTCAAACTCACGCGCACCCAGTAGGCGCACTGCTCCCACCGAGGTGTCCATTCCCGCACCACAGCGCTGCGCCATCGCGCTGACCTGCTCCATCAGGTCTTGGTCTCGAGTGGCCAGAGCTATCCGCATGGCAATATCTATCGAAGCGTGTGCAAGGGTTGAGCGCTGAGGACTATTAGCGGATTCCCATCGGGTGGGTCACACGTCACCCCTAAAGGGTGACAAAGCGCTACACCCCTCCAGCATTCCCCTCCAACTTTTGACAGGATATTCGCTTGCTTGAGAGAAAAGTAGCCCGGAAAACCACCCGCATCCGCTCCAGCGTCCTGAACAGGGACGTGACACGAGCCAAAAACGCGCATTCCTCCAAAGTCAGACGAACGGCCGCGTCGAGAGAAGCTTAAGCCAGAACCGAAGCCCGTAGGTTGGTCCGGAGACGCGGCGCCACCAGGGATCGGTTGCCGCGATTAGCCAGCCGGGCTGACTAGGCGCCGGTGTTTCCCGAGCGAAACGCGTGGGGCCAACACCCGGGACGAAACGCGCCTTACGTCAGGGTTAGCTTCTGCGCCTCGAGCACGTCGTTCCGCATACTGCGATGCTTCTCTAGTTGCGGTTCCACAGGCGCCGGGGCAAATAGGAGGAGTGTTGCGGGTCCTACTGCTCGAAGACGAACCGGTGATGCGCCGGGCGATCAGTCGCGAGCTGAGCAGGCGAGGCTATAGCGTCACCGAAGCACCTTCGGCGACCGCCGCTCTGGGTTGCACCGGCCCCTACGATTGTGGCGTGTTTGACATCGTCTTGCCCGACGGCGACGGAATCGAAGTCGCGGAAACGCTGCTCGAGTCGGGTGCTGTCGGCTGCGCGGTGTTCTACAGCGGTACGTCGGACGAACGGATCTGGCTGCGGGCGTCGGACGGCGGCGTGTTCGTACACAAGGACGCGGGAGTGCAGCGCCTGGCGGACCAACTCGACGCGCTGGTGTCCCCGCAGAGCGCGAAGGACCCGAGTTCCGGAGCGTAATCAGGCGCGGGTGACAGGGGGTGATCGCGCAGCGAAACAGCTGGTTCGGAGCCTCCTGACTAGCCGCGGCGCTTGCGCTCCCTCGAGACGCGTGAAAGGAAGCCTCGATGCGCGAGGTGATGCAAGCCGTCGTGGAGCTGCTCGAGCAGGGCAAGCGGGGCGCGCTGGCCACCGTGACGCGCACCAGCGGCTCGACACCTCAGGTGCTTGGCGCGCGACTCTTGCTGCGACTTGACGACTCCACGGTCGGCACCGTCGGTGGGGGCGCAATCGAGGAGGCGGTGCTCGCGGAGCTTCGGGAGTGTCTCGAAACTCGCGAATCCAAGAGTCGACAGTGGGATCTGATTCGCGACCTCGGCATGTGCTGTGGAGGCCGCATGGAGGTGTTCATGGAGGCGATCGAAGGCACGCCCCGGCTGATCCTGCTTGGCGCAGGACACGTCGCGCAAGCAACCGCGGCGCTCGCGACCCGTGTCGGTTTCGCGCCGGTAGTGGTGGACGCTCGCGAAGAACTCAACGACGAAGCGCGCTTCCCCCACTGCACGCGTATCCTCAAGGAACCGAAAGAGGCGGTCGCAGAGCTGCGCCCCGGCGCCAGCGATTGGCTGTTGATCGTGACTCACGACCACCGGCTCGACGAGGAGGCGCTGGCGTGCTTCGGCGCGGAGCCCCACGCCTACCTCGGCATGATCGGGAGTCGTCGAAAGATCGCCCGCATCTTCCAGCGGCTGCAGGCCAAGGGGCGCTTGCCCGATCTGTCACACGTCTACACTCCCGTCGGACTCGACATTGGCGCGGTGACTCCCGACGAGATCGCCGTTAGCGTTGTGGCGGAGCTGATTGCGCTGCGGGCCGTGGCCCGCGGTGACGGCGCCAAACGCGGCGAAATCGGAGCACATTTGCGTCTGGACGCAGACCAGATCCAGCGTTTGTTGGCCGTCACTGCTGACGACGTAGCCAGCGAGTGAGATCTGCACCGCTTGCCCGACTCGAGCGTGGCGAATAGAAGGTACAGTTCTTCTGACGCCCCGCTGGCGACCACCCCGGCTCGCCGTGGTTCTTGGCAGTGGCGTGGGGACGGAGCCGCTCGGCCCCAGAGATCTCGATTCATGCACACCATCCATTTCACGCTCAATGGGCAACAGGTCGTCGCGCGCGACATCGATCCCAACACCACGTTGCTCAACTGGCTTCGGGACCAAGGTCACACGGGAACCAAAGAGGGCTGCGCTGAAGGCGAGTGCGGGGCGTGCGCGGTGGCTTTGCTGGAGCAGGATGGGCAAGGCTCACGCTACGTGCCGGTCAACAGCTGCTTGCTCTTGATGGGCGCCGTCGCAGGGCGTGAGGTGATCTCGGTGGAGGGGGTGAGGGCACCAGGCACTGCTGCGGCGCTGAATCGCGAGCCCCACGCGGTCCAAACGGCGATGATCGACAAAGCGGGCTCACAGTGCGGCTACTGCACGCCAGGCTTCGTCGTCAGCCTCTTCGCTGAGTACTACCGCAAAGATCGCGCGCAGACCGGCTTCGACAAGGAGAGCGTCGGCGGCAACCTCTGCCGCTGCACCGGCTACCGTCCAATCGTGGACGCCGGACGCAGCCTCCCGGTGCTGCAGCCTGGCAGTGGCGACGAATTCGCACAGCGCCTCGAGTCGCCACCACCACCGGTTGAGAAGCTCGAGCTCGTGCACGAGACCGACGAGCTCGCGCGCTTCTTGTTCCGACCCACGCGGCTGGTCGAAGCCGTGGATTACCTCGCGGAACACCCTGATGCGTACCTGGTCTCCGGCGGCACGGACATCGTGGTGGAGCTGAACCAGCGTCACCGCCGCCTCGACCGCATGCTGCTCCTGGAAGGCATCGAAGAGCTGCAGCGCATCGGACGCAGTGAAGCGTATCTGGAGATCGGCGCGGGCGTGAGCCTGGGGCGCGTCGAAGCGGAACTCTCGGCAGAGGTACCGCTGCTCGGCGAGCTGCTCCCGCTGTTCTCCTCCAGGTTGATCCGCGCGCGAGCGACCCTCGGCGGTAACCTCGGCACGGCGTCTCCGATTGGGGATTCCCCGCCCGCGCTGCTCGCGCTGGACGCGGAACTCTGCTTGACCAGCAAATCCGGCACTCGCTGGGTGGCACTCTGCGACTTCTTCACTGGCTACCGCCAGACTCTACGTGAGAGAGACGAGCTGATCACATCCGTGCGGATCCCACTCCCGCAGCCCGACATCGCTCGCTTCTACAAGGTCTCCAAGCGAGAGCTGGACGACATCTCCACGGTCGCGGCGGGTTTCGCGCTGCGCACGCAGCAAGGCGTGATCGAGAGCGCGCGCTTGGCGTACGGCGGCGTCGCGGCGACTCCCGTGCGCGCGACCGCCGCTGAACAGGCCCTCGTGGGTCAGCGCTGGGGCCGCCCCGCGTTGAGCCTCGCGTTGCCCGCGCTCGAAACGGCTTTCACCCCCATGAGCGACCAACGGGGCAGCGCAGACTATCGCCGACGCATGGTGGGCAAGCTGCTTGAGAAGTTCTGGTTCGACAGCGCCCCGGACTCTCCGGCGAACTCCAGCTCAAGAAAGGTCGGATGATGAGCAGCGTAGGCAAATCGGTCTCCCACGAGAGCGCGTACGGCCACGTCACCGGCAGAGCGCTCTACACCGACGACCTGTGCACGCGCTTTCCCGGCTTGCTGCACGCCTGGCCGGTGATGTCCCCTCACGCGCACGCCAAGGTGCTGAGCATCGACACGAGCAAGGCGTCGAGCGCTCCAGGCGTGGTCAAGGTGCTGGGGCAAGCAGATGTACTCGGCGAGAACAACACCGGCGCAGCGCGCCGCGACGAGCCGCTTTTCCCCGAGGAAGTGGAGTTTCACGGCCAGCCTGTGGCGTGGGTGCTGGCCGAGAGCCACGAAGCGGCCATTCAAGGCGCGGCGCGGGTAGTCGTCGAGTATGAACCACTGCCGGCGATCATCGGCATCGAGGCGGCGGAGGCAGCCAACAGCTACCTCACTGAAGAAGAACGCATCGAGCGCGGTGACGTGGAAGCGGCGTTCGCCCAGAGCCAGACCCTCGAAGGCAAGTTCTTCGTCGGCGGCCAGGAGCACTTCTACCTCGAGACCCAGTGCGCTCTCGCCTACCTCGACGAGGCTGAGTCGGTGCTGGTGCAGTCATCGACTCAGCACCCCACGGAGACGCAGGAGATCGTCGCGCGGGTGCTCGGCGTGGAGAAGAACCGCGTCGTCGTACAAAGCCTGCGTATGGGAGGCGCCTTCGGCGGCAAGGAAGTCCAGGCCAACGTCTTCGCCTCCGTGGCGGCGCTCGGCGCGAGGCTAACGGGGCGCCCCGTTCGCGCTCGCTTGGATCGTGCGCGAGACATGATCCTCACCGGCAAGCGCCACCCGTTTCTGGGGCGCTACCGCATCGGCTTCGACAACCAGGGCAAGATCAAGGCGTTCGATCTGCGGCTGACCAGCGACGGCGGATACAGCCTGGACCTGTCTGCTCCGGTGCTGGGGCGCGCGTTGTTCCACTGCGACAACGCCTACAACATCCCAAACTTGCGCGTGGTGGGCCGCGTCGCGAAGACGCACACGACTTCACACACGGCCTTCCGAGGCTTCGGTGGTCCCCAAGGCATGGTGATGATCGAAGACGCGCTGGACGCCGTCGCGCGGCACCTCGACCTGCCACCTCACGTCGTCCGTCAGCGGAACTTCTACCGCGAGGGCGACACGACTCACTACGGCCAGCCGGTAAAGGACGCGGAGCGCATTCAGCGCATCTGGGACCGACTGCTGGACACGAGCGCCTTCGAGCAACGCTGGCAGGAAGCCAACGCGTTCAACGCGAAGAGCTCCTCACGGAAACGCGGGATAGCGGTCACACCAGTCAAGTTCGGCATCTCTTTCACTGCCAAGTACTACAACCAGGGCGGCGCGCTGGTGCTGATCTATCGCGACGGCAGCGTACAGGTGAACCACGGCGGCACCGAAATGGGCCAGGGCCTGCACACGAAGATGCGCCAGGTGGCGGCACACACGCTGGGCATCCCCCTGGAGGGCGTGCGCATCATGCCCACGCGGACCGACAAGGTGCCAAACACCTCGGCCACCGCTGCCTCGAGCGGTACGGATTTGAACGGTGCCGCGGTCGCCGACGCGTGCCGCACGCTGCGGGACCGCGTGCTCGAGGTCGCTGGACGACTCTTGGCTCAGGACCCTGGCGACCTCGTGATCGACACCGGAGTGATCCGCGCGCGTGGCGCTTCAACTACGGAGCGCAGCCTGCGCTTCGCTGAGGTGGTGGAGCGCGCCTACCAGGACCGCATCCAGCTCTCCTCGACGGGCTTCTATCGTACACCAGAGATCCACTACGACCGCATCAAGGGTCGCGGTAAACCGTTCCACTACTTCGCCTACGGCGCCGCTGTGACCGAGGTTGAAGTCGATGGCTTCACGGGCATGTACCGGATTTTACGCACGGATATTCTACACGACGTCGGGAGCTCCATGTCCCCCTTGGTGGATCGCGGCCAGGTGGAAGGCGGCTTCATCCAGGGCCTCGGCTGGTTGACTCAGGAAGAGCTTTGGTGGACAGCCGACGGCAGATTAGGGACCGTCAACGCCTCCACTTACAAGCTGCCGAGTCTCGGCGAGTGCCCGGACGAGTTCCACGTCGAGCTGCTGGAACGCGCAGAGGAGCCTGGAGTGATCTACGGCTCCAAGGCCGTTGGCGAGCCGCCGTTCATGCTGGCCATCAGCGCGCGGGAAGCGCTGCGTCAAGCGGTCGCGAGCTTCGCCGACGCGGAGCAGTGCCGAGGCGGGGTGTCTCTCGCTAGCCCGGCGACGGCCGAGGCGGTGTTCTGGGCGATTGATGCCCTGCAGCGCGATCAGGGTCACGCTGCATCTGCTGACAGCAGCGCCTCAGCCGCACAGGCGCTGCGCAGCGCCGAATAGCGATCCTCGCTCGACAGCGCCAAGCGGCCTGAAACAGGTTCAAACGGCGCTCCCTCACCCCCAAAAACAGGCGGAAACGCCCGCTACGACTTCCTTGCAGCGATCCGTTTGGGGGGAGAGAGCAGATCCACGATTGGGCGAACGTAGGATGCCGTATGCTGAGGGGCATGTCCGCGCTTCGTAAGGTGACCGCAAGCTTGGTGTTTGGTATCGCGCTCAGCGCGTCTTCGTTTGCCTCGGCTGACGTCGCTCCGCTAGAGCCGGAGCCGGACTGCAGCGTCGAGAGCGAACAAGCGAAGGGCCTGACGGACTGCCAGCAGTGCGATACTTACCACGCGGAACCACACAAGTGCGAGGCCCTCGGCAAGGACGGCCTGCACAAGAGCTGCCAGGCAGGCGGCGCTTCCGTGTGGCACGAGGTGTGGTGTAAGGGTGACGCCAGCGGCCCGCCCGCAGAGCAGAAGCCGTCGGGCTGCGGCGCATGCACCACGACGGGCGACTCGAGCAACGCCGCGCTCGGTTGGCTCGCCCTCGGGCTGTGCGCAGCGGGAGCCGCCGCTCGCCGCCGGCGCAGGTGAGCGGTTACTGAATACCCTTCTTCTCGATCGTCCAGCCGGGGCTGAGACACAGCGAGCAACCACTGCCGTAGAAGATGGGGCGGGCGCTCTCGTCGTCCATCAGGTGCAGGCGCAGCCAAGCCGTCGCGGGGCCGCGGAAGTCGCTGATGTCGCCGACGGCGGAGATCAGGTGATCCGCGTTCTTGAGCGTGCCCCAGAACACGTCTGCGTTGGTGTTGTCGAAGACGGGCTGCTGCTGAATCGGCCGCGGCGCGATGATGTCGTTACCGCCGCTCATCAGGAACATCGGGCCGTGCTGATGCTTCTGCGAGTCCGGGTCGTGGCCGAGACCCGTCACGTAAGGCTCTAGCGGTGCGGTCACGCTGACGCGCGGATCGGCGCCAGCCATGATGGTGCCCCCACCACCCTGAGAGTGTCCGCTGGCGCCGACTCGAGCGAGGTCGAGCTTGCCCGCATAAACGCTACCGCTCTTGGCGTTCTCGTCCGTGAGGTAGTCGAGGCAGGCGAGCATTTCCTTGCCGGTGCCCGCGTTGGAGGTGTTCGCTGCGGCGACCACGAAGCCATGTGACGCCCAGTGAGTCAGCACTCCAGCGTAGATGGGCGGCGCCGCCGTGGTGCCGTTGCCCCAGAGGATGATCGGGTGCTTGCGGCCCTCCTCGCCCAGCGTCTCCGGGCGAAAGATGGTGCAGCTCGGGCCTTCGCCCTTGCTGGTGGTCGCAAACGAGCCCTTGGCCGCGAAATCTGTTACCGCAGGGAAAGGTGGCGCCGTGGTGCCGCCGCTGCCTCCGCTCCCCGGGTTGCCCCCCTGGTCAGAGCCTCCGGCGCCTGCCACGCCTCCGGATCCGCCTTGAGTGCTGCCGCCTTGAGTGCTGCCGCCCTCCGCGGCACCGCCAGCAGCATCGCCGCCAGCAGCATCGCCGCCACTGGCAACTGCGCCGCTACCACCGCTGGAAGCGCCGCCGCTCTCCGCCACCAAACCCGGAGCCGCGTCTCCACCGCCGCCACAAGCGATGGCGCACAACAATGGAGCCAGCGCCAGCCACTGGAAGTCCCTCATGCCCTACCTCCGTTCAGAGCGAGGTGATTCCTCGAGCCCTCGAACGGCGGTCACTCTGACACAAACCCGAAACCCAGGTCACCAGTTGGACTGGGCGAAGTTCGGTTTTGTCGCGCGCTGACAAGCGATGCGTCACTCGGTCACGCGAGCAGTGCGCATTGCGTGGCGCGCTCGGAACGCAGTTCCAGTCGCTGCTGCAGGGAGACTCGAAAAGGACGCTGGCTCAAGAAACGTCAGCACTCACTCCGAGCAACTGCTCACTCAGAGCAGCTGCTCACTCAGAGCAGCCAAGCCCGACAGTGCCTGCGGTGAGCACGTACTTCGGGGAGGGACAAGAGCGAGTGCACAGCGCCGAGCGGCAGCCACCGACTCCGTACGGAACCGCGTAGGTGCAACCGCCAGCACCGCAGGTGTAGTGCACGCCCGTCGCCGAATCCGAACCGACCCCGGCGACTGGCGAAGTCACGCAGAAGCCGAAGATGTTCACCTCGCCAGGGCCGCAGCCCGTGTTCGCTTGAGGCGAGGGACACGTGTTGAAGTGGCGCGGACTGCCGTCAGCGCACGGCGGGAGGCAAAGCGGGATCCCGCTATCCGGCACGGTGCCTGCTGGGCACTGCCCTGGGTTTTGCGCAGGCGGGGTCGGCTCACCCGGCTGATTCGGCTTGTCCGGGGTCGACGGGTTGCTGGTCGAGACGTCGACCAGGTAGCCGTACTTCATGTTGGTGAGCAGCGTCTTCTCCAGGATCCAGGCGTAGCCGCCATCGCCCCAGCTCGTGCCCCAGGAGTTGTGCAGCAGGTAGTAGGTCCCGTTGCCTTGGGTTTTGTAGCCCGCGATGACCATCGCGTGCCCCGAACGGCTCGCGCGGAAGTCCCCGTCGGGGATCACCGCGTTCTTGCCGCGCACATCCTGGAAACGACTGTCGACGTACATCGCGAACCAGATGTTCTGGCCCTTGGCGAGCGCGCCTTTGAGCTCCGCCGGGTCCATCACGTTGATCTCCGTGATGTTCGTGACCTTGACGTTCGCGGCTTTATCCATGCTGGAAAGCTTGGCGCTGTCTACCGGTTGATTGCAGGAGGTGCCGGTGATGGATCCGCAGTCGCAGTAGCCACCGGTGTACCAAGAGCAGGCGGTCTTCGCGCTGTAGCGCCAGTTCGACTCGATGCTCAAGGGCTGGTTGCGGTTTGCGTCCGCCGCTGACTGCATCGAGGGGTAGTGATAGCGACCCCAGATCTGCATCACGGAGACGTTGCCCGGAGTACCGCCAGATTGGGCGATCGCGTGATCCACCGAAGCCGCCAGGCTGAACGCGGTGCACGCGCCGACTGGGCCTTGATCGCGCACTGGCCCTTCTTTCCCTGCGGAACGATGGTCGACACTGGTCGGCAACGGCTCAGCGCCGACGTAGTTCGCGCCAGCGTCGAAGCGCTTGCGGTTGACCAGCGGCTTGGACGCCGTCGGAACGAAGCCATACTGGGGGCTCACACAGTCGAGCAGGATGGGCGACCCGCTGACGTTGACTGAGCCACAGGAGGAAAGCGCCTGAGTCGACGACGGTTGACCTGGTTGAGCCGGCTGCCCAGGAGTCAGACCAGGCACGACCGGCATGGGGATGCCGTTGACCATCGTCCAACCTGGAGGCAGTGGCAGGTCGGCGATGTTCGCAGGGATGGGGAGCGTGAAACCAAGCGGGGCGGCGGGCGCCTGAGCCCGAATGGGCGGCGGCGCAGCCGGGGGCGGCGCTTGGGCAGGCACCGCGTACTGACCGGGCGGCGGCTGCGGGGACTGACGACTGCTCCGCCCGGACTGGATCGTGCAGGCGCTGACCAAGACCAGGCTCAGGCAGGCACCTGTCATGAGCCCGGAAGCTCCCCTCACGGAGTGGCGAATCAGGAGGTTCTGCTCAGCGCGCAACCGGAGTCGTCTGGTCATCCCACAAACCTACCATGTTCCAGGTGCCCGAACCTGAGCACGTATGAGTAATACGGAACACGCCGAGGCGATCTGCGCCGTTAAAAACCATGCGCAAAACAAACGATTCAGCGCCGCGGACGACCTAGGTCAGTCTGCCGCTATCCCCTGCTGTGTTTCCGCCAGCTTCCGCAGCTTCAGCGGTTCAAGCCGAGCGGCGCCGAGATGCGCGCCATGATCGTGCCCATGATCGGCGACACCCAGCGACCCAAGCCGAACTGCATCGGATACACGATGCTGTCGCGCTTGCGCTCGATGGCCTTGGCAGTCAGCTTCGCGAGCTTGTCCGTGGTGCCTTTGAAGGGCCCGAGCACCATCGCGGCGCGCTGATCGGTGGCCATCAGCTTGGTCAACATGGGGGTATCAACCGGCCCCGGGTACACCGTGAGCACGTGAACGCCGCTGCCCGCCAGCTCGATGCGTAGCACCTCGTCGATGCTCGCCAGGGCCCGCTTGGTCGCGATGTAGACCGACGCCAGATTCGTCGGGAAGAACACCGACGCGGTCGCCACCGACACCAGGCAGCCGTAGCCTCGCTCTACCATTCCAGGGATCAGTTGATGCGTCAGGGCCATAGGCTGCGCGAAATTCACCTCGATACACTCACGAATTTCCGCAGGGTTTTTCTCAACGAACTGACTCACGCCACCGCTGACACCGGCGTTGTTGACCAGGATATCGACGTGACCGAAGTCATCCCGCACTCGGCGCGCCAGCTCGAGCCCAGAGCCTGGCAGAGACAAATCCGCACGGATTGCATTGGCCTCGCCGCCCTGTTCGCGAATCGCGTTGACGACGCTTTCGAGCTTCTCCACTCGCCGCGCTGCGACGGTCACCTTGGCGCCCCGCGCGCCGAGCTCCAGCGCGAGCGCCTCCCCAATCCCCGAAGAAGCGCCCGTAACCAGCGCGTGCCGCCCCGAAATCTGCATACCCCTGCATAATGCATTCAGCGCTGGGCAAGCAGCGAAAGGCGTCACCCAAGCGCGGAACTTGAGCCAGCTGGCACAACCCGGCACGTCGGGGTGACGCCACCTTCAGACCTCCGTTTGGCTGAGCCCCCGAGAAGTTCCGCGCGCGGAAAAGCGCCGAATCAGCTCAGCCAAACTGACGGCAGCGAGCTCGAGACCACGAGGCACGGGGCTTGCTGTATCCATGCCTCATGCAGCTCAAGCTCCCAATCACGGCTCTCTCCACCAGCTTTCTCCTCTCGCTCGGTTGGGGGTTAGGGTGCGGCGCGAGTACCAGTCCAGAGAACGAGTTCCAGTGCGAAGACACCGGAGCTCCGGACCAAGGCTTTGCGACCTGTCAAAACGGCTTGCCCCACCGTCCCGAAGCAGTGACCTGCCAGCTGTCCCTGCCGCGCCCCGACGTTCACTGTGGCGGTGAACCTTACGGCGGCTGCGATACCGACAGCGACTGCACGGAGTCGCCGAACGGGTACTGTGCGTCGGGTCAGACTTGTTACTGCTCGTACGCCTGCCAGACCGACGCAGACTGCGGGACTGATCAGCTGTGTGAGTGTCGGGGTTCGGTCTCGGCGTGTGTACCGACTCAGGGCTGCCACTCCGACGCAGACTGCCCTGGCAGTATCTGCGCCTACCGCCGCACGGAGTGCGGAGGCACGGGCTATGCGTGCGTGACCGACAAGGATGGCTGCACAGTCGACGCCGACTGCGGCGCGGGAGAGCAGTGCCTCTACGACGGGACCAGGCGCTTCTGCGGTGTGGACACGTGCGTGGAGGGGCGCCCCTTCTTGGTCGCCAATCAAATCCGCATGGCAAGACTCTGTCCAGGCTCCGACTGGAGCGCAACGGGTGTCTGCGAGGGCCTGGCGCGAGCAGCAATCAGCGCCCAAGCGCGCGAAGCAGCGCGCGCACACTACCTGGAGATGGCTGCGATGGAGCACGCTTCGGTCGCTGCGTTTGCCCGCTTCACGCTGCAGCTGCTTGGACTTGGAGCACCTGCAGCGCTGATCGAAGGTGCCCAGTCCGCGATGGCGGACGAGCTCCGCCACGCCAAGCTGGCCTTCGCTGTCGCGGGACGCTTCGGCGCCGACCGCCAGCCGGGCGCCTTGGATATCACCCAAGCGCTCGACGACCGCAGCGCCTGGGACACGCTCAAGACAACCCTGCTCGAAGGCTGCATTGGGGAGACGGTCGCCGCCGCGCGCATGCTCGAGGCGTCTCTGCTGACGTCGGACGAGCCGCTCTCCCGCGCGCTGCGCGAAGTGGCGGACGACGAGACCAAGCACGCGGCGCTCGCATGGCGCAGCGTGGCCTGGCTGCTCGAGCGTCGCCCAGAACTCGTCGGCTCCGCTCGGCACCTGCTGCAGCGAGCCGTCTCGACTCAGATCGCCGAGGCCAGCTTCACGCAGGACAGCGCCGAAGCGGAACTCGAGGCAGAAACGCTGGGCGTCTTGTCGGAAGCCCGGGGCCGCTTGGTCGCTGGTGCGGCGCTTCGGCACATCGTGATCCCTGCCGCCCAGGCGCTATTCAGCCGCCTCGAGTCGAATCCCGCGGAGGCCGCAACGGTTTGATGATTCCAGGCGGCATTCGCACGGGGTAGTCTCGTTCGGATGCAGCCTCCCATGCCTGCCGCCGCTCCCGCGCAACCCAAATCGAGCAAGCTTCCCATCCTGCTGTTCATCGCAGGGGGTGGTGCGCTCCTCTTCTCCCTCGTACTTGGAGGAGTTGGGGGATACTTCCACTATCAAGCCAACAAAGCCTACCGCGCGGAGGCGATAGCCACCGTGTACCTGGGCTCCGGCACCTCGATCGGTTCGCGGTTGCGCGAGAAGGGCGACAACCTCTCGATGATTCGCAACGTTGCGTGGGGGACCAGCTTCCTGCTCGGCTTGATTGGCGTTGGCGGCTTCATCGGTGGCTTCGTGACGCGCAAGAAGTCGCCCGCTGCGGCGCCGGCCTTGCCCGCGTACAGCGGACAGACCTATCAACCCGAAGGCTATCCGAACCCGAACAGCGGCGTGCCAACGGCACCGTCGCCCGGGGCGCCACCGCCGTCAGCTGCGGTGTCTTCGAATCCGTACGGTGCTCCGCCGGCTGGCTTTGGTGGTCCCGCTGGTGGTGCGGCGCAGCAGCAGCAACCACAGCAGCAGCAACCGCAGCCGCAGCAGCCGCCGCAGCAGCAGCAACCGCCGCAAGCACCGCCCGCGAGCTTCCAACCCACGGCCGCCTCGGCCCAGCCCGCACCACCGCTGCCCCCGCCTCCGGCGCCTCCAGCGCCTCCTAGCGATCGCAAGTTCGGGGGCACGATGCTGATGCCCGAAGTCGATCCAACGAAGAAGTAGGGCAGCGTGTCGACGGAGGACCCAAAGTGCACCGCTTGCGGCGGAGAGCTGGAGACTGGCTTCATCCCAGACACTGGAGAGGGTCCCCTGTCTATTCGAAGGTCTGTTTGGGTCCGCGGCGTGCCACGAGTACGGCGGTTTCTAGGCTTCCGGAGCGGAGTCGACGTTCGGGGCACCCAGGCGCTCGCCATCACAGCCCTTCGCTGCATCGCTTGCGGGCACCTCGAGCTCTTCGCCAATCGCAAGGCAGGCGCCCGGACCGCCTGGGTAGACTGAACGCCTGACACAGGCGTCCCCGCCGCGAGTTTGACTTGCTGGCTCCAGTGTTCAAACCTTCCGCGGCGTCACCTTTGGCGGTCGCGTCGTGGGCGTTTGCGCGCTAGGCACGCCGTCCGTCGCGCACGGCTCTTCAGTCGGTGTCGATAGAACCAGCGCGCCTCACCCCCAAACGCGGAGGCGCTGGAAACGACGCTGGAAGCAGCCACCCCGAGATCCCCATGCAGCTCTTCGATCATCCGTACGCCGCGTTCCTCCATCGAGTGGAGAAGCCCAACCGTTACACCGGCGCCGAGCATGGCACACGGAAGCAAGCCTGGAGCGAAGTGGACGCGAAGGTGTGTCTGGCGTTCCCTGAAATCTACGACATCGGGATGAGCCACCTCGGCTTCCGCATCCTGTACAAGATCTTGAACGACCATCCGCGCACGCTGGCGGAGCGTTGCTACGCGCCGTGGGTCGATCTCGAGCAGCAGCTCCTGGACCATGGCCAAATGCTGGTAAGCCTCGAGAGCGCACGCCCGCTGTGCGACTTCGATGTGGTCGGCTTCAGTCTCCAGTTCGAGCTGACGTACACCAACGTGCTGCGCATGCTCGATCTCGGCGGCATCCCGCTGCGCTCCGTGAACCGCGGCGACGCCGATCCGCTGATCGTCGTGGGCGGACCCGTCGCCACCCACATGGAGCCGATGGCGCCGTTCGTGGATGCGGTGGTGATCGGCGATGGCGAGGAAGTGACGACGGAGCTCACGCTGAGCTGGGTCGAAGGCAAGAAGCGCGGTCTGTCACGGGAAGAGCGCCTGCGCGAGCTCGCCAAGCTCCCCGGCGTGTACATCCCGAGCTTGTACCGCACGGAAGAGCAACCCGACACAGGCTTTCACGTCGTCGCCGAACCCAGCGACCCAGAGCTGCCTTTCCCCGTGGAGCGCAGGCTAGTCAAGAGCCTGGCCGACTTTCCTTTCCCCGCGGAAAATCCAGTCGGCGGACCAGAAGCGATCTTCGACCGCATGAGCATCGAGGTGGCGCGCGGCTGCACCGAGGGCTGCCGCTTCTGCCAGGCAGGCATGATCTACCGCCCGGTGCGTGAACGCGATCCGCAAGAGGTGATCGACACCGTAGTAAAAGCGCTAGAAAAAAGCGGGCAAGACGAGGTGAGCCTCACCGCGCTCTCCACCGCAGACGTCTCGTGCATCAGCCCGCTGATCAAGCAGCTGGTAGAAAAGACTGCTCCTGAGCGCGTCAGCCTCGGCGTCGCGTCGCTGCGCGCCTATGGCCTTGCAGACGACTTGCTCGACGACATGCGCAAGGTGCGCGCCAGCGGACTGACGTTTGCCCCAGAGGCGGGCACCCAGCGCATGCGTGACGTGATCAACAAGAACGTCACCGAGTCGCAACTCCTGGAAACCGCCGAGCGCACCTTCGCCAAGGGCTTCGACAAAATGAAGCTCTACTTCATGATCGGTCTACCGACGGAGGAAGACGAGGACGTCGCGGGCATCGTGCAAGTCGGCCTCAACGCACTTTCCGTGGGGAGACGATACTCGCGGGGGCGCGCGAAGGTGACGGTCAGTGTCTCCACCCACGTGCCGAAGCCACACACGCCCTTCCAGTGGTGCGCAATGGATCCGCTCGACGAGGTCGCGCGCAAGCAGCAGCTGCTGAGAGACGCAGCCCGCTCCGACAGGCAGCTCGGCCTGCGCGTGCATCACTCCGTAGCCAGCGTACTCGAGGGCGTACTGGCGCGCGGCGATCGCAGTCTCGCGGACGCGATCGAGCGCGCGTACCTGAACGGCGCGCACTTCGACAGCTGGGACAACCACCTGAAGATGGAAGTCTGGCAAGAGGCCTTCGAGCACTTCGGCGTCGACACTCAGAAGTACCTGGGCACCATCCCCGTCACGGCGCGCCTGCCCTGGGACCACATCGACGTGGGCCTGGAAGAAGGCTTCCTCGCCAAGGAGTACCGCAAGGCGCTGAAGAGCCGCCTCTCGCCTCCGTGCGGAAAAGCTGTCGGGATGTTCGTCCACCACACGAACGTGGCTGACGCGGAGACCGACAAGCGGCGCCTGGTTTGCTACGACTGCGGCGTCGCCTGCGACATGGGCAAGATGCGCAGTGAGCGCATCGGCTTCCTCGCGAAAATGGGCGCGACAGAGCCCGGGCAGCGGGCGCGGTTGCCCCTGGTTCACGAGGCACGCGCGGAGAGCAAGCGTCGCAGGCAGAACCCTGAGGCGTTCCGACCGGAGCGCGCCGGTGGGCCAGCGGAGCGCTATCGCCTGCGCTTCAGCAAGACGGGCCCCGCGGCGCTGCTCGGCCACCTCGATATGGGGCGCGAGCTCGCACGGGTGCTCAAGCGCGCTGGGCTGCGCGTGTCCTACTCGGCAGGCTTCAACCCCAAGCCGGAGCTCTCGTATGGTCCGGCGCTGAGCCTCGGCGTGCCGACCCTGGACGAGTTCATCGATCTCAAGCTGATCGACGCCCCCGAGACCGACCTGATGCTGTCACGCCTCAACGCCGCTGCAAGCGGCGGGCTGCGCTTCAGCGGCGCAGCGAAGCTTGGTGCCAACGATCCTGCGCTCTCTCGAGTCATTACCGCGGGGAGCTACGTGATCGCGCTGGCGCGCTCGGCCATCAAAGAGCTCGGCGGGGTCCCTGGGCTGAAGCAACGCATCGCCGACTTCAACGCGGCAGAGAGCCATGTGGTGATGCGCACCATCAAGGGGATCGGCAAGAAGGTCGATGTTCGCAAGTACGTCCTCGCGCTGACTCTGGGCGACGAGGCCGCGTATGCCGCGTTGGATCAGGCGGGCTTCGTCGGCGACGTGATTCCGCTGATCGTCACCATCGCGATCACGAACACTGGCTCCGCCAAGACCAGTGAAGTGGTCGAGGCGCTGACCGGGGATACTCAGTTCCCGCACCAGGCGGTGCGAGTCGCAGTCCTGGCGGGTGAGGCTTCACCCCTCGATCTGGCCGCGCACAAGCGGCAGCCGAAGCCGTCCACGCCCCCCACGGACGTCACTGTGGAAGCTTGATCACCTGAGTGTCTGCGACATGGTCGTGAAGGCAGCGTCGATCCTCGCGGAAAATGTACAAG
>JBFXBK010000080.1:0-28549 GCA_050183255.1 Polyangiaceae bacterium | reverse complement strand
GGCTAGCGTCTTCTTCACCTGAAAAGGGACCCCCGGTGTGGTTGTTTGGTGTGGCAACCCCAACAACACCGGGCTTTTCAGACAAATTCCCGCTCGACGAAGATTCGAGCGCTAGATCGGGGACTAGCCGTCCTTCAACGCCCGCAAGTCGAATACGTAGCCAGGCAACAAAGGCGAGGTGAGCTGTTCGCTGGTTGCCTCGCATTCACTCAAACGTTCACCGAACCAGCGCTCCGAGGAACCGTCAAGGGATACGGTCCAGAGTTCCTTCACGCCCGCTTCACCGTACACGAGTCGCTTGGTCATGGGATCGTAAGCACGGTTCGACGAAAGGATTTCCACGCAGAGTTCCGGCACGTCATTCACCGGCCCCTCGTGGGTCAGGGGCAAGTGCTTGAACAATACGAAGGCGTCGGGTTGCAGGATGCGCCCCGGTGCGAACCTCACATCGAGGGGCGCCATCCCCACAGTGACGTCCTTTGACGACGCGGCCCAGTCCTCCAGGCTGCGCACGATCAAGCGGAGCGCCCACTGATGGCGGTAGCTGGGACTGGGAGCCCAAATCACCTCACCGTCCAGCAGTTCGAGCTTCTCCGCCGACTCGGGCAAGGACAAGAACTCCGCTTCGGAGATCAAGCTAGGCGCGGCGCTGGACACGCGAGGAGTCTAACCTGCTTCGCCTCCGGCGTCACCGCAGGCTTGGCTTGAGCGCGTGCTGCAACAGCTCGAAGCTCGCGCCGAAACCGGTGTCTACGCGACCCGGAGTCGCGCCGTATTCGCACAACGATGCGATCTCACCCCCGGAATCCTTGGCGACAGCGAACTGCCTGAGCGTGGGGTAGGCCGGCGCAGCGATTTGCAGACCGCCAGGGCTGCACGCCGCGTTGCCTTCGGGATCGTCGCACATGCAGAAGTCACCCACTGGGCACTCGAGGGGAGTCTGGAGCGGCTCGATACACGCGTATTGCAGACGGTAGCCAGCGTTGATCGAGTCGCCGCCGTTGACCGCGTTCATCGACGCCGGTGCCACGCCGCTGAGCGAGCTGACTTGAGTGCGGGGCGCGTCCGACTCGACCATGAAGGGATCTTGAGGAGGAGCGTACGCCGACGGGTCGCCGATCAGCTCAGGCCACAGTCCAGCGCCGCTCAACGCCGCGTTGTCCAGGTAGCGCACGCTGCCATCCGCACCCGTTTCCGTAAGGTACCCCGGTGGCGCGCCACCCAGCGTCAGGAAGTGTACCTGGCTCGGGCTGCGGGTACCGTCAGCGAAGAGCGCATTGCTGAAGGTATTTCCGCTGTCGAACTCGTCCGCGATGCTCTTGTCCCGGAGACCCGCGATGTAGCGTTCGACGTGGTGCAAGAAATCGATGCCGGTGCGCCGCTTCTGATCCCAGCAGCGCAGGTTCACCTGATCGTTTGCTGGCGCAGCGCCGCACTCGGCGTCCTTGGCGGGACAGTTGTTGACTTGACCCTGTGCGCACGAATAGCAGCACCGACTGTTGGGATCGCTCTCACAGGTCTTGGTTGGCCGCGCGGGAAAGATGTCGGGGTCGAGAGCAAACCAGTACTGGCCGCCCGCCTTCACCGAACAATCGTTTTCATCGCCCACCATGACGACCGCGACAGTGCTCCCCGGCCGCAAGAAGGCCTTGCGCTGCGCGAGCAACACGTCGTCCGTTCCTTGAACCTCGACACAGCTCTTGCTGGTATCGCTGGGGTTGCAGGCAACGCGCCCGAGTTCGGCATATGGCGCCGGATCCGAGAGGAAACGGAACATCGCCTCGAGGGGCATCTCGAAGCCGCAGCCGCTCTGGCCGGTGCTACGAATGGCGGCCTGCACGTTCCCGATCAACCCCGCGACGTCGCCGCCTTGCCGCAGCTCGTACACGCCGTCGGCGCTCGCGCCAGGCAGCGAGTCGCGCAGCGTAGGCAACAAGTGCGCTTGGTCATCTTGCCCCTGACAGTACTGGCTACCCGCCGCACCCAGGCTCGAGGTGATCACACCCACGTTGAGGTCGAGCACCGGCGCGTGCACACGGTCGCTGCCGCTGGGGCAAGCTGCCGCAGGGTCACTGGGCGTCGAGCGCGAACCATCGGCGGCGACGCAGTCAGGGTTCTGCAAGCGCCGGATCAGGTCGCCGACGCTCTCCGCCAAGCGCTCGTGATGCACATTCGAGCCTGCCGAGTTGTCGACCACGAACAAGAGGTCGAGCTGCGAGCTGTAACCCAACGGCGCGCCGCCGGAGCCGCCGCTGCCGCTCGTGCCGCCAGCACCACCGTTTCCGGAGCCGCCGTTACCAGACCCGCCATTACCGGAGCCGCCGTTGCCCGAACTCCCAGCGCTTCCCCCATCGCCGCTCGACTGGCCGCTGGTCGAGCCACCACAGCCAACCGCCAGCACCAACGCACTCAACCCTGCAACGCACCAACCGAGCTTTTTCATGCAATCACGTAAGTCGCCCCTGCCGCCCAGTTTGAGCACTACCACTCAAACATGAGCAGCCATTCTTGCCCTCCTGGTCCCTCTCAATTTTTGGGGGAGAGGAGCGCTGCTCAGCGCGGGTGCGCGCCTACTTGTCGTTGAACACGCCACCCGCTTCCTCGCGCGCTTCACGCAGGATTTCGCGGATCTGTTCAGTGGTCAGCTCGGGCTCCGGGTTGAGAGCCTTCTCCAGGCCATCGAGGACTTGTTGGCTCAGCTTGTCGCGCGGAAGCAGCGGTGACTCGAGAAGCGCCGCGTAGTCGATACGTAGGTCGTCGATCTTGCTCGTGAACCAGCCGTCCCACTGACAGAACGGTTCCTCGGCGAGCAGTTCGCAAGTCAGCGCTACGGCTTCCGGGTGCTTCGCCCACCAGAAGACCTTGAGCGCGTCCACCCGCAGAGACAGGGCGCGCTCCCCCTGAGGCTCAAACGTCTCCGGTGCCCGCAGCATGCGCTTGATCAAGTCCTCATCGCCGACTTGCCCGCCTTCGGCCAGCAGACGCAGGTACCAGTTGTAGTGGGTCACTTTGAGCCCAGGCAGCATGCGCTCACAGACCTTCCCGGCGATCTCCGGGGTCATTACCTGGGCGAGCGCGCGGTAAGCCACACCTGAGCCTGAAGGGTGGTAGGGCTTGAGCGCCAGCAAGGCGTCCACGGCGGCGCCGTCGAGATCCCGAGCGAGCACGCTGATGGCGGCCTCGAACTGCTTCTCGCGGTTCACGAGCTTGGTCTCCTCGGGGAAACCTGGATTCGGCTGGTGTAGCCACTTGCCTGGCGTGTAGACACCCTCCCAGCGCTTGAGCCACACGAAGGCCACGGCGCGGGCCTGTGCGGGATCGGCGTCGGCCAGGGCGAGCAAGGTCTTGGCCCGGGCGCCGGGCTGTCCCTTCTCCAGCGCGGCGACCAGCTTCTCTACCGAGTGCGGCCCGGTGTGGGCGGGTCGAGGCTTTGCGGCGGCCTCTTGTCTTGCGTCGGCTTTGACGTCGCCGCGCACGGCAGTCGCCAGGCGCGCTGCGGCTTCGTCCACGAGAGCTCGCATGCTGTCTGCATGGGTCGCGAACAGCTCTTCTATTTCCGCGCGGTTTAACCTGCGGCGCCGCCCGTAGACCGGCCACATCACGCCGTAGTCGGCGGGCCCGTCTTCCCACGCGATGCAGCTCAGCTGACCTTGGGCGTTCTTGCGCTTCAGACCGCGTACGGCGGCGGTCAGCTCTTCTTCGCTGCTCGCGTCGCGATCTTCCACCCGCATGAAGAGTAGCCGCCGCCCCTCGCGCGTGAGCCGATCGATGGTGATGGCACCGCTCTTCGCCGGCTTGGAGAAGGCGCGCGGCGTCGGCGCCGCCGGATTGAGCTCGAAGTCACCGATCCAAAAGTAGGACCACCCCATGAGGCGCCGAGCATCGGTCGGGGACGTTGCGCCCGCAACGCCTTCGTGCACCGCTCGTCATTGGTCGAAGCCGGGGAATCGCCTGGAGAGCTGCGCTCGCTACCGGCCTTCCAGCAGCTCCAGGGCGCGCGCTGACCACGGGTGGTAGAACTTGCGGCGGAGCTTGGGAGTCGGTGCGTAGGGATCTGGCATCAGCGCGGCAACATCGAGGCACTTCAGCTTGGGCTCTGCGGCGGGCTGCCACCACTCCACGAACTGCTTCAACAGCGCGACGTCCTTCGCAGAGAACAGCAGCGCGAAGCCGCTCTTGAGGTGCGCTTCGTAGCCGACCAGCTGGCTGGCTTCCTTGGCGTGCTGCTGCATGATCACGCGCAGCTTGTAGTCGAAGCCGTAGTCCACTTGATGCGAGTTGCGGCGGACCTCGATGATCGGCGTCTTGCAACCGTCAGAGTAGTCGACTGGATCCTCAAGGAAACTCTCCGCCGGGGAGGACGCGGTGAGGGGTTCTACGTCAGGAGGGGAAGCACGGCGCTCGAGCTTTGCGAGCTTGAAGTCTTCCGACTTCACCGGCTTGCTCAGCTTGAGTTGCCCAGCAAGCCAGGCAACGGCTCCCAGGCGCACGATGACCTGCGCATGTTTCTCTTCGACCTCGAGCTTGCGGATCTTCTGGTCAGGCGTCACCAAGTAGGAGAACTCCGTGACCACGATGGTGTTGCCGTTTTCGAGGCGCGTGACTCGCGCGTTCTCACCCCAAGGCGCAAAGCGCTTCTCCCACTTGCCCTTGCGGTAGGTGAACAGCATGTGGGCAGGCACGACCATGGGCGGCCCGTCGCCGCCGTAAACGAACGTCTGCGTTGGATCGCTCGGGGACGGCGCGGACAGCAAGATCTCGTCGTATTTGCGCGGCGGCAGCGGGTGGTCGGCGCTGAACATGTCGCTGCTATCCACCCAGCGGCCACGCTCGAAGTTCGCGCTCGGCAGCGTGCCCTCGCCGGTACGCGAGCCAGTGCCGGCCCACACCCACAAATGATTCGGCCACTCGCCGCCGTAGGTGACATCGGGCACCAAGTCGTTCGCCTTCAAGTTCGCGTCGAAGGCCTTCCACAGCGTGCGCGGCCAGAGCTCGGGGCGCTCCTTTGGCTCATCGCCCGTCAGCAGCCACACCTTCTGGTCGGGCTGCGTCGGGTAGCTGCAGGGCAAGCCGCACGCGATCACTGCGTTTCCGACGGGAAAGAAGCGCGCCTTCAGATCCTGATACAGAACGAAGTCTTTCCCCGCGCCTGGATCGCTGCTCGGCGCTGGCGCGGCGCTCTCCGCCGCGGCAGCCGATGGGTGCACGACGACCTTGGCGCTGGATGGCGCGGGCTCGAGCTTCGCGCTGGGTGCTTGCTCTGGCGCAGGGGTGCTCGGCTTCGAACACCCCAGTAGCAACAGAGTCGTCAGACAAATTTCGCGGCGCACCCTCACCCCCAAAAAACTCAATAACGCTCGTGGGGGCCGAACTCAATCCCCAGGACAGAGTATCAGAGTGCGGGTGGGGTGATGGGCTTCAGCTTGGCGCTGCCCTTGATGCTGTCCGCCTTGCCAACCAGGTAGTCCATGATCGCGATGCCGTTCTGTGGATATTCCACAGGGAAAGCATCCTTGCCCGGCTGCTCCAGCAGCACGACAGGCCAACCGGCGGCGGACGCCAGGCGCTGGAAGCGGTAGCAACGCGGGGCGCTCTCGGCTTCGCTGCCAGTGACCACCACCAGGCGTGGCTTGCCGGGCGCTTCCAATGCTTGCTTATCCTCGAGGGGTTCTGGAGGGCCGCCGGGAGCGATGGCGAACACCGCGGAGTAGTCCTCGGAGTGTTCGGTGGCAACGCCCATCGCGTGCTGGGCGCCCTGGCCATAGCCGATCAAGATCACCCGCTTGGGATCGACCAGGCCGGAGACCAACTCGGACTTCAGCGCGGCCTGGATAGCGTCGTGAGTTGCCGCGAAGGTGCCAACGTGCCAGCTCAGGCGGTGCTTTCCGAGCGGTAATGACCCTGGCAACGCGATCGCAACGAACCCGCGCTTGGCCCAGTCCTTGGAGAAGTCCACCCAGTTGCCGTTGTTCGAAGCGTAAGCGTGGAGCACCACCAACGCCGGGTAGCCCTGCTTCGGGCGCTTGCCCTTGGGCAGAAACGCGTATGGGGTGCCGATGGGGGGCGGCGTGGTGTTGTAGCGATCGCGCAAGCCGGCGAGGGTCTTCTCGTAGCGCGTGGAGAAGGCGACGGCGCCTGGCCGATAGATGTAGCGGATCGACGGATAGTCGTTGAAGCCCAGGTTGTATGCCGACTCCAACGCGTCGAGGGCTTGATCCGTCTTTCCCATGAAGGAGAGGTTCACGTAGTGCTGAAACGCGACCTCTGGATCCAGCGGGTAGGCCACCGCCTGAGCTTTGAACGCGGCCTCAGCGAGGTCGAGCTGCTTCTGGTCGCGCAGATCGATGGCGTTGTTGAGCGCTTCATTGGTGGGCACCGGCTCCTCGATCTTCGTTTCCGCGGTGTAAAGCTCGAGCGGCTTCGGCGTCGGAACGCGCACGGCCCAGGTGCGACCCTTTGGCGTGAACTTGCACGACTCGACCGCTGGCGTGACGAAGGCGGTCGAGGCGTCGGAGGCCTCCTCGGCCACCAGGTCGTCGAACTTCTTGCCCTTCATGTACGCGTCTGCGATGCAGCCGCAGACACGCTCCTTTTCCAGGGACGGAAACGGCGAGTCCGTGTCATCCCCCTTCACGCAACCCTTGATGAAGTTCGCGCGATATTGATCGATGGACTTCTGCTCTTTCTCTTCCTCGAACTTCTTGCAGGCAAGCAGCGCGAAGACCACGAGCCCAAGCAACGCGAGCCGCTGTTTCACGTGGGCGAGTATAGCCGAGCCGCCACGTGTTCCAGCGAAACACGGCGTCGCAGCGGGCATTCGGTCACTTGCCACAGCGCAAATGTGGAGATCTAGTGCACCCCAAGTAGGATCAGGGGGTGAGGTTCGCTGCGCCCAAATCAAGTCGCGATGAGGCATCGGCTCAGGTCGCGCACCACATCGAGACCCGTGGCCAGCACGTACACTTGGTCCATCCCACCAGCGTGCCGGGCTGGGGACACACGATTGGGCTGAGCGCCGAGCTCGGCTACGAGCTGGTGCTCGCTGGCGCCGCCTACTACTCGACGGACGAGGTGATGCACGTGCTGAACGGCGTCGCGGCGTCTGTGCGCGCTGGCGCCACGGAGCCGTTCGAAGTCGAGGCGCTCGGCAACTTCACGCTGGGCACCTGCGATGCAGCCTGGAGCGAGCAGCTACTTACCCGCGCCGCGACTCACTATCGGTCCACCTTGATATCCGCGCGGCAAGTGATTCCAGACACCGAGCACTGGACCCTGGACACACCGGATCTCAGTCAGGCTTTCACCACGTCCGCCGCACCGGCTTGGCGCTGGCTGGTCGAGCCCTGGGCTCTGCCGGTCCCCGAGTCAGCCCACGTCGCCACCAGCTTGGACATCTTGCGAGGCGCTCCCGCTACCCACGTCGCGCGCTTCGAAGCCGACACCTACGAAGCGTTCAGTGACGAACCACCGGATGACGCCGCAGTACGGGTGGTGCCCATTTCCGTGATGCTAGCAGCGGACCCACGCATGCAGGTGTTGCTCGGCCTCGAGCTGGGCGCCGAGCTCGACCTGGACGCACCACGCCGATGAACGCTGCGCCGAAGCCGAGCTACAGCGACGCTAGAAATCACACAGCTCGCCCCACCAGTCGTCGGCGTCTTTCTCGCTCACGTCGGTGAGCGCGACCAGCTGGTGATATGCCTCGTAGGCTTCTTCGCGGCGGATGGTGTCGATGATCTCGTACTTGCCGTCGAGCTTGTTGAGCGCCTTGATGTAGTCAGTGAGCACCTTCTTCGCCGCAGCGCCCTTGGCTTTGCTTGCCGCGCGGTAAGCCGTCGCGAAGACCTTGCAGGCCTTCTCCCCGAACTGCTCGTCGTCGTCGACCCAGTTGCGCAGCGGGTTGTTGGCGTTTGCGGCGATCCATGCGTCGTTCTTCGCGCCGTGGATATCCAGGTAGCGGAGCTTCGCAAAGTGCTTCCTGAGCAGCTGCGCGTCGGACTTCTTCAAGCCGCCGTACAACACGTGATTCAACTTGGGCAGCTTCTCGATTGGGGGGAGAGCCGCGACGTCCAGGTCGTACACGTCGTACAGAGTCAGCGACTCGAGCTCGCTCAGTTTGCTGAGCGCCTCTGGGTGTTCGAGGCGCGCGTACTTCCCCCGTATGAGCAGCGAGCGGAGCTTGGGGTACGCCTTGGCGATGGCCTTGAGATCGATGACCTTCAGCCAGCTCACTTCGAGCTCCGACAGCCGCTCGAGGCCTCTCACCGCTGGGGGAAACAGCTGGTCCACGGGCTGGAACAGCGTGAGCGAGAGATCCTCACCCCCTGCGGCCCCGCTCTTGGCGGCATGTTCGACGGAGACCGAGCGGCCCTTGCCGTGGCCGGTGAGGGTCAAGTCCGTCAGCTCTTCATCGATGCGAATCGATAGCTTCTTGGGCACGTCGAGGCGCAGCTCGAGCAGTGAGGCGCCGCGAAAATCCAGGCTCGACTGGCCGTGGTCGTACCAGGAGAACTCTGAAATCAGTTTCCTCGAGGCAACGTACTTGACGACGTTCGCGTCGCGCCCGTGGTACGTCAGGGCCGTCAGGGTGCCGGCAGCATCGAGCACCTCCCATGGCACGGGTTCGGCCGCAGGCCAGGGCAGCGTGGCGTGCTTGGTCGCACCGATCGACATGTTGTAGCGACCCATGGCCGTGGTCTCGCCCAGCGCGATTTGCTGGTCGCCCGCGCGGTAGCGCTCCTTCTCGGCTTTTGGTACCTCATGGTCCCAGCGCTGCTGCAGCCGCAGCTGATGAGCGAAATTACCCCAGAAGCCGTAGCTCTGTGGCTTCATCTCACCGCTCACGACGGGCGGCAACTCTCCTACCGCGCGGAAATCAGCCGGCACCGGACCATCGGCGTACATGCGCTGAATGCTGCCCTTGTGAGCGTGATGGGTGAGCACCAAGGGCTTCGCCTTGGCGAGTTGCTTCAAGGTCGGCGGCTGCTTTCCGAGCCAGTCGAAGGCGACGATGTCGGCGTTCTCGCCGTCGATGCCGATCACCTGGCAGGCTCCCCAGAGCCCTCCGCGGATCGGCATCGCGTAGCAGCAGTTCACGACCGGCGTGTGGTCTGCAGTCATGGGCGGAGTGTCTCATACTCCGTCTGGGCCGGCTCAAGGGATCTGAAGCCGCGAGACTTGGGCGCGCGGCTGCAGAGTCGCGTGGTGAGCGACGCCGTGGACGACGCGGAACCGCGTCACGACTTCATACCGTGCCGCTTGAGCATGCGCCGCAGGTTCGATGGGTCGAGTCCTGCGATTCGAGCGCTCACGGAGAGGTTTCCGCCTTTCGCGAGCAGTTGCATCAGGTAGGTCTGCTCGAACTGTCGCCTCGCTTCCGCAAACTCGGCGAGTTCTGTCTCTGGTGCTTTCTCCAGCTCGGGCATTGGAGCGGAAGGACTCACGCCGCGCACCTCGGGCGGTAGCGCTTCCACGCTCAACACTGGACCGTCGGATACCGCAATCGCGCGTATGATTGCATTCTCGAGCTCGCGTAGGTTTCCGGGCCACCGATAGGCGATCAACGCCTCTAGGCACGCGGGGTGGATACCCGTGAAGGGCTTGCCGAGACGAGCGCTCTGACGCGCTAGAAAGTAGCTAGCCAGGTCCGGGATGTCTTCGCGGCGCTGGCGCAACGCGGGCACGTGAGCGCCCACGACGTTCAGTCGGAAGTACAGATCCTCACGGAACAAACCTTGCTCGACCAGCACTGGCAGGTCCCTGTGCGTGGCAGCAACGATTCGCACGTCCACTCGCTTGACCGTGTTGGAGCCGACTGGGCGAAGCTCTCCCTCCTGGAGCACTCGCAGCAACTTGACCTGGGTAGACATCGACAGCTCGCCGACCTCGTCCAGGAATAGCGTCGACCGATCTGCCTGTTCGAACAGACCCACGCGCGCTTTATCAGCGCCGGTGAACGCGCCCTTCGCGTGGCCGAACAGCTCGGATTCCAGCAACGTTTCGCTCAAGGCGCCGCAGTTGATGCTGATCATCCGCCGATGGGAGCGTGGGCTCGCAGCGTGCACGGCGCGAGCAACCAGCTCCTTTCCAGTGCCGCTCTCCCCCTGGATCAGGACACTCACGTCCAGGCGGCCTACGCTATCCACCAGCGAGAAGAGACGCTTGAGGGACCCAGTGGCGCCGATCACCTCCTCACTCCTGCGCTTGGCCTCGACCTCCAAGTTCAGGCGCCGGTTCTCGGTGCGTAGCGTGCGGGACTCGGTTGCCCGAGCCAGTGCCGCTGACACGACATCAATGGGCACGAAGGGCTTCACCAGGTAGTCGTAGGCGCCCTCGCGGAGCGCCCGCACTGCACTGTCGAGAGACGCCGCGCCAGTCATCAAGATCACTGGCACCTCCGGGTCCAACCGCTTCACGGCGTTCAGCATGCTGAAGCCATCGGCTCCAGGCATGTGCACATCGGACAACACCACATCTGGCGCGCGAGCGTCCCAAGCGCTCCAGAACTCGTCCACCGACTCGAAGACCTGAACCTCGTAGCCCATGCGCGTGACACTGCGATGTAGCGTCTTCAACAGCGCACGGTCGTCGTCCACCACGAAGACCGTTGGCATCGGCAGACCGTTTGGCGTTTCCACGAGTTCAATCAACCATTCTCAAGCCTGCGCTACCGGAGTATCCGCCAAGTATCGATCGACGAACTTGAGGAGCCTGGTGATGCTGAATGGCTTCTCGAGCACGCGCTCTGCACCGACGCTCTCCAGGAACTCGTGCAGGCGCGCGTTCAGGACGCCTCCGCTCAGGAACACGAAGCGCGACGCGACGTCGGGTCGCTCCTCGAGCACGCTCCGATACAGCTCGGGGCCAGTCATGTCCGGCATCATGATGTCGCAGAGGACCTGATCGAAGTCGTTGCGTGCGAGTTCCTCGAGCGCCTGTCGTGGACCACTCGCCAGTGTGACGTCGTGTCGGTCACACAACGCGCGGTAGATCGTCGTACGGATCCCCAGTTCGTCATCGACCACCAGGATCCGAGCTCGACGGGGGGACATCGGCAGTGCCGAGGGAAGCGACTCAAGTCGGATCTCTTTGCTGATCGGAAGAGCGACCGTGAAGGTGGATCCGGCCCCGACCTGGCTCTCCACCTCAATGCGTCCTTTCCACCCGGTAACGATGCGCTGGCTGATGGCCAATCCGAGTCCGGTGCCGACACCGACGGCCTTTGTCGTGTAAAAAGGCGTAAACAGGCGCGCCAGCCCTTCCTTGGAGATACCGACTCCCGTGTCTCGCACTGCGATAGTCACGTGGTTCGCCTCGACCGCCGTGGAGACGGTGATCGAGTGGTTCTTGTCTCCCTGTCCCTCGGGGATCGACTGGGCTGCGTTCACCATCAGGTTCAGCAAGACTTGGCTGAGCCGAGCTTCATTGGCCTCGACCGGAGGCACGGGCTGCAGATCCAGGAGCAACGACGCGCGGTGACGAATCACGTGAGCAGCCATGCGCGTGCAGGACTCCACGACGGGATGCACCTCGACAGGTCCCACTTCTTCGCTCTCCGCGCGGGAGAACAAGCGGAGATCCTTGACGATCGCTGCGACTCGCTGCCCAGCCTCGCGCGCATCGTTCGCTTCCTCACAGAGCGCCCTGGTGACGTCCGAAGCCGCTTCCTGATGCAACAGCTCCGCGTCTCGCGAGATCAGATCGAGATTGGCCAGGGTGACCGCGAGGGGGTTGTTGATTTCGTGTGCCACGCCCGCGGCGAGCAGTCCGACGGCCGCCATCCGGTCAGCCATGAGTAGCTGCGCCTGCAGCGCCTTCTGTTCCGTCGTTTCAGTGAGCATCAATAGGTAGCCGCTGACACTCCCATCGGCCGCAGGTAGCGGAGAGCACGAGACGATCGCCCACGCGGGCTGCCCGTCGGTGCGCAGCAGCTGGCACTCCCGTCGACCGCAAGCGCGCTCGAACAACATCTGCGTCGGAGTCGCCGAATCTCCAACCAAACTCAGCAGCTCATCCAAGCGCTTCGTCACCAACGAGTCTGGCGTCAGGCCAAGCATCTCCGCCGCCCGAGCGTTGCCGTAGGTGGTGCGACCGGAAACGTCCAGCACCAGCACGCCCTCGGACGCCATCTCCACGATACGGCGAAACTTGGCGTCAGTGACGCGCCTGGCCACCTCGGCGGCCTCACGCTTACGCGCGAGGCTGCTTGCTTGGAGGGACCGCGCGATCGAAGCGGGGAGCAGCAGGAGCTGGTCCTTGGCGACGAAATCGCTCGCGCCTCGCGTAAGCGCGGCGACGGCGTTCTCTTCCCCCACCCGTCCGGAGACAACGACGAGGGGTACCAAGCTAGAACGTTGCTCGAGCTCCTCGAGCACCTCCAACGCATCGAAACCTGGCAAGTAGAAATCCGAGACGACCACATCCCACTCTTGGGAGTCGAGCGCGGACCGCACCTCCTCGCGGGTGGACGCCAACCGATGCTCCAGGCCGACAGGCAGATCCCTCAGATGCTCCAGCATCAAAACGGCGTCTGGTTCATTGTCCTCAACGACCAGCATGCGGAGCGTGCTCCGCCCTACGGCATCTGCGTAGTCTGTGAAGATCGTTTTCATCGCTCCCATGGCGTGGTGTCCAGTGATCGTAGCCGCATCCACTTGATGAGACAGCGCCGGAAGGGGTGAACTGGCAGATTTAATCCAGCTTTGACGGCGCGCACGTCGTGGCGTCAACGCGTTAGCCGGCCTGCTATGCCACGTGGAAATTAAAGCAACCTGGGGCGAAACGACCGGTCAAATTGACCTAGCGGTCAATGAGACCGGGAAGATGATGCAGATAATGGCGATCGGAAGCTCGGCACGGCGCTTGCTGAAGGGCACGCGGAGGTGACAACATGACCCAATCCGACCGCAGCGAGGCGTTCTTGAGGTATCGCCCTTTGGTGAGAAAGATCGCGCTCAGCATCGGCGCCCGATGCCCGAGCCACGTCTCGAGAGAGGATCTCATGAGCGCCGGCAATCTAGGCCTCGTGCAAGCACTGCGTCAATGGACGCCCGACGCGGATCCCGACGGATTCGCGGCTTACGCTAGTAAGCGAATCCGCGGAGCCATCTTGGACGAGCTGCGTTCGGCCGATCCGCTCTCTCGGCGAGACCGTCGAGCCGTTTCCCGAGTGAATCGTGCGGAACAGGCGCTGCGAGCCCGTCTCGGGCACAGTGTCCCTCCGCGAGACGTGGCCGGCCAGTGCGGTTTGGACGTGGCGGAATACCGCAGGCTGAAACTCGCAGAAATGGCAGTAAAGCCCAAGGAACTCCAAGAAGACACTTATTGCACGCAGTCAGAAGATATTCCGACACTCTGCGACGCCAGGCTCCTCCATAACCTCGTTCGGCAGCTTTCGCCGCGCCTACGCACGGTCGTTGAGGGCTATTTTCAAGAAGATCTCTCATTGCGTGAAGTGGGCGAGCAACTCGGAGTCTCCGAGTCCCGTGCTCATCAACTGCGCACCGCTGCGCTCCAACAGCTCAGGCAGCTAATTGAGCAAGAAGCCTCGCGTAGTGTGAGTCTACGCAGGCAGGTCGCGATACCGAGCATCGTTCCCACCGCAATGACACGCACATATGCGAACCCTGCGGCTGCACTTACAAACACAGGATTTGCAGCCTGAACCGCAGCCTGAACCGCAGTTGGATCACCCCAAAGGGTGGTGCGCACTTGTTCCTGTATGGAATTTTCAAGTGTCCCCAGGCGCCCCGTGGGCTGAGAAGCTCTCCCGCAGATCTCCGGTGACGTGAGCAGCGGAACTCCACATGTTTCGATTGACCGGAGAGAACCAACCACCGGACAATATTAATGTTGTCCACAGCAAGCTCCCCCGCCGCCATCACTCACCTAGTCGTTCGAGTGGGTCAGTGGAGGTGCGCCTTGCGCGCAAGCGACGTGGCCGAGGTCATGCGAGCACAACCGGTCCGTACGCTTGGCGGTCTCCCTCCGAGCGTAACTGGCTTCGCGCGAATTCGCGGCGAGGCTGTGCCAGTAGTGGAGCTATCACGGTTATTGGGAGTCGACGCGGCTTCTAAGTATTGGGTGAAGACTCGGGTGCGACCGGTCGCCTGTGCCGTGGAAGAGGTGCTCGGTGTTCTCGAATTTCCACAGGGTTTTGCAAAGGCACGGCTCCTCGGAGATCACAGCGCAGCGCTGACAACCGTGGCGGCGCACGACGGTGCGCTCTACAGCTTCTTGGCGTGCGCCCAGTTGCTCGACGCGTCGACCTACGAGGATCTCCAGAGCGCGATACAGGGGTTGGCGTGACGGTCGATCTCGTCTCCCGCGCGAGAATCGTGATGGAGAACCACATGGGTTGGGCCGGGACGGCGCTCGACCGGGAGCGGCTGAAGAGCGCCGTGGCCAGGTGTGCAGCGCTGCACCAGCAAACCCATGAGGAATACATCGAACGCATCGAGCGTGGCTCGGCGAACGAGTTGTGCACGCTGGTAGAGCAGCTCGCCGTGGGGGAGACCTACTTCTTCCGCGATCGCGGTCAGTTCTCCATGATCGAGCGCCTCCTGAAGCGCTCTCCTAGCCCAGTGCGCGTGCTGTGCGCCGGCTGCTCGACAGGCGAGGAGCCGTACTCGATCGCGATCGCGCTGCTGGCCACGGGCGTGCGCGGAGAAGTGCTTGGCGTCGACGCGAGCGCGAGCGCGCTGGCGATCGCCAGACGTGGCGTCTACTCGCGCTGGTCCCTCAGGGAAACGCCGGATAGCGTGATTGACGCGTGGTTCGAGACTAGCGGAAAGCAGTTCGCCCTCAATCAAGCGCCGAAGCGCCTGGTCGAATTTCGCCAGCTGAACCTCTACCAGGACTCCATCGAGGAGCTCGGAGGTTGGGACATCATCCTCTGCCGCAATGTGCTGATGTACCACGGGAAAGCCGCTGCGTCGGAGATCGTCGCGAAGCTCGCGCAGCAGCTCGCGCCGGGCGGCTACTTGTTCCTGGGTCACGCAGAAACGCTGCGAGGGATGTCGGAGGCCCTCGAGGTGGAGCAGGCGGACGGCGCCTTCTTCTACCGCCAGCACTCAGGCGGGGTGAGTCCGAAGGAGGCCGTAGCGCTCTCGCGCGACTCGACTGGAACCGACGAGGCCTGGTTCACTGCAATCCAGTCCTCGACCGATCGCATCGCCGAGCTCACCCGAGGCAGCCAGCCGCCTCCAAGCGAGGAACCGGGCGCAGACTGGCTGGATATGTTGCTCGAGCAGGTGCGTGAGGGAGAGCCGGCGAGCGCGCTCGCTCTACTCAACGCGGCCCCCCGTGTGGTCCAGGAGGAGTCCCGCGCACTGCGTGCAGCGCTGCTGCTGATGGCAGGTCGGGAACGGGAAGCGCGAGACGTCGCGGAGGGGCTGGTCGCCCACGGCAAATTCCTCCCGGAAGCGCACTATGTGATCGCGCTCTGCCTCAGTCACGCGGGCGAGTTGAGCCGCGCGATCGAGTCACTGGAGTTCGCTCACTCCCTCGACCCAGCCTTCGCCATGCCAGTGATGCAGGCCGGCCTTCACAAGTGTCGCGTTGGCGAACCGGCTCAGGGGCGTCGCTTCCTCAGGCGCGCGGCGACGCTCCTGGAGGAGGAATCGGAGCAGCGCGTGTTGCTGTTTGGGGGAGGGTTCTCCCGGGATGCCCTGCGGCGCATCTGCTTGCGCTCGAGTGACGGAGGAGGCGCCTCGTGACCTCACTATCAGCACAAGCGCTGCGGGAGGACTTCGATCGCTCGTTCGCCGAGCCGGTGGTGGAGCCGCCGAGACGACAGGCGGAGTTCCTCTTGGTCAATCTCGAGCGGCACGCCTATGGCGTGCGCGCCACGCAGGTGGCAACGGTGCTGCGACACCCAGTCATCCGCACGGCACCGCTGATGCACCCGGCTGGCCTCGGACTGCTTGCGTACGGGGGAGAAGTGTACGTCGCACTGAGCCTCGCCAAGCTCTGCGGCGAGCGCGTCGACGGGCCTGAACCCCTCGCCTTGATCTGCAAGGGCAGCGGCGTCGCGCTCCTGGTCTCGAGCCTACAGCACGTGGAAGCCCGTGCGAACGGCCAGCTGATCCACGCAGCAGCGCAAGCGTTCGAGCTCCTCGACATCCCTGAACTGCTCGCAGGCCTTCACGGCTCAACCACGGAGACCGGTAGCCAATGAATCGAGAATGGACGCTAAGCCAGAAGCTGGGAGCCGGCTTCTTCGTGGTCGTGGCGCTGACCGTCGTGTTGGCGCTGCTCGCGGTGCGCTCGCTGCACAGCACCATCGAAGCCAAGGACGGCGTCATCGACGTCCACGCGCGCTCGTTGATCCTGGCGCAAACGCTCCACGCAGCGCGGGCGTCGGAGTCTGCCGCCAACCGCGGGTACTTGCTCAGCGCATCTCAGCGCTACCTGGACCAGCGACAGGACGCGAAGCGAGATTTCTCGAACGCGCTCAAGGAGCTTAAGCAGCTCGGCGAAGACCAGAGCGTCGTCACGGGGATCGAGACTGCGAGTGCAGCGAACGAGCAGGAGGTCGCAAAGCTCCTCGAGCGGCGCAAGCACGGGGCCAACGCCGACGATCTCGATCAAGCATACGAAGCCACCCGAGTGAAGACGGGCGAGGCGCTGCGCTCCGCCATCCAACGCTTCATCGATCGCCAGGAGGCCGACTTGGCGCGCAACAAGGCCGAGGCAACGGCCCAAGCCGAGTCAGCCACACGCTGGCTGCTGATCACCCTCGCGCTGTGCATCGGGACCGCAGCCGTCCTCGCGTTCGTGCTCTCGCGAAGTCTCGGTCGCCAGATCGGTGGGGCCATTGGTCACGTTCAGAGCTCCTCCGCCGAGCTTCAGGCGGCAGCGAACCAACAGGCCACCGGCGCACGCGAACAGGCCACCGCGATGGCCGAGATCACGACGACGATCCAGGAGCTGCTGCTGACGTCGCGCCAGATCGCGGAGAGCGCGATCAACGTGTCGTCGATCGCGAACCAGACCCTGACGAGCTCGCGAACGGGTCAAGACACGTTGCTGGAAGCCTCGGAGAGCATGGCGCAGATCAAGACCCAGGTGGAGGCGGTGGTCCACCACATGCTGGACCTGACCCAGAAGACTCAGCGCATCGGCAACGTGCTCGAGATGGTCTCCGAGCTCTCGGAGCAGACCAACATCCTCGCCATCAACGCATCCATCGAAGCCGTCGGAGCCGGTGAAGCCGGGGTGCGCTTTCGAGTCGTCGCCGACGAGATCCGCAAGTTGGCAGATCGGGTCTCCACCTCAGCGAAGGAGATCCGAAGCCTGATCGAAGAGGTCCGCGGTGCGGTGAACGCCACCGTGATGGTCACCGAGACCGGCTCCAAGTCCGTTGACGCCGGCAGTCGGCAGTTCGAGCAAGTGGCCTCCGCATTCAAGGCGATCGGCAGCCTCGTCAAGACCACCACGGACGCTGCCAAGGAGATCGAACTCTCGACGAAGCAGCAAGCCACCGCCGTCGAGCAGGTCAACTCGGCGATCTCCAGCGTGGCTCAAGCCTCCAAGGAGAGCGAAATCAGCAGTGGTCAGACACTGCAAACGGCGAAGGAGCTGACCACGCTGGCGTCGGACCTCAGCCGTATCGTGCGACGGGCGGAGGTGGCCCCCGCATGAGCGGTGATCCTTACAAGTACTTCAGAATCGAGTGTCGACAGCTGCTCGATGCGCTGTCGACTGGCATCCTCGCGCTCGAGTCGGGCTCCGCGGAGGCGCCCGGCGCCTCCGATTTGTTCCGCGCGGCACATACACTGAAGGGCGCCGCGCGCATCGTGAGACACGGAGCCATCGCGGACGCTTCGCACCAGCTCGAGGAGTACCTCTCCCCCATGCGAGCAACTGGGCAGGTGCCGGGAGCGTTGGAAATCCAAGCGATGCTCGATCTCCTCGCGCACATCGAACAGGCCCTGGGGGAGATCGAAGCTCCAGCGCCCCCAGCAGCGTCTCCGGAGCAACCAGCAAGCTCGGAAGTTGCACCGTTGAGCTGGGAACGCCAAGCCGAGTTGCTCTCCAGTCTCCGCGAGGCTCACGCTGCGCTGCGCCAGATCGCTGTCCTGGTCGACAGCGCCGAGCGCGCAACCGCGACCCACGCCGACGGGGCTTCTCAGCTTGATTCCTCCCGGATATCGAAGGAGCTGCGACATTGGGCCGAGGTGGGGCAGCGGGAAATCACCGATGCACACGAGGCGGCGTCCAGGCTGCACCACGTCGCGTTCAAGAGCTTACTGCCAGCGCTGGAGCTCACGGTACGCGACGTCGCGCAAGTGCGTCAGAAGCGCGCGCTGGTGCGCATCCAAGGCGGTGAGCTGCGCGTCGCCGCGGAATACCTGAACCGCCTCAAGCCCGCCCTGGTGCAGCTCGCGCGAAACGCCGTGGCCCACGGCATCGAACCGAGTGCCGAGCGGGAACGCTCGGGAAAGCCGCCCATCGGTCAGGTCGTGATCGGCGTGCGCCGTAGCGGGCGGCGCCTCTTGATCCACTGCGAAGACGACGGGCAAGGTGTGGACTTCGACGCCGTGCGCCACGCCGCGGCGAAGCGGGGCCTCTCGGCGACCATCACGGAGAGTGAGCTGCTCGCGATGCTGGTGCAGACGCCGGTGTCCACGTCGACGCGGGTGGATCAAGCCGCTGGGCGCGGCGTTGGGCTCGAGATAGTCGGTAGTGTTTGTAGAGAGCTCGGAGGCAGCGCACGAGTCTCCACGGCGCGTGGCGCGTTCACCCGAGTCGAGCTCGACCTTCCAGGCTCCCTTGGAGAGCTCGATGCGTTGCTCGTACGCGTTCACGCTGATCGCTACCTCATCCCCCTAGAACAGGTGAGGAAGGGGCAGTTGTTCGAGGCGAGCGTGGTCACTCGCTCAGATGGTGTCGCGGCCCTGGACGTCGACGGACGGCGCATGAAGCTCGTCGATCTGGGTGCCTACGTCTCGCCTCGACCACGGGCAGCGAGGGCGCTCTGTGTCGTCGTGACGGAGACCCCCGCGGGCTATCTGGCGCTGCAGGTCGACCACATCATCGGAATCCGCACGGTAACTCCAGTAGGGACACGGGCGCTGCCGCTGCTCGACCCCGCGGTGAGCGCCGTTACGATCCTCGAGGACGGCGAGATCGTGCCCATCCTGAACGCCGAGGCCGTGGGAGCGCGAGCTCCGGCCCAACCGGTTAGGACCGAGCGCGCGGAGCGCCTGAGAGTGCTGGTCGTGGACGACTCCCTCACCAGCCGCTCACTTGAACAGAGCATCCTCGAGACCGCTGGCTACTTGGTCGATACCGCCGCCTCCGCGGAGGAGGGGCTACGGCGCGTCGAAGAGCAACGCTATGGGCTGTGCCTGGTCGACGTGGAGATGCCCGGTGCCGACGGGTTCTCGTTCGTGCGAGCGCTGCGGGCCAACAAGGCGACGGCCGAGGTGCCTGCGATCCTCATCTCCTCGAGGAACTCACCGAGCGATCGCGAGGCGGGGCGCCAGGCAGGCGCGCAAGACTACATCGCGAAGCAGGAGTTCGACCAGAACCTGCTCCTGAAGCGCATCGCGGAGCTGACCCAATGAGCGCGCTCCGCGTCTTGGTCGTCGAGGACTCCCTCACGGTGCGCAGGTACCTGTGCGACGTCCTGAACGCCGATCCGGAGCTCAGCGTGGTGGGAGAGGCAGAGGACGGTGACACCGCGATCGCGCTGTGCGACTCGCTGCGACCCAACGTGGTCACGATGGACATGATGCTGAACGGCACCTCTGGCCTGGCGGCAACCCAGCACATCATGACCCATCAACCGACGCCGATCCTCGTCGTGTCCTCGGCCACGAATCGCGGCGAGCTGGTCTCCACCTACGAGGCGCTTGCGGCCGGTGCCGTGGATGCCTTGGACAAGCCAGGCAGCCAGGGTGCTCCAGGCGAGTGGGAAGAAGAATTCCGCGCGGCAGTGAAACTGGTCGCAAAGATCCGCGCGATTCGCCGCCCTCGCGTGGCCGGTCGAGGTAGCCCCCGCCACGCCGCCGTCATGGGCAAGCAACCCTCGCTGATCGGCATTGGCACATCGACCGGTGGGCCCACGGCGCTGCTCTCAGTGCTCGGCGCAATTCCCAAGGGATATTCGATCCCGATCGTGGTCGTGCTTCACATCAGCGACGCCTTCGCCAACGGGTTCACGGAATGGCTCGCCACGAACATCCGGATCCCGGCGCGCTTCGCCCGGGATGGTCAGTCCATCGCTGAGATCAAAGGAGCCGTGTTGGCGCCTCCCAACCGCCACCTGGTGGTGAACGCAGGCAGGCTTCTCTACGACAACGGTCCAGAGCGTCACTCGTGCAAGCCGTCCGTCGACGTCCTCTTCGAGTCGATCGCCAGCTCATCCCCCAATAGCGTGGGCTGCTTGCTCACCGGGATGGGGCGGGACGGCGCGCTGGGCCTCGCTGCGATGAAGTCAGCCGGGGCGCTGACCATCGCTCAAGACGAGGCGAGCTGCAGTGTCTTCGGCATGCCACGAGAAGCCATTCGGATTGGGGCAGCCACCAGCGTGCTCCCGCTGGACTCGATCGGAGACGCCCTCGCGGCGTTGGACAGAACCCACAAGCGGGAGTCTGCCCAATGAACGTGCTGGTCGTCGACGACAGCCTCACGGTGCGCATGGACCTGATGGAGGCCTTCACGACCGCGGGCTTCGCCGTTGAAGGCTGCGCGACCCTGGAGGCTGCGCGCGTCGCGCTCGACGCTGAACCCCGAGATCTGATCGTCTTGGACCTCTTGCTTCCCGACGGAGATGGCCTGGAGTTCTTGGCTTCCCTGGGCAAGGGGCGCCCGTTGGTCATGCTGCTCTCCACCGAGGCGGAGGTGCACGATCGGGTACGCGGGCTCCAGGTTGGGGCCGACGAGTACATAGGAAAGCCTTACGAGCGGAGCTACGTCGTTTCCCGCGCCTTGGAGCTCATGCAGAGTCAGGTGAGCGAGGGAACCAGCGTGCTCGTGGTCGACGACAGCGTCACGTTTCGCAAGCGCGTCGCAGAGCGCTTGATCGAGGTCGGCTACCGGGTGTTCGAGGCGGCAACGGGTGAGGACGGTCTCCACATGGCCGCGTCTCTGCGACCGACGGTGATCCTCGTCGACGGAGAGCTACCGGGGATCCGAGGGCCAACGGTGATCCGCCGGGTGCGCCTCGACGCCGCGTTGAGAGACACGCCGTGCATGCTCGTCACTGGCGGGGATCCCGTGGAGGCAGAGCTCGAAGCACTGGAAGCGGGTGCCAACGACTTCCTGCTCAAGTCCGACGACCTGTCCATCCTCTTCGCCAAGCTCCAGGTGCTGATTCGCTCGGGCACCATCGCCCCGTCTCAGCTCAGCAGCGCGCTTGGTCCGAAGCGCGTCGTCGCGGTCGACGACAGCGAGAGCTACCTTTACAGACTCGGCGAAGAGCTGCGCATGGAAGGCTACGATGTCGCCCTCGCCCACTCCGGCGAGGCCGCACTCGAGCTGCTCGCGGTTCAGTCCGCCGACTGCATCTTGCTCGACCTGATGATGCCCGGGATCGGGGGAGAGGAGACCTGCAAGCGCATCAAGGCGGCGCCTGTGCTCCGCGACACGCCTCTCATCCTCTTGACCGCCCTGGAGAGCGACGCTGCGGTCGTCTCTGGGCTCGCGGCAGGCGCCGACGACTACGTCTCGAAGTCCGCGGACTTCGCGGTGCTCAAGGCGCGCGTACGGGCGCAGCTCCGGCGCAAGCAATTCGAGGATGACGCTCGTCGAATCCGTGGGGAATTACGCAAGACGGAGGCAGCCGCTGCGGAGGCGCGAGCCGCGAAAGAGCTGGCGGAGACGCGCGCCGAGCTCGTGCACGAGCTCGAGGCGAAGAATCGAGACCTCGAAGCGTTCAGCTACACCGTGTCCCACGATCTACGCGCCCCCCTGCGCGTGATCGAAGGCTACGCCGAAGCGATCATGGAGGACTACGGGGCAACCCTGGAGGACCAGGCCCGCCACTACCTCAACCGCATCCACTCGAGCGCCGGAAAGATGAGCGAGCTCATCGATGACTTGCTCACGCTCTCTCGTATCGGTCGCGCGGCGATGCGCCCGACGAAGCTGAACCTGTCCGCAATGGCCCACGAAGTCGTCAACGAACTCCGGGAGCAGGAGCCGACCCGCAACGTCGACGTGCAGATCGAAGAGGCGCTGTTCGCGATGGCAGATCCGGCCCTCGCACGAGTGGTGCTGGTCAACCTGCTCGGGAACGCGTGGAAGTACACACGCAACGCGCCTCGGGCTGGGATCACGCTGACTCGAAGCGCAGAAGGCTTCTGTGTGCGTGACAACGGAGCCGGGTTTCCCCAGGGCGACGCTGCACGGCTGTTCGAGCCCTTTCAACGCCTTCACACCTCCAGCGAGTTTCCCGGAACCGGCATCGGCTTGGCCACCGTGCGCCGCATCCTCGAGAAGCACGGCGGCGCGATTCGAGCGGTGGGAACCCCAGGCGACGGCGCAAGCTTCTATTTCAGCTTCGAAGACCCAGTGAGGAGGACCGGCAGTGAGCGAGCCTGACAGCATCTCCCAGATCCGAGTGCCGCAACTGGCCCAGCTGCGCGCATTGATCGTCGAAGACAATCCCGACGATGAGGCGCTCCTGCTGCGCGCACTCCGCAAGGCAGGAGTCGAGGTCGAACACCAACGCGTCGAGACCGCGGCGGAGATGCAACACGCGCTGGCTCAGCGCGAGTGGGACATCGTGCTCTCGGACTACCACCTGCCTCGCTTCAGCGCGACCGAAGCACTCAACCTGCTGCAGGAGAGCGGGCTCGGGATCCCATTCATCATCATCTCGGGCACGATCGGCGAAGACGTCGCTGTGGAAGCCCTGAAGGTCGGAGCCTCCGACTTCCTCGTCAAGGGTCGCCTGGTGCGCCTGGTGGCCGCCATTCAGCGTGCGCTCTTCGAAGCCGAAGTGTTCCGCGAGCGGCGAAGGGTCGAGCAGGCGCTCAAAGAAAGCGAGCTGCAGTATCGGCGCATCGTGGAGACGACCCTTGAAGGGATCTGGATGGTCGATCAGCGCGGCGTGACCCAGTACGTGAACGCAACGTTTGCCAGCATGCTGCAGAGCACACCCGAGGCGCTCGAGGGTCGCTCGTTGTTGGAGTTCTTTCCACCGGACTGGCACGAACGCGCCCTCAGGCGCTTCGATGAGATCCGCAGTGGGAAGATGAACCGCTACGAGATCCCCTTGGTGCGCGCCGATGGCAGCGATCTCTGGGCGCGCTTGTCGACCAGCCTGATGACCGACGACAGCGGCGTCGCCGTTGGCGTCCTGGCCATGGTGACCGACTTGACCGACCATCGGAAGCTCCAGGCTCAGCTCATGGTCGCGGATCGCATGGCCTCAGTAGGCTTGCTCGCCGCGGGCGTCGCCCACGAGATCAACAACCCGCTGGCGGTGAATATCGCGAACCTCGAGCTGGCGCTACGCGATCTGCCCGGAATGCTCAAGGATACTCCCGACACCGACGTGGTGCTCGAAGAGCTCCAGGATGCACTGGACGCAGCAGAGCGGGTATCCAGGATCGTGAAGGACCTGAAGGTATTTTCCCGCGCGGATACGGAAGAACGCGGAGCCGTGGACGTGCACCAGGTCCTGGACTCTTCGGCGCGCCTCGCCTGGAACGTGGTGCGACACCACGCGGAGCTGATCAAGGACTTCGCCCCGGATCTCCCGCCGGTCTACGCGAACGAGCCGAGACTGGGGCAGGTGTTCCTGAACCTGATCGTGAACGCGGCTCATGCGATTCCCGAAGGCAACGTCTCGAACAACTGCATCACGCTCCACACGCACCAGCGGCGCGACGGTAAGGTGGTGATCGAGATCCGTGACACAGGCTGCGGGATGTCTCCCAATGTCCTGGCCCAGCTCTTCACGCCGTTCTTCACCACCAAGCCCCTGGGGCTGGGCACCGGCCTCGGGCTCTCGATCTGTCATCGCATCGTGAGCTCACTGAAGGGTCAGATCGACGTCGTGAGCGAGGTCGGCAAGGGCACGACCTTTCGCATCATCTTGCCGACCTTGCGGGAGATCGTCACGCAGTCCGCCGTGAGCAAGGGTCCCGACTCGGCTACACCACGGCTGCTGGTGATCGAGTCCGATAGCCGAGTCGGAGACGAGGTCCACAACATCCTACGTCGCGGCTTCCGAGTCTCGGTACTAACCGACGCTGCAGCGGCGACCCGCTTGCTAGCTACCGCCCACTTCGACGTGGTGCTGTGTGAGCTGCGGTTGATATCCGATACCGAGAGCGCGCTCCACGTGATGCTCTCGAGCTACCTGCACGAGCGCAGGCTGATCGCCCTCACGTCCGGTGGAGCCCTCCAATCCGGCGACGCGGGGGCAGGCATCGGACTTCACCTGCTGGAGAAGCCAATCAACCCCGAGCGCCTCGAGCAGCTCGCCGCTTCCGTCGTTCGCTCATTTGGAGGAGAAACACCATGAGTCCCATCAGCAAAGCGCCTGCTGACACGCGTGTCCTGTTGGTCGACGATGAACCTGCCTTACTCAAAGCGCTGGCGCGCCACCTCGAGTACGAAGGGATCGAAGTCAAGACCTGCGAGAGCGCCGCGAAGGCGCTCGAGCTGCTCGACGCGGAACGCTTCGACGTGGTCGTCAGCGACATCGCGATGCCAACCATGTCGGGCGTCGAGCTGCTGCGCGCGGTCAAGTCGTCACGCCGACACCTCCCCGTGATTCTGATCACCGGCGCACCAGACGTACGAACGGCGGTGCAGGCGCTGGAGCTCGGCGCCTTCAAGTACCTGCTGAAGCCCATCGACTCCAAGGAGTTCACGGAGGTGGTACACCGGGCAGCGAAACTCCATCGGCTCGCGTTGCTCAAGGCCGAAACGAGCTCGGAGCTCGGCACAGGCACAGGCACGAGCTCCGAGCTCGCGGCGCTGGAAGCAGATTTCCGCAGGGCAATGGAATCGATGTGGATGGCGTATCAACCGATCGTGCGCGCGCAGGACGCCTCGATCTACGGCTACGAAGCGCTGCTCAGGTCAAAGGACCCCGTGCTCAGCGACCCCGGAAAGCTGATCACCGCTTCAGAGCGGCTCCAGGAGGTGTGGCCCCTCGGGCGACGCATCCGCCAGCGTGTCGCCGAGGACATCGCGAGCGCGGATCCGCGGGCCTACGTCTTCGTGAACCTGCACCCGGTGGACCTGATGGATCCTGAACTCTACAGCGCCACCACCGGGCTCGGCCCCATCGCGAAGCGCGTCGTTCTGGAGATCACGGAACGTGCCACCCTCGACGACGTGAAAGATCCCACCGCGCGCATCGCGAAGCTGAGAGAGCTCGGCTACCGCATCGCCGTCGACGACCTGGGCGCAGGCTACGCCGGGCTCTCGAGCTTCGCACAGCTCGAACCCGACCTGGTGAAGCTCGACATGTCGCTGATTCGTGACGTCGACTCGAGCCCGGTGAAGCGCCGCTTGGTGGCGTCGATGGTGTCACTCTGCGCGGAGCTCGGCTTGATGGTGGTCGCCGAAGGCATCGAGACCGAGACCGAGCGCGACGTGCTGGTCGACCTCGGTTGTCATCTGCTTCAAGGCTATCGATTTGGCCGGCCAGCAGCTCCGTTTTGCTCGGCGAGTTGGTGAGGAGGGATTGGTGATGCGAGATCTGGAACCTGGGACTGTCGTCGATCACAAGTACGAGCTGCGACGAGAAATCGAGCGCGGCGGTGTGTGCGCGGTGTTCGAGGCCGTGCATCGCTTCACGGGGGCGCACGTCGCGCTGAAGCTGTTGCAGGACCGCTTCATCGGCAATCACGAGGCAGTCGAGCGGCTCCTGCGGGAAGCGCGACTGGTGACCCTGGCTCGGCACACCAACGTCGTGGCCGCATTGGACGCGGGTCGCTGCGAGGCATTTGGTCCTTACCTCGTAATGGAGCTCCTAGAAGGCCGCACCCTGGGCGGTATCCTCGCGGTACGACGCAGCCTGGCCCCGCGAGACGTCGTCCACTTGGGCAGTTCCCTTTGCGAAGCGCTGCACGTCGCACACCAGCGGGGAGTCGTGCATCGCGACGTCAAGCCCGCCAACATCTTCATCGCTCGCTCCGACGCAGGACGTGAAGTGGTCAAGCTCTTCGACTTCGGAGTCGCCGCGACCGCGGACACCCACGAGCCCAAGTTGACCCGCCAGGGCGCGATCATCGGCACACCTGAGTACATGGCGCCCGAACAACTGCGCGCCGAGGAAGCCTTGATCGGTCCCTCCGTGGACCAGTATGCGCTGGCAGTGTCGCTGTTCGAAGCGCTCACCGGCAAGACACCTTATGACGGAAACTACGCTCAGATCTTGCTGGCGATGGAGTCCAATCCTCAAGTTCGTTTCCCCGAGGGAACTACCAACGTCCCTGTGAGCTTGCAGGCCGTCTTGGAGCGTGCGCTCTCGAAGGCCCCTCAGGACCGCCACCCGTCGATGGAGGAATTCGGCGGCGCGCTCCGATCGAGCATGACACCGCTGCCCGACCACACCTCGTTGCTCGGCCTGCGCCGTGAGCCGCCTACCCTCCCCCCCACCAGCACGCGTGACAGCAAGACGTTGATCGACGTGCCTATTCCCGCGCGGAGAAAGCATCCTCGCGCCCCCTACGTCACCCCGGTGCGCGTGCTCGAGGCCGAGGGTCGCCACGTCGACGGGCGAACCGAAGACATCTCCGAAGGTGGCCTCCTGGTGCTCGCCGAACGACCTTGTGAGGTCGCCAAGGTCAGCGTGCGCTTCGCGCTCCCCATTTCCGGGAAGATCGTGTCCGTCGAAGCCGAACCCCGCTGGGTTCAGCGCGCGCGGGGCGCCGCCATCGGTCTGCGGTTCCTCGAGCTGGACCCCGAAGCCTGCACGGAGATCCGCGGCTACGTGTCCGCGATGGGCGGCGTCTCCTAGTTCCACCCGGTCACTGGAACGCGACCGGTCCTGAGCGTACACTCCGCGAATGCCTCGCGTCTTTTGCGCTCTCATCTTCTGCCCGCTCCTCCTCGCAGGATGCGGCGACGACCCCGATCGCAACCGCTGCGGCTCGACCAGCTCCGCCATCGGGTTCACCGAAACGACCGATCTCGGGTTCTCCGCGGGCGACGCATTCGACCGAGCCCTGGGGACTCAAAGCTGCACGTGGTGGTGGCTGGATGATGAGGCTTACTCCACCCCCACCCCGGTAGAGGTCACGCTGCGGTCGACCAACGACAAGGCGACATTCGTGGCAGGTCAACCTCTGGGCCGCGACGCCGCGAACTTCGAGTGCCCCTCTTCAATCCGTGCGGACATGACCCTCGATGTTCAGCTCGAAGACGACTCGCTCAATCGAGACTTCGGACTGAAATTCTCCATCAGCGATGCGAACGCCGCCAGGTCCGTACTCGACGTCACGAACAAAGATCTCCAGGCTTACGACGCGCGCGAGCATTGGTACGACGGCCAAATGATCCGCCGAGAACTCATTATCCGCGTGGATCAGGGCAAGCTCAGCGGTGAGCTACGCGAAATCAGCCACCCGCCCCCGAACGGTGAGGAGATGGCTTTCCACGACATCACCGCCGCGAAATTCAGCTGCGACTAGCGGGTTTGGGGGGAGGTCCGTTGTACAGCCTACGAAACTCAATTCATGGGAAACGACTCGCGCTGTGGCTCGCCCGACTACACCGCCGAGCAACGCGGCCCACTCTGTGACACAATCCTCCGAGAGGCACCCGACATGGCACAGCAATTCCTGAGTTCTTTGGACGACCTTTGGAACCGCGGCGAACAGAAGGGCCGAACTGAAGGGCGGGCTGAAGGCCGAACTGAAGGTCGGGCTGAAGGTCGGGGTGGCTTGCTGCGGGAGCAATTGCAGCTCAAGTTCGGCGACCTACCCGCGTGGGTCGAGAAACGGCTCCACGATGCGACTGACGAGCAGATCGGCGTGTTCGCGAGGCGCATCCTCTCGGAAACGACACTCGAGGCGACCCTCGCCACGGAGGAGTAGCAGTGTTCGGCGCAAGCTAGACTGCGTGCACCGTCCCGAACTCAGTTCGGGTTGGGCCACGGCGGGTCACAGTTCACGGCTCCTGGCGGGCACAGGACCAGATCGAAGACCGCTCCCGGTGGGGCGAGCCAGAAGTTGTCGTGGCGACCTTGAAGCGGCTTCACCATGGCGTACACCGCCGTCCCATCGCGCAGCCCGTTGGGGAACTTGCCACCGAACAGCCCCGCGGGCGTGCCGGGGACTGAGTACACGAGCATGACGTACGCCACGCCGAGGAAGTTGCTCTTCGAGAACTCCGGCGCGTTGGGCGGCAGCACCACGATGTACCCCCAAGCCTGAGGGGCGATGGGACTCACCGAAGTTGGTGGGCGAACGCGCGCCAGGGGAATGCTCAAGGAGCGCTCGCGACCCGAGAGCTGCATCTCAAAGGCCGGCTCCAGCATGCCTTCGTTGGACGGGTTCTCCCACACCACCACGAGTTTTGACGGGCCGGGCGGCACGCCACCTCCCGGGAACACGTTCAGGCACAGATCGCC